>CAIVPF010000143.1 GCA_903907745.1 uncultured Cytophagaceae bacterium | reverse complement strand
TCACGCGACCAATTCGGTGCTTCAAAATGCCTTTTTTCTTTTAAAATTAGGCTAGATTTTCCGGAAGATAATTCATAGATGTACAATAAACTCACCACCTTTTTTCCGGCAGGAATCTGTGCAAATACATTCGTGGCGAGAAGCCACAGCATCAGTATTTTTTTCATAGGTATAGGTTTGATTTGTAAGTTTACACAGAAGCGACGTACAAAACAATGCTATGCCCAGGAAATGTGTGGGTGTGAGGGCTTGTCTGCTTTTGGGGATTTAAAATACCAATGGAAACAAAAAGGCCACCAAGGCTGCCCAAGCGCCATAATACGGCAAGAAAAGCGTCATGCTATTTTCCACCGAGCTGATTTCTTGCTTTACTCGGACAAAAGCGATCAGCTGTTTCGTGACCCAAGCGACATGTCCCATCATGAGTACATTACTACCCAAAACCGCTAAGCGGTTCGGGCTAATGCCAAATTCTGCTAAGCGAAAAACGATGGCCGAAAGCGCCAGGCCATTTTCAAACAAGGCAAGGATCGCGAGGCCGACCAATACATATTGATAAAATGGGCTAACTGATTTTTTTGTTATTTCGCTCAGCGAAAACAATAAAAGTGCCATCACGCCCACGAGAACGCCATTGAATACGAATAAATATTCCCGATCATTAAAGAGATCCTTCTCCGAAAAGGGCGTCGCGCCTAAAAAAAGTAAGAGCGTCACGAAGACCAAGGGCGTAAAAATCCGCGCGATGAGTGGGGAAATTTTGGAGACCAAGGGTGGGTTTTTTTGAACCAAAAATCCAGCCAACACCGGAATCACAGGCAAGAGAGAAAGCGCCCCATATTTAAAATAATACTTCTCAATATCCCATTGAATGAGGTGAAATAAGTTGATCGTCAAAGCCGAAAATAGTCCACCCGCTAGTGCAATTACCGCCGTCATGACCAACAAATCCCCGTGAAAGCGCAAGAATTCAATCCCCTTCGGGCCCGCCGGATTTGCGCCACCCACATAAACATAGCCTACGAAAATCCAGAGAAAAATCGGTACATGTATACATGCCAAAGTATAGACATCGCGTTGAATGTCCATCATAACGACATTCATGTATATAATGGAAAATAAAAGTGCGGCCAAGGCTGACCAGATGGTCGCAAAGCGCAATTGTTGTTGGAAAACAAACAATGCCCCCATTCCTGTTACCACAATCAATGACATATTTCTAGAAAAATACGCATCCGGCGAAATCCCAAACATATTTGGGATCTGCATGAAAAATGCCGAAATAAGTACCCAAACACCTAAAAAGGCCCAGTCCCGGGAATTGCCCCAGGCTACCTCTTCGGAGGTATAATGTAGGCGTTCGTGCCAAATTTGGGCAACTTCTTGCGACTTAATTTCTTCGTAAATTTCCAAAAATGCGGACTTAAAGGCCGACGGGTTTTGTCGATACAGGCGCTCCAAAACCGCTGGTTCCGAGAGATTGGATTGTATTTCTTTGGTTAACATTTGGTAAAGATTAATGAACGAATGTACAGAAATCGCCTGTAAACGCGTTGAAAATTATTTTAAAAATGATTCCTCTTCGATTTTTTAGCTACATTTAAGTCTATGAAAAAGAACCAAACACGCTGCCTTCGTTATTCAGGACGTATAACAGGGCTAATCATGGTGGTCTGCATATTGTCAGCGAACCTATTAACAGCTCAATCGATTACAGAAAAAATAGTTCAAGAGGAAAACAATAATTCCCAACTGCAAACCATGGCACATGAATTATTTGATAAAATCGGGCCACGATTAGTAGGCACGCCTCAAATGCAAAAAGCCAATGAATGGGCCGTCGAAAAATACACAAATTGGGGTATCACGGCCCGCAATGAAAAATGGGGCGAATGGAAAGGATGGGAACGAGGCATCACGCATATCGACATGCTTTCTCCCCGAGTAAAAAGTTTAGAGGGGACGCAATTAGCCTGGAGCCCATCCACAAAAGGAAAAACCATTAAGGCTGAAATCATCATCATTCCAGATCTTGCGGATTCGCTTGCGTTTGCGAACTGGTTGCCAACTGTAAAGGGGAAATTCGTCATGATTTCCATGAATCAACCGACCGGAAGGCCAGATGATAATTGGCAACAATTTGCGACCAAGGCTTCTTTTGACAAATTAAAAAAAGAGCGAATTGAACAAACCGAAGCTTGGCGTAAACGCATCTCGAAAACGGGGTATTCCACTAGAATGCTTCCAATCATTTTAGAAAAAGCGGGGGCGAAAGCCATTTTAACCAATAACTGGTCAAGTGGATTTGGCGTAGATAAAATTTTTAATGCCTATACGTCAAAAATCCCAACGGTTGATATTGCCTTAGAAGATTATGGAACCTTGTATCGCTTGGTAGAATCTGGCGATAATCCGCTCATTAGTATTCGAACAGATTCGAAAGACCTTGGAATCGTTCCTGCGTTTAATACCATCGCCGAAATAAAAGGAAGCGAGAAGCCGGATGAATATGTCATGCTTTCGGCTCATTTTGATTCTTGGGATGGCGGTCAGGGTGCTACGGATAATGGCACGGGAACATTGACAATGATAGAAGCCATGCGTATTTTAAAATTGGTCTATCCAAATCCGAAACGCACGATTTTGGTTGGGCATTGGGGAAGCGAAGAGCAAGGTTTGAATGGGTCAAGGGCCTTTGTGGAAGATCATCCTGAGGTAGTGAGTAAGCTGCAAGCCTTGTTTAATCAGGATAATGGAACGGGCAGGATTGCGAATATTTCAGGACAGGGGTATTTACATGCGGGCGAATTTATTTCTCGTTGGTTAGCCGCCGCCCCAAGCAGCATCAAAGATTCCATCAAAACGAATTTTCCAGGAGTTCCAGGAGGTGGTGGAAGTGACTTTGCGTCCTTTGTGGCCGTGGGCGCCCCTGGCTTTTCTTTAAGTTCTTTGAGCTGGTCTTATTTTAATTATACATGGCATACCAATCGAGACACCTATGATAAAATTATTTGGGATGATTTGCGAAACAATGCCATACTGACTGCGATTATGGTTTATATGGCTTGTGAAGATAATGCCACGATGCCGAGAGATAAGGCTACTTTAAGTTCTGGGAAACCGATTCCTTGGCCCGTGCAAGTAAAAGCGATTCGGAAAGGGCCCGTGGCGCCAACGAAATAATTATACACGAATTTGTTTGAAAGACCATCCTTTTCCTGGCTTTGGGAAAATGGATGGTCTTTCCTTTTTAAGCATCCAAAACAATGGGAAATTCGAATGATTTTTTCAAAAAATGATTAGAAATACCCTGCGCATGTCTTCTTAGGAAAACAAGCCCAATCTCATGAACTTTTTCCGAATTAAATCTTTTTTACTGACTGGCCTGATGGTGTTCAGTCTTTCTGCTCATGCGCAAAATCAAGTGCAATTGGAAAATCGGAGTGCCGAAATTATCCAGAAAGGCAAATTTCAATTCAAGGACCTTAATAAAAATAAAAAACTCGACCGCTATGAAGACTGGCGCTTGCCGGTTCAAGAGCGAGTGAAGGATTTGTTGGGCCAAATGACCCTCGAGGAAAAGCTAGGATTCATGCTCATCAGCACCACGCGCATGGGAGGCGATCAGGTGTTTGCACAAGGCGTACAACCCGGCGGCCCGGCGTCAAAAATCACTGATGGGTTTAACGAAGAGGATTTAGTCCAAAATACCAATATGTTTACGCGTAAACCACTGCCCGTTCCGAACATGTCGGCAGCCGGAACGACCAAAGGTGTCACGCAATACCATTTACGCCACTTTATCTTGCGTGCAAACGCAGCTCCGGATGTGATGGCGCGCTGGTCGAATAACCTACAAGCACTTTGCGAATCTACCCGTTTAGGAATTCCTGCGATTGTAGCTTCGAATCCTCGGAATCACGTGACGACGGACGCTTCCGTTGGCCTAAGTGTGGGCGTTACCGCTTTCTCAAAATGGCCCGGGGAATTGGGTTTGGCGGCGATGCGCGATTTTTCACTAACCCGTAAATTCGCGGAAATTGCAGCAAGCGAATGGCGTGCTGTGGGTTTACGCAAAGGCTACATGTACATGGCGGATTTGGCGACGGAGCCGCGCTGGCAACGGGTGGAAGGGACCTTCGGTGAAGATGCAGATTTGACTTCCAATATGATACGTGAAATCGTCCTCGGTTTCCAAGGAACAAAATTAGGAATGCAATCCGTGGCCATGACCACCAAACATTTTCCAGGGGGTGGCCCCCAAGTAGACGGACAAGATTCGCATTTCGACTGGGGCAAATTTGCGCATTATCCAGGCGGGATGTTTGACTTTCATGTGAAACCATTTAAAGCCGCCATCGCGGCAGGAACTTCGGCCATCATGCCCTATTATTCGGCGCCGAAAGGGAAGGAATTTGAGGAGGTTGGTTTTTCGTATAACAAAGCGATGATCGATGATCTATTACAAAAGAAATTAGGCTTTCATGGCATCATTAATTCAGATACGGGTCCGATTGAAATGATGCCTTGGGGCGTGGAAAATTTAAGTTTACACGCGCGTTACCAAAAAGCCTTGAATGCCGGCGTGGATATTTTCTCGGGGGCGGCGGACCCGACAATCTTATTGGAAACCGTTAAAAAAGGCCTCATTTCCGAAGCCCGAATTAATGTTTCCGTGGCGAAATTATTGACTGAAAAATTTGACTTAGGGCTATTTGAAAATCCCTATGTGAATGTGGATGAAGCGGTGAATACCATTGGGAAAAAAGAATTCAAGGAATTGGCGGATTTGGCTTTGCGGAAATCCATTGTGCTGGCCCGGAATGACCAAAAAATTCTGCCCTTAAAAGCCGCGACCAAAGTCTATTTTGAAACCTATATGAATACGGGTCGGAATAAGGACGTAATCAAAGTTGCGAAACCAAATTATCCGGGTTTGGAATTTGTAGATACCAAAGAGGCGGCGGATGTGGTCTTGTTGTGGTTAATTCCATCGGGCGGAGGATTATTTAGCTCGCAAGGATCGAAAATAGATTTACGTTTGTCGACCAATCGGGTCGACGTGAATCATGTGAACGAGATCATCGAAT
>CAIVPF010000142.1 GCA_903907745.1 uncultured Cytophagaceae bacterium | reverse complement strand
TAAAACAATAAATACCAGCCGGTATACCAACCATTATTGTATTCCTTAATCATCAAAGGCAAACCCCTTTTGACACTCGCCGGACCTTCCGCCTCCAAACCTTTGTGGGTGATGGCGATGAGTTTTTTGGCATAAATACAGGCGAGGAGGGTTTTCAATTGATCCGAACCGCTGCGTTCGCCTTCTTTGATTAGCTGTATCGCCGACCAAGGCAAGACCTCATGAAATTGTGCCAAATTGTTCTCCAAACTAATCGCCCGCAATTTATTCACGATTCCATTTCCGGTACCTTCGGTGAATAAATGTTTATTGAACTCGATATTCGAGGCTATTTGATTCAATTCCTTCTCCGAAAAAGAGGGAAATGCGCTGATGTCATCGCGGATGTAGCGGTATTGTTGGTTCGCCCGCGAATACCGAATCAGCTCACCATGTGTATCCTCCAAACTCGGATATCGCTCCTTTAATTTCTCCTTTAATTCCCGGATGTCCCGATTAAATGTGCGTTCCCCATAACCGACCTCATCCCAAACATCCTTAAAATAGCCCGCCACATGGGCATAGGTAACCGTAAATGTTTTACGAAGAAACAATTCATTTAACTCCTTTACGCGCTCTTTGGCCTGCATGGAAAGATATTTTTACCTAAAGTATTAATTTTTTAGTAAACCGACAATTAGTGGCGGTTTACTAATAGAATTTTGGGTATTCAAAAAAAATAGAAAAAGATATGAAAAATGTAAAATCTGGGGTATTGAGTTTTTTATGGTTGGCCGTTTACGTGTATGCGACTCAGGGTTATTTGATTGCGATGGGAAAAAAATTACCGGTTCGGTCGATGTGGTTGCAGGTCTTGGTATTATTGAACTTCGTCATTTCCATTTATGTGATGGTTGCGCCTTATGAATTATTTGGTCAAAGTCCGATGGACGGGGCGCACACCTTGTTGGTTACCGCTCACATTATGTATATGCTTGTTGGGGCTGGTTTACATCTTTTTTCTGCCTTGGAATCGGAACCGCAAAATAGACTTTAATTTTGCCGATTTTGGTACAAAATAGGGTTTTAATTCATGATTTTGGTACAAAATCGGGTTGTGAAATTTTAGTACATGCTGTAACTTGATTAAATCTTTTACAACGTATAAAACTTATATTATGAACCGGAAATTACTAGTGCCTGGCATGTTCATTGCCTTGGCCAGCCTTGTCGTAGGATGTAACGAAGAGCTGACACAAATTAATCCGAGTGCCTCTCAAAATTCGTTTGTTAATGATTTATCCCAAGCTACGAACACGATGAATAAATCCGATGATGATGACCTGAAGGATTCCTATATCGTGGTGTATAAGCAGGATAATATGTCGATCAATGCCCTTGATTTTGACATGAATGCCCAGGCCTTAAGTGATGGAGTGAAAGCGGATCATGTGTATAACGACGCCATCAAAGGCTATGCGGGTAAAATCTCCTCATCAACCTTGGCTAAATTAAAGAAAAACCCGAACATCGATTTCATCGAAAAGGATCAAGTTTATTCCATTAACACCTTGCAAAGTCCTGTACCTACTTGGGGCATTGACCGGATCGATGATTCCGGAACCACCGGATTGGATGGTAAGTATAGTTATACAAGTACGGGTACTGGCGTAGATGCCTATATCATTGATACGGGGATACTTACAACGCATCAAGAATTTGAAGGGCGCGCTAAAAGCGGCTTCACTGCTATTGGTACTTCTTCGACAGATCAAAATGGACATGGAACCCATGTGGCAGGAACCGTCGGTGGGAAAAACTATGGCGTGGCCAAAAAGGTAAATTTATTTGCCGTTCGTGTATTGGACGCTTCTGGTTCTGGAACAACTTCCGGTGTGATTGCGGGCATCAACTGGGCTATAAATCACCATACTGTAAATCCTGCCGTTGCGAATATGTCCTTAGGTGGTGGCGTATCTGCTGCTTTAGATGCTGCGGTCCAAAGTGCAGTGGCTGATGGTATTGTCATGTGTGTAGCTGCAGGTAATAATACCCGAGATGCCATCAATTATTCGCCATCACGTGTCGGTGCTGCCATCACCGTGGGCTCCTCAGGTGCTTATCCTTACCCTTCAGGTTTATACCTAAACGGTACGTATAACCCATCTATAAATTCCACTTTTAAATATGATGCAATTTCCTCCTTTTCCAATTATGGAAGCATCGTTGATATTTTCGCACCCGGTTCTGGAATTAGATCTGCTTGGTATACAAGCTCAACGGCCACCAATACCATCAGCGGAACGTCCATGGCTACTCCACATGTAACGGGCGTAGCTGCTTTGTATTTGGCATTAAACCCAAGCAAAACGCCTGCTCAGGTGGAAACAGAATTAAAAACTAAAGCCAAATTAAAAGTGACAGGAATGCCTGCTGGAACGACAAACAAATTATTGTATGCTAGCTACTAATATGTAAATCTTTTTAAAGCGATGAATCCCCTGTCTTTAGATCGGTTCATCGCTTTTTCTTTGCCCGCTTGCCAAATAATCTCTAAAAATCACTAATTTGTAGGAAATTAACCTAGACCATTTTCCTATGAAAAAGTATGTATCGCTCATCTGCTTGTTTGGCTTGTTTCTTGTCGCTACGCCTCAATTATCTTACGCAGCCAAGCCCAAAATCATTAAAACCCTCATCGTCGACGGACAAAATAACCACGACCAATGGCCCAAAGTAACCGCCATGATGAAGCAGTTTTTAGAACAAACTGGCCTGTTTAGCGTCGATGTCCAACGCACCAAATACACCTGGAACGGCAAGGATTTGGTCAATCAATATAAAATCCCGGGCGTTCCTGCCACCACCGATCTCGCTAAATCCAAAATGGATTCCAGCTTTCACCCGAATTTCGCTGCCTATGATGTGGTGATCTGTAATTTCGGTTGGAACGCCGCCCCTTGGCCTGCCGAAACACAAGCGGATTTTGATCAATTTATCAAAAACGGTGGAGGCCTTGTCGTCATTCATGCGGCTGATAATTCATTCCCAGAATGGCCTGCCTACAACGAGATGATCGGTTTAGGTGGCTGGGGAAATCGGAGTGAAAAGAACGGTCCTTATGTGTATTATGACGATAATAATACCTTGATCCGCGATACACAGGCCGGTTCGGCAGGATCACACGGCCCTCAAACCGAATATCCCATCATCATCCGTAACTCGAATCACCCCATCACCAAAGGCATGCCTTTGACTTGGATGCATACTAAAGACGAGTTATATAACCGTTTACGCGGACCGGCGACCAACATGGAAGTCCTAGGCACCGCCTTCTCCTCCAAAGAAAACAAAGGAACCGGTCGCCACGAACCGATGCTCCTTACAATCAAGTACGGCAAAGGACGTATTTTCCACACCCCAATGGGGCACGTGGATTATTCCGTCGCTTGCGTTGGTTTCATTACTTGCCTCCAACGGGGCGCTGAATGGGCCGCCACCGGTAAGGTTAGCTTGAAGATCCCAACGGATTTCCCTACGGCTACCCAATCTAAATCTCGAATTTTTACGGAATAAAACAGATGCGATTTTTTTGCTTGTTGGCCTATGTTTGTTTCTCCTTTTTGATGGCTTTTTCCCAAAAGCCAGTCATGAACGAACGCATATTAATCCAACATGTTCGGCTCATTGACGGAACCGGTTCTTCCGCACGCCTAGGATCTTTGCGCATTCAAGGCGATAAAATCGTGGCCATCGGTGATCTGAAACCCATGACAGGCGAAAAGATTATTGACGGAATGGGTCAAGTTTTAGCCCCTGGTTTTATTGATAGCCATAGCCATCACCTCGGTGATGTAATGCGGCATCCGGAAGCGATTTCTACGGCAAGCCAAGGCATTACGAGTATTGTGATTGGCCAAGACGGAGATAGTTATTCCATGCAAGAAATCAAGGAAAAACTCCAACAAACCCCCGTCGCCGTTAATGTCGCCTCCTATACGGGCCATACCACCCTGCGTTTAGCCGCCATGGGTGAAAAAAATGGCCTTCGCGCTGCGCAAGCTTCGGAAATAAAGCAAATGGAATTAGCCCTTAGCAAGGAATTAGGACAAGGTTCGCTCGGATTATCCACGGGTTTGGAATATGAACATGCCTTTTACTCGTCGAGAGAGGAAGTCCTTGCCTTAGCGCAAGTAGCTGCCGCGAATAAGGCTCGCTATATTAGCCATATACGAAGTGAAGATGTGACCATGGCGGATGCGTTGGATGAAATCATTCAAATCGGGAAAAAGACGGGTATGCCCGTACAAATTTCGCATTTGAAACTCGGCAAAAAATCCGACTGGGGCCAAGCCAAAAAGATTTTGGCGCAGTTAGAACAAGCCCGAAAAGAAGGCATTAACATTACGGCCGACGTATATCCTTACACCTATTGGCATTCAACCTTACGCGTTTTATTTCCTGGCCGAGATTATACGAATTTGACAAGTGCTGAATTAGCGGTGGACCAATTGTTCGATCCCGCCGAATCATTCCTCGTGCATTTTGCGCCTAATACAAGCTATGAAGGAAAAACGATCCTTGAAATTGGGAGGTTGAGACAGGAAAAACCGGCTGGAACATTAATGAAATTAATTGCGATTGCAGAGGAGTATAAATTGAAAAATCCATCTGTGGGCTCTGTAGAGGCCATCGTTGGGAAGTCGATGACCGAGGAAGATGTGCGTGATTTTATCACGTGGGAACATACGAATATTTGTTCCGATGGTAATGCAGGTACCCATCCTAGGGGCTATGGAGCATTTACTCGGGTGTTGGGGCGCTATGTGAATGAACAGTTTCCCTTGGAAAAAGCCATTCAGCACATGACGAGTATGGCCGCTGCTCATGTGGGCATTAAAGATCGCGGGGTCTTGGGGGTAGGCGCCTATGCGGATTTAGTATTATTAGATCCCAAAAGCGTCCTCGATCATGCGACTATTCAAAACCCTCATGCCTTGTCTACCGGTATCACGCGCGTTTGGGTGAATGGACAAGAAGTTTATCATGATTTGAAATCCTCGGCAAAGCGGCCCGGAAAATTATTGACACGTGCACATGAATAGAGCGATCGTATTAACGAATGGAATTTTACAAACATCTGATGCCAAAACAGCCCATGGCCTGATTCGTGGCACGGAACGTTTTGATATCTGTGGCATCATCGATGGACCTGCCACGGCGGGTCAGGATGCCGGCGAATTATTGGATGGGCAGCATCGCAACATCCCCATTTTTGCTAGCTTAGAAAATGCACTTCTAAGTTTAGAAGCCGTGGATTATTTGATTATCGGCATCGCCACAGTGGGGGGAGTTTTACCAGTAGCCATGTTGGAGATTTTGAAGAAAGGAATTCAATCGGGATTGTCGATCGTCAATGGCCTTCATGATTACCTACAAGAAAGACCCGATTTAGTG
>CAIVPF010000141.1 GCA_903907745.1 uncultured Cytophagaceae bacterium | reverse complement strand
GGCTTCTCGAAAGATTGTGCATCCTGTCACAGCACTAATCCGGGTTGGAAGCCAAGCAATTTTAACCACAATGCCGTCTATCCATTAACCGGGGCACATGCTTCGGTAGCCAGTAATTGTACTGCATGTCACAAAACAGGGGATGTGAAAACCACGCCGACCAACTGCAATGCCTGCCACAATGCCGCCTACCAAGCCGCGCAAAATCCGAACCATGCGGTTTCGGGCTTCTCGACCGATTGTGCTTCTTGCCACACAACGAATCCGGGCTGGAGACCGAGCACCTTTAATCATAATAACATTTATCCTTTGACCGGCGCACATGCGAATATTGCCACGAATTGTACGCTATGTCACAAAGGGGGTGTCTTTAAAAACACGCCTAAAGATTGCAATGGATGTCACAATGCAGCTTACCAAGCCTCCAAAAATCCGAACCACGTAACGGCCAAGTTCTCCACAGATTGCGCCTCATGTCACACGACAACGCCAGGTTGGCGGCCAGCCAATTTCGATCACAATGCCTTCTATCCTTTAACCGGCGCCCATTCAACCATTAAAAATAATTGTACCGCCTGTCACATCAACGGCCAATTTAGTAACACTCCGAAAGATTGTGCCGCCTGTCACACAACTAATTTCCAAAGTGCGAAAAATCCCGATCACGTATTGGCAGGATTATCGAAAGATTGTGCCTCCTGTCACAGCACAAACCCAGGTTGGAAACCTAGTAGTTTTAACCACAGCTCCGTCTATCCGCTTACGGGCGCGCATGCTTCTGTAGCGACTAATTGTACACTCTGCCATAAGACAGGGGATGTAAAAGCCGCGCCGACCAATTGCAATGGATGTCACAATGCAGCCTACCAAGCCTCCAAAAATCCGAACCACGTAACAGCCAAGTTCTCCACAGATTGCGCCTCATGTCACTCGACCAATCCAGGCTGGAGACCAAGCACCTTTAACCATAATACGATCTATCCATTGACGGGTGCTCACGCGACCATCGCAAGCAATTGCACCGCCTGTCACCTCAACGGCCAGTTTAGCAATACCCCTAAAGATTGTAATGGCTGTCACAATGCCGCCTATCAAGGATCTAAAAATCCGAACCACGTGACAGGAAAGTTCTCCACAGATTGTGCCTCTTGCCACACAACAAACCCCGGCTGGCGGCCAAGTACCTTTAATCATAGTTCCTTTTATCCCTTGACCGGCGCCCATGCAACCATCGCAAATAATTGCACTTCATGTCACAAAAATGGACAATTCAGCAATACCCCTACCGATTGCAATGCCTGTCACAATGCCGCATTTTTGGCTTCAAAAAGTCCTCCGCATGCGAGTTTAGGGATATCGACCAATTGCGCTTCTTGCCATACCACAAACCCAAGTTGGCGACCTAGTACCTTCAACCATAACACGGTCTATCCATTACAAGGTGCCCACGCAGCCATTGCCACGAATTGTGCAGCATGTCACAAAACGGGCAACATTAGCACTGCACCTACAACCTGCTATGGCTGCCATGCGACTAATTACAATACGGCCACTCCGAATCATGCAACGGCAGGATTCCCGACCGATTGTGCTACTTGCCACAGCCAAACTGCCTGGAAACCAAGCACTTTTAACCACGATGCTCAATATTTCCCAATATATAGCGGCACACATAAAAACACTTGGACCAAATGCAACGAATGTCACACAACTACCGGAAACTTCAGCACCTTCAATTGTTTAAATTGTCATAAAAAAACCACGACCGATAATAACCACCGACAGGTTAAAGGGTATACCTATGTTAGTACCGCTTGCTATACCTGCCACCCGACGGGAAGAAGTTGAGACCTATGAATAAACAGAGAATATTAATTCTTTTGTTCCTTGCATTCAGTAGTAGCCTAAAAGCCCAAGAGCTTTCTCGGGTAGAGGGACAAGTGACTTATATTTCGATCCAACAAGTCTATGTCCGCTTCGAATCCACCAAAAATATTCAAGTCAAAGACACCCTTGAAATCTTTATACAAAATACCTGGAGGAAGGCCTTGATCGTCGAGTCCATTTCTTCTAAATCCTGCGTGACCATCCCCCTCATGAAAGAAACGATACCCATCGGCACCAAGGTTAGTTTTTATGAAAGACCTATTCGAGAAAAAGGATCACCCCTTGGCATTGCCGAACCCAATCGAATTATCCAAAACGATATAAAACCAGAACTTCCAAAAGAAGAACCACCAAAAGAGGAAGCTCCGATCGAACGAAAACAAACCTTTGATGGACGTATTTCCGTATCGACCAATGGAAGCCGGGATGTCGCCGGACGCGATTTCGACCGTGTACGCTCAACCTTTTCCTTTGATATCAATCGCATCAATGGCGGCAGAACCTCATTAGAAACCTATCTCATTTATTCCAAACGCTTAGGTGAAAACTTGAATTATTCCTCCAATAGCGACGATTTCAAAGTCTATTCCCTCGCAATCAGCCAGGAAATAGGCAAAAAAACAGTTCTTTCCATAGGTCGGAAATTAAGTCTTCAAATGGCTAACATGGGAGCCATCGACGGCCTTCAAATCGAAACTAAAATTAAAAAAATAGGCTTTGGCGCTTTCGGAGGCACACGTCCCGATCAAAACGATTATGGCTTCAACCCCGGTCTAATTCAATACGGCGGATTCATCGCCCACGAGATCGAAAACAAACATGGCCCAATGCAAAGTAGTTTGGCCATCGCCGAACAAAAATACCAAGGAGCCACCGATCGCCGATTCGCCTATTTTCAGCACAATAATTCGCTAATTAAAAACTTGAATTTATTTTATTCGGTCGAAGTGGATTTGTACCAACGCATCGATAGCGTAGCCACCAACCAAATCAATTTAACCAGTACCTATTTATCACTACGCTATAAACCGAGCCAGCGTATTAGTTTCACCACCTCGTATGATAACCGAAGAAATGTCATTTACTACGAAACGTATCGCAGCTATCTGGATCAGTTGATCAACCAAGAAACCCGACAAGGCCTACGCCTACAAGTCAATTACAAGGTCTCCAAATTTATTTATGCCAATGCCTCCGGATTTTACCGCTACCAATCCAATAAAGCAGAGCCCACGAAAAACTATGTGGCTACTATCAGTTTTTCTCAATTGCCGGGAATCAAGGCGATGTTGAACCTAAATGCCAACTGGATGAATACCTATTATTTCAACGGAACCATTTACGGAGTCACCCTAAATAAAGATTTATTTAAGGGATTTTTATCCACAGAACTTAGTTATCGAAAAGTAGATTATACCTTTGTTGACAAGGAACAAGGAAAAATGCTCCAAGATATCGTGACCTTTTCGGCCAATTTATACACCAAAAAACGAACCTCATTAATGCTTTCCTATGAAGGCACTTATGAACCTAAAGTCAATTATGGCCGTTATTACATTACCTTAACCCAACGATTTAGAAATAAAAAATAAGCATATGAAAACTTTTACTTACACACTTGCATTCGCCACTTGGGCACTTTTATCTTGCGATTCAAAACCCAAAGTTATCGTCGCAGACACGAAAACCGAAAGCCCAGCTAACAGCGCTATCCCGAACAGCACCGTTCCAGTTACCGCCAAAAATCCCATGGGGGATATGCACCAAGTACAGGTGACTGAAGTCTTACAAGCCGAACGCTATACCTATTTAAAAGTCAAAGAAAACGCCGAATCATTTTGGATTGCGACGGCTAAATTGGAAGCAAAAGTAGGTGAACAATATTTTTACAAAGGCGGTTTGTTAAAGACCAATTTTGAAAGTGTGGAACACAAACGCGTATTTGATAAAATTTACCTGGTATCAGAAATCATCAATGCCGCCGCGCATCCGAGCTCAAATGCCGACATGCCCGGCCACAACCACGGACCTGAGGCGACACCCACGTCGAAAGATTTTAAACCTGTAGCCGGCACCATCGCCTTAAAAGATTTATTTGCGCAGGCTAAAAAATATGAAAGAAAAACAATTTTTGTGGCAGGAACCTGTGTAAAAGCAAATTATGGCATCATGAATAAAAACTGGTACCACATTCAAGATGGAACTAAATACAATGGGAAATTGTGCGATCTGACCATCACATCAAATGAAAATATTCCCTTGGGCGCTCAAGTGGCTTTTGAAGGCAAATTGGTCTTAAACAAAGATTTTGGAGCAGGCTATGTATATGAAATCCTAGTGGAAGATGGGCATTTAAAATAATCCCTTAAGCAAAAGAAATAGTTAACAAATCCTTATACAAGGCCGTTTTGTAGGCTTTTAAATTTCCGAAAACTGAGTTGGAATTGCAATTCGCCACTTGACCCGTGCCTATGCCATAGGAATTACCATGGTTCGCGCAGGTGAACTTATTGGCCCCATAGGACCATCGGTCGCGGCTTCCTAAATGCGGACAACAATTATCCAAAGCCAATAAAGTCGTTTCATCTTTTCGAAGTAATAAAACCCCATTTACTTGGTCGTTCACATAATTTCCGATACTCAATAATTGGGAATAACTCGCATGGGCTAGGTCTACATATACCGTTGATTGTTCCTGTAAATAGCCCTTCGTACCGATCGCCTTTTTCCTAGCTAAATAATCCTTTTCTTCCTGAGGAATAACAACCTGCGGAGTCATCTCCTCGGCGACAGAATTCTTGCAAGCACTCAAAAATTCAGAAGAAGCAAGCACTGTTAACAAAACAGCCGGACAGGTTTTCCCAAAGAATTCTTTCCTTTTCATACAAACGACCGTTTAATTAAAATTATTTTTTTTCGAAAATTAATCATTTATATTTGAATATGTTATAACATATGAAAAAACCAAATTCGGTAGATTTGGTATCCCAGTTCTACAAAGAAAACATTGATTTAAAGCAAATAGAGCTAGCTAGAGCCTCAAGAACGGTCGTAAATACCGGCCTTGAGCCATATACGGGCGTGTGGGAAAATGCCCAAAAAAAACATCTGTTAAATCGTGTTATAACAGGATATTCCACCAAGCATTTACAGGAAATTTCATCACTAAGTCTGAGCAAAGCCTTGGATTTGATTTTCAAGGTGGAGAAAACACCGAACGTGCCGGTCAACGATTACGATTACGAAATCACCAAAGCAGAAACCGAAAAACAAGGGCATTTTTACATCGAGCCAGGCAAAGAATATGTCTATGCACCAGAACCTAACGGCTCTCCATGGCCCCGCCATCAATCCCATGATGCTTGGCTATTCAAAAACATGATTGAACAGAACACCTCCATCCATTGGCGCATGGTGTTTTTCTTACATAATTTATTGGCCTGCGGAAAAGGAAGTGTGAAGATGTTGTACCAGCATTACAAAATGCTTTTTGATTCCGCTTTTGAATCCTATAAATCACTCATGTACAAGGTCACCTTAGACCCAATGATGCTCGATTATTTAAATCTACAAAGTAGCCAAAAATACAAACCCGATGAGAATTATGCACGGGAACTACAAGAACTTTTCACGGTAGGCAAAGGGCCAAACTCAAAATATACCGAGGAGGATGTCACCGAAATGGCACGCTTATTAGTAGGCTGGCAATTCAATTATGATTCCAAGAAAAACTCAGGGCCCATTGTTAACCAATTTAGCCATTGGAATCACGATACAGGTGACAAAAAATTCTCCGCTTTTTATGGAAATCGAGTGATCAAAGGCCGACAAGGGCAGGACGGCATGAAGGAATTAGATGAGGCCTTGGACATGATTTTTGCGACCCAGGAATGTGCATTGTATTTGTGCCGGCGCTTATACCAATTTTTCTGCTATCCAATCATCGATGACACCGTGGAGAAAAACGTCATTGCGCCGATGGCCGATTTATTGCGTAAAAACAATTACGAATTAATGGTACCACTGAAAGCCCTACTGGGAAGTGCCCATTTTTTCGACAGTTCCTTTTACAATTCCATGATTAAATCTCCGCTGGAATTCAGTTTTGGAATCATGAAAGAATTCGATTTCACCATAATTAATTATGATTTAAAAACAGATATCCCAGCACGCTTTACCTCGGATTTAAATAAAGATTTTTACAAATACCGCACTTTACAATGGGATATGGGGAATGTGGGCCTAAATTTTACGGATCCCCCAAGCGTGTCCGGCTGGCCGGCTTATTACCAAGCACCCGTTTACGATTTATTTTGGATTAATTCTGACACCGTAGCTAAGCGGGCGAATTGGGGAAATGGCGTGGGTCGTTGGGGGAAATATTTGGGCATTGGGGATATAAGAGGAGGCGTCAATATGCAAATTGACTTTATCAAGTATTTGGCAAGTCTAAAAAATCCAAGCAACATCGATGATGTGATCGACGAAACCGTGGACCGCTTAATGAGCGTACCTATTTCCCAAGCAGCCCGTTTACGCATTCGAATGAAGACGCTCGATGGGGTGGCACCGTCCTATTTTACTCAATTGTACCAAACCTACCTGGCGAAGCCAACCGACGAAAACAAAAATACCTTAACCTATCGCATTCAAAATTTGTTCGGAGCCCTATTCCAAATGGGAGAAATCCACCTGTTTTAATATGAAAAGAAGACAATTCATACATCAAATGGCCCACGCTGCAGCAATGCCGGCGCTATTTTCTTCTCTTCCCTATGAATCCATTGCGAACCAAAGTCAGTCCCTCTTAGCCAATACAGTCGCAGAAGGCAATATCATGGTAATTATCGTCCTGAGCGGTGGAAATGATGGATTGAATACGGTTATTCCATTGAACATGTTATCGGAATTGAATAAAATTCGCTCGTCGGTCATGTTACCGGATAACAAAATTTTACCACTTAAAGGCACTGAATTAGGGCTTCATCCTTCTTTGACAGGCTTGCAATCATTACATACAGAAAATCGTTTAAAGGTAATCCAATCGGTCAGCTACCCGAACCCAAGTTATTCACATTTCCGGGCCATGGACATTTGGAATTCGGCCTCGGATTCATTGAAATATGTGAACAGCGGTTGGGCCGCGCGCTATTTGGAACAAAAACACCCGAATTTCCCAGATGCATACCCAACGGAACTTTATCCGCATCCATTAGCCCTAGAAATCGGCTGGAATTCTTCCCTCCTCTTCACAGGCAATAAAGCATTTACAAGTGTTGTTTCGTCGAATCCAAATGACTTTTATGAGATTATCAATGAGTTTGATAATCTGTATCCTTCGACACCCATGGGCGAAAAATTAAAATACCTACAGCTCATGGGCAAGCAATCCAATGTCTATGGAAAGGTGCTGAAGGAAACCTATGCCAAAGGAACAAATTACACATTCCCACGAACAAATTTAGCAGACCAATTAAAAATCGTCAGCAAATTAATCTCTGGAGGCTTAAATACCCGGATTTATAAAGTGGAAATCGGCGGTTTCGATACCCACGGGAATCAAGTGGATACGGCCGATAAAACAAAAGGAACGCACGCGGATTTATTGAAAGACATCGACGAAGCCGTGAGCGCCTTCATGAAAAGTTTGGATGCGATGAATAAATCCGACCGGGTGGTAGGGATGTGCATTTCGGAATTTGGTCGGACTGTACAATCCAATAGCACCAGCGGAACGGATCACGGTACTGTTTCTCCCATCATCCTATTTGGCAACAAATTAGACACAAGCGTAGGTGGAGTAAATCCAATCATTCCACCGAACACAAATTATCAATATGAGATGGATCGGCAATTTGACTTCCGTCAGGTGTATAGTTCTCTCATCACCCAATGGATGGGCGGAAACAAGATTCTCTCGAAAGACATTCTGTTCAATGATTTCACCTCCATTCCAATCATCAAAGCCGCTTATATCGATTCGGATGAAGACGGGGTGACAGATCCATTTGATTTATGTCCGGATACGCCACTGGGAACGCTGGTGGATATCAACGGTTGCCCCGTTTTTACGCTTCCTGTAACGAATTACAAAATAGAAGTTGTCGGCACCACCTGCGCAGGAACAAATAATGGAGCGGTTAAACTGACGATTGAAAACACCAATTATACCTATAACCTGACCGTCAAAGGGCCTAATAAATTCGAGAAAATCATCACTATTCCAAAAGGAAACAATACTGCCAGCGTGGCGGGATTGGTGCTTGGCGACTATTCCGTGCTCGCTACGATTGATGGACAGAAAAATTACCAACAAGCCTTCGATCTCAAAATTACGGAACCACCAACTTTAAGTGTTCAATCGTCGATTAATATCAGTAATCAGACCATCGATTTAAAACTTAGCGGGTCAATTGAATACCGAGTTCAAGTCAATGAAGCCTCGTATCGAGTGAATGGTCCAAAATGGACCGGAACTCTACCCACGGGTGCCGTAAAAATCCAGGTCAACACGGATTTACCTTGCCAAGGCATGCACAAAGAAGAATTTTTCTTCTCCGAAGAAGTCAAAGCTTATCCGAATCCCACGACCGGACCTTTCCATGTCTTGGTACATGGCTTAGATACTCAAGTAGACATTTCCATCTTAAATCTTCAAGGCGCTAGCCTACAAAAAAATAGCTATTTCGTGGACGCCTCACGCGAGGTGGCCTTGGACATCAGCGATGTTCCAGTGGGTACCTACCTAATCAAGGTGCAAGGAAATTCGGTAGATCAGCAGATTAAAATCGCGAAAACATGAAACATATAGCCATCATCATTTTCATGAGTCTTTGTTTTTTCGCTTGTTCATCGGGCGGAGAAAATGTAGTTCCTGTGGTGACCTCACCTCCTCCGGTGGCGGCGAACCTTTCCTTGCCTGCGAATGGCACGGTTTGTTTGGAAGGTCAAAGCGTCAGTATGAGTTATTCTGAAGTGAGTTTTTCTTGGTCTGTGGCTAAGGATACCGATTCCTATGATATCATTGTGACAAATTTATTGAATTTCATTATTTCAACGAAAACAGTAAATGGCGATAAAACCACGATGACCTTAAATAAAGGAGTTCCGTACAGTTGGCAAATCATCTCAAAATCCAACAAAGTCAAAGAAACCGCGGCAAGTTCCGTTTGGAAATTTTATTTAGCTGGCGATGGCGCCTCCACCTATGCGCCCTTCCCTGCCACGGCGATTAGTCCGGTATCAGGTTCTAGCCAAAATGCGATGGGAGGAAAAGTGAATTTAACATGGGCTGGTTCGGATCCTGACAGCAAAACATTGACTTATGAAATTTTTCTAGACACGGATGCCTCCAAAGTAAGCAACCGAACCGTGGCTTCCTTAAAATCTACGACCGCATCATTAAGTGTCAATGTAAACCCGGTAAGCACCTATTATTGGTGCATTAAAACCAGCGATGGAACACAAAGTTCCTATTCGATGGTGTATGGTTTTCGAACAAATTAAACTCCTTTGAACTTATATTGACAAAAAAATCATAAAGTAATTCTCATTTTTTTTTTACCTTTGATTCCAATTTACTGATCATTGATATGAACGTATCAAATTACTTATTCTTTTTACTTCAGATTCTTAGTCGTTACATATTCATCGGTGGAATTTTTTTCATCCTTTTTTATGTGATTTTTAAGTCTAAGTGGGCGTATAAAAAGATTCAAAAAGTATTTCCATCGGCGAAAGAATATCGACGTGAAATTCTAACTTCCCTGATTAGTGTTAGTCTATTCGCCTGTATTCCTGCTTTTATCTTGAAAAATCCGGATGTTAGGCCTTATACCAAAATTTATGCGGAATTAGATGGCCAAGGTTGGCTCTATTTTTTCTTGGCATTCCCCATCATGGCCTTTTTACATGATACTTATTTCTACTGGATGCATCGCCTTTTGCATACCAAATTACTTTACAAACCTTTGCATCTAACCCATCATTTATCGACAAATCCATCCCCCTGGGCCGCATATTCATTTAGTATCGGAGAAGCGATCGTGGAAGTGGGGATATTTGTGATCTTCATTTTCACCTTGCCGATGCATAAAGTACATCTATTTTTCTTTTTCTTGTTTTCATTTGTATACAATGCCTATGGCCATTTAGGTTACGAATTGTACCCAAAAGGATTTTCAAAAACAAAAATCGGACGATGGATTAATACCTCCGTGAATCATAACTTGCACCACAAATACGTCAAAGGAAATTACAGCCTTTATTTTTTATTTTGGGATCGCTGGATGAATACCATTAGGGAAGATTATGATGAAAATTTTGACGAAGTAAAAAGTCGTCAAGCGAATCCTTAAGACTTAAAAATCCGATCCATCAAAATCCATTTTTGGCCTTCTTTCGCCCAAGGAAGAGGTTTTTGGAATTTCCACATTAATTCTTCCCACTCCGCAATTTTGGGATTCGTTTGATCAAAAATTGCCTTTTGCTCAAAAGTGAATTCATCAACCGTCTCTAAAATCATGAACATCCGATTTCCCGTCCGGAAAATCTCAATGTTTAATACGCCCGCATCGATATCGTGCTGCGTCACCTCAGGCCAAGCATTGCCTGGCGCATGGTATATTTCGTATTCTTGAATCAATGCCTCCTCTTCAACCAAGTCCAAGGCTAAACAAAATCTTTGCATATTTATTTTTTAAAATATAAGTTAAACGCGTTTATCGTTTGCTGCGCTGCCGAATCTGAATCAGGCCAAGGAAATGCCTCCGCTGAAACATAACCCGAATAGCCTATGTCCTGCAAGGCTTCCGCCACAGAATGCATTTCCGTATGGCCATATCCGATAGGCCGACGATTACTATCCGCAAAATGCACATGGTTAATCCATTCGGCATTCCGTCGAATCGATTCCGAGATATCACGTTCCTCGATGTTCATATGAAATAAATCGGCCAACAAACCCACACCTTCAATCCCCTCTTTTTCCAAGAACTGCGCCGCATCATCTAACCGATTAAACAAATTCGTCTCATAGCGATTCAAAGGTTCATAAATTAAATCAACATGTAGCGTTCTAGCCAATGCCCCCAAGGTCCGCAAGGCCTCTGCTAAATACCCCAAAGAAGCCTTCCGATCTGATCCCGCATTTCCCTGCATGGATCCGATAATCGCCGGGGCCTGAAATTGGCCACCAAAATGCATCATATCTTCGATAAAGGCCACCGCTTTTTTTCTGATTTCAGGGTCAGGATCCGTGAGTGTTAAGCCATGAATGACCTTTCCGGCCCCAGTCCCGACGGCGGAAATTTGAATAGCATATTTCTCGAGGAGTCCTCGAAGCATCTTCACATCCACCGCATCCGACGAGGCCGTAAATAATTCCACGGCATCAAAACCCAATTCCGCAGCCTTTTGGATCGAAGACGCTAGGTCATACCAATAAATCCAAGGGCCCTGTTTGATTTCAGGAACTAGGGCAATGGTTACACTCGATCTACTCATCTGATTCCAGGTCTAAGTCCACGATAATTTTGACAATTCCTTGCGCATTTTCTGCCCAGCCCGCTAATGCCGCACCCGATTCGGATAAGGGAACGACCCGACTAATCACCTCCGCCACCGGAAAACGACCTCGCTCCAAATAGGCAATCACCTCAGGAAATTCATCGGTGCAATTGCGAGATCCTAATATTTCTATTTCCTTCCGAACAAAAACCCCCGTATTAAATTCAACCGCCTTTTTGGCATAACCGATACACACCACCCGACCCGTATAAGCCACCGCTTCCACCGCCGCTCGATACGTAATATGGCTACCCACCGCCTCAATAATCACATCCGGACCATCGCCCTGCGTTAAGCGCGCCAAAGCTTCCTCCAAATTTTCCTGACTCGTATTCACGGTATGCGCCACGCCGATTTTCCGTGCAATGGCCAATTTCGTTTCATCCAAATCCAAAGCAATCACCTCCGCCCCACGATTCACCGCCGAAGCGATCGCCCCCATCCCCACAATGCCACATCCAATCACCGCCACCCGATCTGCCGCCGACACACGACCCCGCGAAACCGCATGAAATCCAACAGTCAAAGGTTCCACCAAAGCCAATTCCGTCATGGATAAATGTTCCGATACATACACATCGCTGTAAGGTAAAGTAATGTAACGCGTCATGGCACCTGGTCGGCGCACACCCATCGTCTTATTGTCTTGACAAGCATTCCGACGACCTTTTCGGCAAGAAATACAAGTACCACAATTTAAATAAGGATATACGGTCACCTTTTGACCGACCAGAAAAGCAGCCGGAACTTCGGGACCAATCGCCTC
>CAIVPF010000140.1 GCA_903907745.1 uncultured Cytophagaceae bacterium | reverse complement strand
GAAGGTAACATGATCAAAAGCGAGCGTGTCTATTTGATGAATCGCTTTCGGATTTTCCGGTTTCTTCTCGGAGGGAATGGACAAAATTTGCTCGAAATTCTGAAGTGAAACCTCTGCCTCGCGGTAGGAATTCACCACATTGCCAATCTCCTGCAAAGGATTAAAAAGGAAGAAGGAATAAATGTTCAAGGAGTAAAATTGACCTATCGTGATCTTCCCTTCGTAGATTAAATAGATCAAAACCACCACCATCAGCATGCGCAATAAATTCACGCAGGTTCCTTGGACAAAGGCCATGGACCGCACATAACGCACTTTTTTCAATTCTAATTTGAGGATTTTTTCTGTCGTAGCATTTAAATGTGCGATTTCTTGTTCGGCTAAACCGAGGGATTTGACTAATTCGATATTGCGCAAGGATTCGGTCGTGGAGCCCGCCAAACCGGTGGATTCCCGAACAATTTCCACTTGGATAACCTTAATTTTCCTACTTAATACCGAGGAAATAATCGCGATGAGCGGGCCGGTCAATAAAAACAATGGCATAATCATCCAATGCACCGAAAAGGCATACACCGAAATGAAAATTAAGGCGATGATCGATTGGAATAAAATATTAATCCCGATGGTGATTAATTTCTCCACATCGATTCGCACCTTTTGTAATTTTCCCAGCGTTTCTCCGGAGCGTTGATCTTCAAAAGTTTCATAGGGTAGTTCCAAGGAATGCCGGATGCCGTCGGAATATAGGTTCGCTCCCACTTTTTGGGTCACGGTATTAATCACATAATCCTGGAAATTTTTCGCCACCCGACTCACAAAGGCCACGCCCACCGAAGCTAAAGCCAAAGGCCAAATCGCCGCAATGAACTGATCCATCGAATGCGTATTCGAGCGATAGACCGCCGCGACATCGTCGATGATCTTCCGAAAGATGTAAGGATCCATCAAGGAGAAAATCTGATTCGTCGCTGCCAGGGCCAGGGCCCCGATGACGCGCCAACGGTAATGCTTTAAATAAACAACTAATACTTTCATATCTTCTTTTCAAATGCGCTCCTCACGCCCTCTACTCCCAAGCAGCAAAAAATCTTTCGCCAGCTTGTTAATTATTTTAATTCCTAATTAGCAAAAAACACCCTTCAAATTAAAAACGCGTCAAGGCCATTCCCGCGACCGTCTTGCCAATCGACAAAGACGAGGTTGCCGCCGGACTCGGGGCATTTAATATATTGATCACTTTGGCGTCTTCCACGATCGAAAAATCGTCCAATAAGCCTCCGCTTCTGTCACATGCCTGGGCACGAACACCCGCACCCCCTTCGACTAAATCCGAGATTTTAATTTCTGGAATTAAGACTTGTAGCGCTTTGGTGAAGGCTTCTTTGGAAAAGCTGCGATACATTTCGCCGAGGCCGGTTTCCCAGTATTTCGCCGCCACTTTCTGGAATCCTGGCCAGGTCAACGTATCCCACAATTCCTTCACATCAAAGCCTAATTTCTTGTAGCCTTCTTTCTTAAATGCCAAGACCGCATTCGGACCTGCCTCCACCCCACCCCGCATCATGCGGGTAAAATGAACACCCAAGAATGGGAAATTCGGGTCTGGTACGGGGTATATGAGGTTTTTGACGAGGTATTCTTTGTCGGGCCGTAATTTAAAATATTCCCCACGAAAAGGAACGATGCGCACGTCGAGCGGTTCTTTTTGGGTCCATTGAGCCACTTGGTCCGAATATAAGCCGGCGCAATTAATGATCAATTTCGCCTCGTAAACCGCCTTGGTCGTTTCGACGATCGAATAGGTCAGACCTTTGGTGATGTTTGTTACGCCTTCGCCGAGATGCAATTCGCAGCCGTTGACTTGAATCAAAGTCGCCAATTTCGCCGCCACGGCCCGATAATCCACGATACCTGTTTGGGGCACCCACATGCCCTCGACGCCGGTGACATAGGGTTCGTGTTCTTGCATTTCAGCAAGGCTTAATTTTTTGAGTCCGTCGAGGCCGTTTTCTAGGCCTCTTTGGTATAAATTTTCCAATTGCCCTCGTTGACATTCCGTAGAAGCGACGACAATTTTACCCGTGAGTTCGTAAGGGATTTGATGGGCTTGGCAAAAATCAATTAATTGGTGATAGCCCTCAATACAATTTTTCGCCTTCAGCGAGCCTGGTTTATAGTAAAGACCTGAGTGGATGACACCTGAATTATTGCCCGTTTGGTGCATGGAAACCATGTTTTCCTTTTCAAACAACGCGATTTTTAGGTCGGGTTTTTGTTCCAACAAGCGATGCGCCGTGGCCAATCCCACAATGCCACCTCCGACAATGATTACATCTAAAGCCATGAAAATTTGGGTCAAAATTGAATCACAAAGATAGGCAAATGAAGCGGTAGAATGGAGAAAAAATAATCAGAAAGCTGATTAAATAAATTAGTCAAGGGCTTTTTTTGTAGATTTGTTTCCTTAATAAGCTTTGGCAAAGGAAAGAGAGTATGAATCCACAGATTGCGCGCTTGCATGAGATTTCGGGAAAGTCCAAAAAACTGATTTTGGGATTGATGTCGGGCACGTCGATGGATGGCTTGGACATGGCCTTATGTGCCTTTGAGGGTTATGGTTTGGCGACAAATTATGAGATTTTGCATTTTAAAACGGCTTCCTTTAGTCCAGAATTTAAGGCCAAAATCCAAGCGGTATTTGCCAAAGAACAGATTCATTTTCCGAGTTTGAGTACGCTGAATGCGGAAATTGGGCGAACACATGCCCGATTGATCCAAGAAACCCTAGCATCCTGGAACATCGATCCGGCGGACATCGACGTCATCGCTTCGCATGGCCAGACGGTGATGCACCGACCGATGCGCGATGGGCATTTGCCTCATTCAACCCTTCAAATCGGCGATGGGGACCATATCGCGGCGGGGACGGGTATCATTACGTTGTCGGACTTCCGCCAAAAGCACATCGCCGCTGGTGGCGAGGGTGCGCCATTGGCCATCTATGGCGATTATTTTTTATTCTCGAAAGCGGGTCAAGACCGGGTTTTATTGAACATGGGTGGCATCGGAAATTTTACCTATTTGCCGGCGAATGGCGATGCGGCTCAGGTTTTGGTGACGGATACGGGTCCGGGAAATACCTTGATCGATGCCTGTATTCGGAAATATTTTCCGGGTGTGGAGTTTGATGAAGATGCGCGGATCGGCTTGAGCGGCGCATGTCATGCCGGTTTATTGGCCGCCTTAATGGCGCAGGATTTTTTCCAAGAAGCCTTTCCAAAAAGCACGGGACCTGAATATTTTCATTTAGGCATCGTGGAGGATTTGATTGAGCAAAACGGCTGGTCGATTTCAACCGAAGATTTGGTCCGAACCCTAACGGAATTTACGGCCCAAAGTATTGTTTTGGCTCTTCGACTTTATGTACCGGTGCCAGCGGGGGAATTGATCGCGAGTGGTGGTGGGAGTCGGAATCCCTTGATTATGAAACGTTTGGCAGAATTATTGCCCACTTGGAAAACGATGGTGAGTGATGAAATAGGGATTCCATCTGGGGCGAAAGAGGCCTTGTTATTTGCATTATTGGCCAATGAAACCCTGTCTGATGCGGGTGCGCAGGCGGGTCGGAGGTTGGGGGATTCGCCCTGGGTGACGATGGGCAAAATTAGTTTTCCGTTTTAATTTGATATGAAACACGATATACGTGAGTACCTCTTATTTGAAAATGAGGATTTTATGGTGATTAATAAGCCTTCGGGAATTGCGACCTTGGATGAGCGGAAGGATGTGTTTGCGCCGTCGATTTTACGGATGGCGAAGGCCTATGTGGAGGATGCGCAGGTGGGTCATCGGCTGGATAAGGAGACGACGGGGGCATTGGTGATTGCCAAAAATCCGGAGGCTTATCGGCATATTTCGATGCAATTTGAGCATCGGGAGACGGCGAAGCGGTATCATGCGGTGGTGGAGGGGATGCAGGATTGGGATGGGATGTTGGTGAATTTACCCATTCTCCCCCTGAAAGATGGCAAGGTGGTGATAGATCGTCAGCGGGGCAAAGATGCGGAGACATGGTTTCGGACTTTGCAGGTGTTTCGGGGATATACCTTGGTTGAGTGTATGCCGATTACGGGGCGGATGCATCAGATTCGGATACATTTGACCTGTTTGAAGGCGCCGATCGTGGCGGATGGGATGTATGGGGGTCCGGAGGTGTATTTGTCGGATTTGAAGCGGAATTATTCGTTGAAGAAAAACACGGAAGAGTTGCCTTTAATGCGTCGGGTGGCTTTGCATGCGCATAGTTTGAGTTTTAAATTGCTGGATGACAGTCCGATTACGGTGGAGGCGCCCTATCCAAAAGATTTTGCGGTGTTGGTAAAACAGTTGGGCAATTTTTCGTAAATTTGCGACCCTGGCTTCGTAGTTCAATGGATAGAATGTAGGTTTCCGGTACCTAAGATGAAGGTTCGATTCCTTCCGAGGCCACTTTTCGACCTCTGGTCAACAAAAAAGGACATTTCTTAACGAGATGTCCTTTTGTATTTTAGGTAAAAACTGAACTTGTGAAGCACTTTTGTGAAGCAAATGAAAATTATAGTTCAATTTTGTCTTTGAAAAACTTGATTACATTGTCTAGGATTTTCCAAGAAAGTTACTTTAGAATTACTGATTGAAAACCTGAATCACTTTTTTATAAGTGCCTGTCATTGTTATATTTTCTTTATTTGAGTTAACGAAAACTGAAGTAAAAGTCCCTTCTATTTCATAATCAGTGTATTGAGAACCTGTTTTAAGAAGCGTTATTTTGGGAACCGCATGAGAACCAGTATAAAATTTAGCACTTTTCCCGTTATCATCTAAAGTGGCGTATAAATGAAGGTTACATGGCCCTGTATCATTTTGTAAATAATTTATAATATTAGAATAATCACTTATGGAATAATTACCTGCTTTCGAATTTTTAAAATCTGTATTTATTCGCTGATAAAGTAAATAAAATGAAACGCTAAATCTGCTATCGGGAGTTTTACAACCAATTGCTTCTTCTCTTCCTTTCTTGGTATCGCACATTTTTTGATTATCACGCGTAAAGTGTATGTTGAGAGATTTACTTTCGTCATATTTTTTACCGTTTATGGTTAAATTGACTATATCGTAGCCAGCTCCTGCAATAATGGCATTTTCTTCAACAACTTCTTCTTTTTTGCATGATAGCATTAAAGAACAAAAAATGATAGAGTATAAAGTTATGATAGATGGTTTAATTTTCATGGTGGAATTGATTTGATGTTTAAATCGTTTTAGCCTTAAAATTAGAAACATATAATAATTGTGACTACACAAATAGTGTTTCATGCACATAAAACATATTTCGTAATGAGATGTCCTTTTGTATTTAAGTTAAAATCTGAACTTGTGAAGCACTTTTGTGAAGCAAGTGAAACTAAAGGTCAAAGCTGTCTTCGAAAACTTTAATAGCCTTATCCGCATAATTACTTGGAAACTGCTTTATATATCCTTGAGTTTGTTGGATAGTGGCATGACCAAGTGCGAATGAAATCTCTTCAATTGAAGCACCACTTTCCAACATATGGTATGCAAAAGAGTGTCTACTCACGTGACTGGATAATTTCTCAAACCCCAAATCTCTTCCGATTCTACGCAATTTAGAGTTATAACAAGACCTTCCTTTATCAAGAAGCTTAACTTGGTTTTTGGTTAACATTTTCTTGTCAAAAATCTTTAAATCCTTGAAATCCTCATAAGGAAGATAATCAAATACATGACCAGGTTCTTTTGCCCCTATGATTTCACACATCGAGTAGGCCACACTTGATTTCATCCGACGAATCAAATTCTCTATAACCAGTACATCCTCACTGTAATCATCAAACTTATGATTTTTGAGATGATTACAAAGACCCATCAAATCGAATAGGGTTAATGAACCAAAATCTTCCTCTGTGTGAATATTGATTAATGTTTCCAATTCTCTAACATCAAGATTAATCTCTCCAATTGTGTTTAATTCCAAAGCTTGTTGAAATTCCATTGGATAAAAATATGAAAGTAGTTTGGCAGACTTAAAAGAGAAAGGAACAGATAACCAATCATCATTTTTCATGATAATTAACTCTAGGCGTCCATTTACGAAGTGCTTAAAGTTCATGAGGAGAATATCTGAGACACGAAGACCGGATGTGAAAAATTGAAAAAGGAATTGATACTTTCCTTCCATTGTCTTCACTCTCCTCTTTCCATTTATTTCATGATAGTTAATAATCTTATCTATATCATCCTTTTTCAACATACGAGACTTAATCTTCTCGAAGTTCTTCTTAGGAACTTGAATGGCATAATGGTCAGTCTTTATGGTATCAATATAATGGTGATGTTGATTAAACTTTCTTACAAAGGTTTGAATAACCACTATGTAGTTAAACCTAGTGTTATTTTTCTTTGTAGCGGTTGGGTCCTTTACCCCATTGGTTTGCTTTGTTATAAACCTTGCGTACTCATATATGAAATCATACTTACGCAGTATTTCAATTGGAAGTCGCTCTAAGTTGTACTGTTCCTTGATGAAAAGAACCAAAGAATTAATAATGGTAGTGTACTTATTTTGTGTATTTATAACATCATAATCTTTAATCAAAATATCTCGACAGAATTCAATAAAACAAATATCCTTTTCAGCAATAAATGCCGGTGTTTTATTGTCAAATTGCTTCTGATTTTTATCCATTCGGTTGAATTGGTCTCGCAAAATTTGTATCCTACTGTTAATTGAAATGTAATCTATCTCTGCATCAACCTTTACCTTTTCATTTTTTGCATCCCAAAGTTTTAATGGAACTTTATAGCCAATCGACTTTCTTGAAATAGAAACCCTGCCATCAAAAATATTTTCTATAATGGTGCCTACTCTCTTATCCTTTTGGGACTTTCTAATTGAAAAAAATTGGTTCATATCTACTACCTAATTATTTTAAATCGCTCACCTAAAAACTCTTCAATGAATACTTCTCTTGTCTTTACTTGAATGGTATTGCGATTCAATCTCACGTGGGCAAAATACCTTTTAACACCATCGATAATCATGTTATTTTGATTGACTTCGATGGGCTCTAACACTTCTCCATTTTGTATTTTTTGACAGAAATACAGGATGTCATTCAGTTTGCAATGGTATCCTTTTTTAATATGTAACTCATCGATTGAAATCTTAGTGTAGCCTCCATTCTCAACTCTAAGCGGATTAGGCTCTCCGATTTGGATAGTCTCCATCAAATCCACAAATACATCCTTATACGTCTTCAATTTTAACAATAATTGATTTAAAGGCCCGGTAATACACCAGGCCCAATTGGTTACTTACTTTTTTTGCTTTTGAAGCCTTTTATTCTTCTTTCACTAGTTTGATTATTGGTTACGTAAAATTTATCACGTAACCCTAAGAAATCAGTGCCAAATTCTCCCAATTCCACATATTCAGGTCTATCTATGGCATTGGGGTTTTGGTCTTCAAAGTCTATAGTTAAATTCTCATAGGCTTCTTCAGGCGTTGAACCTTTGATTTTATAATCAATGGGGACTACGAAATCTTGATATGTCATAATTGCCAAAAAGATGTCGACAGTAATCGTTTTTGTTGCGGAATTTGATTCCATAATATTTGTATTTATAATTTTTCCTACTCATTAGGCTTTTCGGTTACGCCCCGTTTATTAAAGTGGGTTCTGGACTCCAATTATATTATATATCTATATATCCGATATTCTCTCTTACAAATTAGTCTTTAAAAAAAGGACTTAGTCCTTTTTGGTGTTTGGTAAAAATAATCCCAAAGTTTTAGGCTTTGGATTAACTCTTGGCCCAGGTCGAAATGGCGTTCTTTTTTTCACCTTTTTTTTATTTAGCTCATCTTCATGTTGAATATCTTCACTCTCGACTTGAAGTATCTTGACCGGGACCTTTACGGCCGACATTACCTTTTCCTTCTTTCTAACCGGTAAAGTATCCATAACTATCATATACTCTTCCATCGAAGATACCAAAGCTAACTCTGCCATCTTCATGAACTCCGGGTCATTAGACAATTTCACCAAGTCGTTACCCAAATCTTCTGATTTACCCAAGTATGCCCTAATTTCCGCCTTTACATTATTGGGGTTGTAGAACGATGCACGGGCCACAACATAACTTGTTTCACTTCCACCTCGCTTTTGATTTAGCAAAGTCAGCTTCACCTCAGTATCCAACATACTTCTATGCTGGACAATGGCTGTCTCCAGTCTGGCAAGTCTTACAAAAATTTGCAAAGTCTTGTAGTCCTCTATAATGTTAGTATAATCAGCTTTAAGCCTTTGAAGTTCTTCAAATATTTTCTTACGCTTAAGACCAATCTCAGATTTCTCTAAGGTTACATCACTCGAAATATCTTCTGTCTCGATGAACGAAGTAAATGCGCTCTTACGAGTCGATGTTTCAATTAACTGAGTGAATATCCCTTTAAGTTGGTTTTTTTTCATTGTTTGTCTCCTCAACGACACAAAGGTAATAAATAAAATATTATATATCCAAATAATTGATATACAGATTTATTTATTTTTTTAAAAACGCCCCATATTAATAATAAACAACGATTTTAAAAATTATTTAAATCAAGGGCTTGATTTTATAAAACCGAATATTTATATTATGTAAAGTGAGTCGAGACCGGGCGAAGTCTTAGATAGTCACATAAAGATTTTTGATTAACCTCTGAAAGTAAGTGTCGCCCCACTGAAATCGGAGGTTTCATTTTATATGAAAATATCATATTACAATGAGGGCGGTATCAACTTACAAAAACAACCGATTAAGTACATCACCCTCGAAGAATTTGTTCTTTTGGTTAAGAACAATCCCAACATAGGTTTTTATGATTATCTTAGAAACCTAGCGATTACCGACAAACCTCGGTATGATAAACTTAAAAAGACACTTCCATTTATCACACCTCATGTCGAGGCTATTGGAAGAAAATTATCCGGTGATTCATTTAGCGAGAACTTCCGGTCATTTACTCAACTAATGTATTTTGACATAGATAATGTTGGAAATGCAGAAAATGAAAAACAAAGGATAATAAATCGATATGGAGACTTTGTTTCCTTTGTTTGTATCTCACCCTCAGGAAGAGGTATTACGATTATAATCCAAATTGAAAACGAAATAACTAAGGATAACTTTAGTATGATTTGGAACTCAATAAGATTAAATGAATTTAGAGAAGAAAAAGTTGATACTAAAGCCACCGGTATAGAAAGGACAATGTTTATATCTTCTGACCATGATGTCTACTATAATCCGGATGCATCATTGGCCATAGATTTCACCATGGATGAAAAAGTGGGAAATCACTGTAATACGGTTGGGGTAATTTTTTCTATTAATCTCAATTCCCACATTTTAAATAGTAATACAATTACCAAAAGGAAATACCGGATATATCACATCAAGGAAGTACTAAAGGTTATTAAGACCACAACACAGGTAGAAGTAGAAAGTGAATTAGTTGACATTAAAGAAGTAGAATATGCAAAAATGTATATACCAAGAATTATCCCTAAAGGAAAAAGACATCTTACTTTTTTTTCAATGATTAATTATCTTCTACACTTAAATCCCACTATTGAATTAGATTATATATTTTCTTACATGTGGTTGATTAATAATTATTTTACATCCCCTAAGTTAGAAACAAAGGAATTAATACGGCATTTCAATAGCACCGTTGAACAAATTCATAGGAATCAAATTGTATATATTAAATTTAAAACAAGAAGAATTCACTGGAATTATAACTGCTGTTATTTAAACTCAGTCGATAAAGAATTAATTGCAAAACGATTACTTGGATTATATACAAGGTATAAAAATCATATAAGGGTTTCTGAAGCAATTGATAGGTTAGTGGTAGAAGGAAAGAAAATCACCAATAATGCAATTAAGGATATTACCGGTATGGACGTCAAAACAATTAGAAACTATAGGGATAAACCTTCAATAAATTTAGAGTTGGAAAAGACGTTTATTTTGGAAGAATTAATACCCCAAAACCCTAATAATATGTGTGCATAAAGTGCATTTTATGTCGTACCGGCATTAATCTCCTATAATTAGGTCAATTCCCTGTTTTTATCCCCTCAAACACATCTAAACCGTATTTTACATGTATTTGAAACAATGGTGGATGATTACAGGGATTGTCCCTTATTCAAAGTAAGACCACATCAATTCATTTTACGATAAAATCGGGATATTTATTAAGAAACAAATCCCATGAAACTAACAAAACTCGTATCACTTCCCTCAAAAAAAAGGAAGGTAATGATTATAACACCAAGTCAAATGAAACGATTGGCAGATAGTTATATCCAATTAATGGAGGAGAGCCGGTACCTTAAAGTATATTCGATTAATAAGTAATACTTAAATCTTTACACAATTAAACAATCTTAATGATTTTGGAACCAATAATATTATCATTTTCAAAAAAATCAATTTTCAATAAACCTGAGTGTCCAAAATTAATAAGTGCATCAACTTGTTTTCCTGCTATTGGAACATTTGTTACTTCTTGACAATTATTGATAAAATCAAATTTATCAATATTTATACCATATCTTTTTCCAAGAGGCCAATTAATCATTGCTCCTTCTAAACAATATAATTTGAATTTAACTTTTTTATTATTTGGAACAACACCGTGGAATGAGTAATCCCCAGTAGTAATATTATTAATATCTTTATTTAAAATGTTTAATCCGAAATTTCCTTTTTTAGGAAACACGGTAATATTATTTTCTTTTAAATGCCAAATTATTCTATTAGTTACACTATCAATTGAATTAAATCCGTCGCAATTTTCATCATAAAACATGAAGGTCATCCCTTCAATATCTGATGGAAAAGTTTTGAATTCAATGTTATTAGGGACT
>CAIVPF010000139.1 GCA_903907745.1 uncultured Cytophagaceae bacterium | reverse complement strand
GAGGCGCAAATGGATTGGTTGGAGAACGAATTGAAATCCATACCAACTTTTAAACCTGTCATGATTGTATCTCATATTCCGATTTTATCCGCTTGTATCTTTTTTGATGGGAAGCGTTTTGAAAAAAATCAATGGAACATTCCGGGCCGTTGGATGCATGAAGATGCCTTAGAATTAAAGGATTTATTTATCAAATACCCGAATGTAAAATTAGCCATCAGTGGCCACATTCATTTATTAGATCGAGTAGAATATAATGGGATAAGCTATTGCTGCAACGGCGCTGTCAGCGGGGCATGGTGGGCTGGAAATTACCAGGAAACCCAACCTGGCTACGCGATTATCGATTTATATCCAGATGGAACTTTCACAAATACATATACAACTTATAACGCATAACGATATGAAAACAATTAAACTAAGTTCAGGAAAAATTTTAGGTGCAGGAGCTCCGTGTTACATCATTGCAGAAATTGGAATTAACCATAATGGTTCCTTAGAAACGGCTAAAAAATTAATTGATGCCGCCGTAGAAGCGAAGGTGGATGCCGTGAAATTCCAAAAACGCACACCTGAGATTTGTGTTCCAAAAGACCAATGGGAAATTATGCGTGAAACTCCATGGGGGCCGATGACGTATATTGATTATAAGCGTAAAACAGAATTTGGAGTATTAGAATATTCAGAAATTGACAGCTATTGTAAGCAAAAAGGCATTGATTGGTTTGCCTCTGCTTGGGATGAACCATCTGTGGATTTCATGGAAAATTTCGAGCCTGTCATGTATAAATTGGCTTCTGCTTCTTTAACGGATGATGCTTTAATTCGGAAAATTTGTGCGACGGGTCGTCCGATTATGATTTCAACCGGTATGTCACGTATCGACGAAATCACTTTTGCGGTGGAATTAATTCGTGAATATGGCGATTATCCCTTGATGATTGCACACGCTACATCGGCGTATCCATGCAAGCCTGAAGAGTTAAATTTGCGTATGATTACGACCTTGCAATCTTTATATCCCGAATATATAATCGGATACTCAGGTCATGAAACCGGTTTATCTACGACGGTTTCTTCGGTAGCGATAGGAGCGCAATTTGTAGAGCGTCACTTTACCTTAGACCGCGCGATGTGGGGTTCTGATCATTCCGCTTCCGTAGAACCTCAAGGTTTCGTTCGTTTGGTAAAAGACATTCGTGATACGGAATTAGCACTTGGAGATGGGGTTAAAGTTGTGTACGAAAGTGAAGTTGGCCCCATGAAAAAATTAAGAGTCAATATCACTACAAACCGCGAATCAGAAAAAGTATAGGTATGTCTTTTTCGATCGTTGAGGTTTGTGCCGTTTCCCTCCTTGTGGGAACGGGATGTATTATCTATCTAGAAAGGAAATTCCCCTACCGCAGGGGAATTCCTTTTTTTAGAGAAGGATTTTGGACAGACCTTATTGGCTATGGTTTAATTCAAAGTTTCTTCCTGAAAATCGTCATTTTTGATTACATTATTATGCCCATCCAATCCAGCGTTTCCCTGGATTCGATTCCAAACATAGGCCAATGGCCCTTGTTTCTTCAGGTATTATTTTTTGTGATAACACATGATTTTTACATTTATTGGTTCCACCGCTGGCAACACGCAAATCCCATTTTATGGCGAACGCATGAGGCGCATCATTCGAATACAAGTGTCGATTGGATTGCCGGCACACGGTCCCACACCGTAGAAATTTTGATTAATCAAACGATTGAATTTTTACCCATATTTTTGTTACGCGCAGATCCGGCGGTTGTCCCGATTAAAGGCTTGATCGACGGTATTTGGGGCATGCTGATTCACGCAAATATCAATTTCAGCTTTGGGAAATTGAAATACATTTTAAACGGCCCTGAATATCATTTATGGCATCATGCCAATCATAAGGAGGTTTTTCATGCGAACTTTGGAACCAAGTTAAGTTGCTGGGATGCCCTTTTTGGCACCCTATATGATACTAAGGAAAAACCGAAACATTGGGGATTGTACTATCAGTTTCCAACGGATTACTTTAGGCAACATGCCTATGCATTTTACCGGTGGTTTTTCGTAGATTTAACAGAAAAAAATTCCCATGATCAAACCTTGGATTAATATTTTTGTCGCAGCCATCTTTGAAACCGGATGGACCTATGCCCTTAAATACATGAACTTTAGCGCGTTAAAAGAGGCCTATGTCAAAGATGCATTGTTTAGTGAATCCGTAGGAATCCAGGTAACGCCTTTTCTATTTTACGTGATTTTTGGCGGGGGAAATATTTACTTTTTACAAGCGGCATTGAAGGATATTCCGACCGCAACGGCCATTGCCGTATGGACTGCATTTTCGCTAGTCATGATTAAAATTTGCGACATTTATTATTTTAAAACAGGCTCTTCCTTGATGGAATTTTTCTTTTTGGCCCTCATCGTCATCGGAATCATAGGCCTAAAATATGCAAGCCCTGCTTAAAGTCCTTTCGCCTCTAAAATCATTTCTGCCATCTCCCGAAAACAACCCTGGCCGCCCGCTAAGGAAAGAATAACATCTGCCTCATTCTTTACCTGTTTTAAAGCATCTGATGGGCAAAAGAACACACCCACCAAAGATCTTACCACTAAATCATTTACATCATCTCCGATGTAGGCCAACTCCTCTATTTTCAAATTATACCTTTTAATAATTCGATTTACCACACCCTTTTTTTCTTTTACTCCCAAATTTAATTCCGAGATACCCAATTTATCCGCCCGCTTAACGACCGATGGCGAACTTTCTCCCGTAATTATTCCTGTTTCAATCGATCCTAATTTCCGTAGTCGCTCCACGCCCATACCATCCCGAATATTGAATTTTTTTAAATATTCGCCTTGATCTCCATAATAGACCCCACCATCTGTCAACACGCCATCACAATCCGTCAGCACGTATTTTATTTTCGCTAATCTTTCTTGTAAATTTTCCATATTAAATTGATGTAAAACCTCCATCTACTACCAAATTAGCGCCCGTCATATAGGAAGACGCATCGCTGGCTAAAAATACCAAAGCCCCTGCATAATCATTCGTTTGAGCCATCCGATTTAAACTAGTTTTTTGAGCATATTTTTGAATGAAAAAATCGGTCTGGCCATTTTCCACACCACCAGGAGAAAGCGTATTTACGCGAATTCCTGCCTTTCCCCAATAGGCGGACAAATAACGCGTAAAATTAATAACGGCACCTTTTGTGGTCGGATAGGCCGGCGTTTTATAGAATAATTGTTCCCCCTGCTCATTTTGGTATAAAGACTGATCTGGCCCTACAATTCCATAAGTAGAGGCAATATTAATGATGCTTCCCTTCCCTTTTTTAAGCATTAATTGACCAAATTTTTGAGAACATAAAAACAAACCTTTTACATTCACCTCCCAAGATTTTTCAAACATCTCTACTGGATAATTTTCAAAAGAGGAAATCGCCAAGATATCTGCATCCGTTTGGAAATGATCATTTATCGCAGCATTATTCACCAAAATATCTAAGCAAGAAAAATGAGATTCAACCCATTCCGCCGCCTTAATAACCTCTTGTTCAGATGTAATCCCAAAGGATAAGCCGACCGCTCCATTTGGAAGCGTAGCGGCGAATTCTGCACAAGCTTCTTGGTTTAAATCAGCAACAATCACCGTGGCACCCGCCTGCGCTAAAGCCCGACAATGCTCCTTTCCAATCAAACCCAATGCACCGGTTACCAATGCAATTTTGCCTTGAAGATTAAATAAATCCATCTTATGCATTTTTCGGTTTAATATTATGCTGATCCACTTTTCTAAACACAGCTTCCAACAATTCGCCTTCTAAGTACGATTCCACCGTATTCGTCTGAATCGCTACTTGCAAGCGAGGTAAAATCTCCGCATAGGCCTTCATCGTATAGTCCAAATCTGCTTGCGTATGGCTATATGACATATTATGAAAACCTCCCCAAAGGATACCTTTTTGTAATAACTCTTGTTGCATAAACGTTTTCAAGGCTAAGGGATTCTGGCCCTCTGCCTGATACGTTAACATCGTCCGGCATGGGTAACCCACACAAGATGTAATATGGCTCATTCCTAATAAACTAGCTAATTTGGTATATTCATTTTGTAACCAAGCCCCCTTTTCCTCCAATGCCTTCGCCACTTCATGTTCCTTCATAAAGGCGATTGTCGCTTTACAAGCAGCTAAGGAAAGTGCTTCTCCACCAAAAGTCGTATACGAAAAAACATCCTGTTCGAATAAATCCATCACATCTTTCCGTCCGGTTAAAATCGCTAAGGGCATTCCATTGGCACAGGCTTTTGAAAAAGTAGCTAAGTCGGCCTTTACCCCAAAAAATTCCTGAGCTCCACCTAAGGCAATTCGAAAACCGGTCCACATTTCATCAAAGATCAATAGGGTGCCATTCGCTTGACAGATATCGGCCAACTCCTGTAAAAAACCCGCCTTCGGTTTTTCAAAAATAAAGGGCTCTAAAATGACACAAGCAACCGTCTCATCTAAAGCATTTTTGATCGACTCAATATCATTATACCCAAACGTAAAACTCAAATCCTTAATGCCCTCTGGAATTCCATTATTCCGAGAAGTAATACCAATGTACCAATCATGCCAACCATGATATCCACAACAAAATACCTTTTCTCTTCCCGTAAATGCCCTAGCCACCCGAACAGCTGCCGTCGTTACATCCGCACCTGTTTTACTATATTTTACAACCTCCGCATTCGGGATAATGTCATGTAATATTTCCGCTACTTCCACTTCCAAAGGATGCATAAGCGAAAACGTAATTCCGTCCTTTAATTGCTCTTGAATCGCGGCATCAATTTCTGGAATACAATAGCCCAAGGACAAAGGACCAATTCCCATGTTATAATCTAAATATTCATTCCCATCCACATCCCATACATGAGCCCCTTTTCCTTTTTGAATGTACACAGGTGCAACTCCCTTTGAAAATTGGCCCGGACCCTTGGCTAAGGTTTGCGTAATTGGCATCTGAACTTTTTTGCCGCGCTCATACCAAGATTTAGAATTTTCGATACTCGGCAAATTGGTATTAAATTGGATTGAATTTGACATTTTTTTTATGCGTTTTGGATAAATTTTTCAATACGTTCGACTAATTTTTCTGGGGTCAATCCTTCGCACGCTAACACGTCCTGAAGGGTTCCAGGTCTAAACCATTTTTCTTCAAATGCAATAGCACTCACGGGAATATGCAGTTCATTTTTAACTAAAAATTCAGCCAAAATACTAAACAAACCACCGGTCAAAAAGTGATCTTCTACAGTAATAAATCGTCCCGTTTTAGGAAGAATGGATTTAATTAAATCGCCATCAAATGGTTTCAAATTTCGCATGTTAACCAATCCCACTTTGTAGCCCATATCGGATAATAATTGATGCGCTTTGATACAATTTTCCAACATAAAACCATAGGTCAACATCGTAAAATCACTTCCCTCAAAAATCATCTCTGCTTTCCCAAATTCATATGGTTTATGAGCAATGATGGAAGGTTTTGTATTAATACGTACATAGCTCGGATTTTCCGTGGCCCAGATATAGGGCAACATCTCCACTAAATCTTCTTCATCCGCCGGCGCAAAAACTTCCATCCCAGGAATACCTCGCATGATCGATACATCTTCCAATGCCTGATGCGTAGGGCCATTCCCATCTGATAAAACACCAGGAATAAAACTACTGTACTTGACGGGCAAATTGGCAATCCCCACCGAGGTGCGGGTGAATTCAAAAGCACGCATGGTTAAAAATGCGGACAATGCATGAACAACTGGTTTTCTTCCACGCAAGGCCAAGCCAGCTGCCGCACCGATCATCGTTTGTTCGGTAATACCTGTGTCAATAAATCGATTCCCTAAGGATTGAGGTAAGTTGCGAACCAAAGCCCGATTTTCTGCCGTCATGACAACGAAGCGGTCGTCTTCAAGAGCCGTTTGCTCCAATAATTTTTCGTAGGTCATTCCCATATTATCTTACTACTAACTTTTCTGCGGTTAAATTTGCCTGCTGGCCACTCACTAATTCCTCCATTAATTCTTGGATTTCCTTTTCGGAAAAATTACAAAACCAACGATCTGCACGCGCTTCTATCGAAGGCAATCCTTTCCCTCTTACCGTATCACAAATAATTACTTGCGGACGTGCGTCTCGTACTTGATTAAATGCCGTATTCAATTGCTTAAAATCATGCCCATCAATACGCTGGGTTTGTAAACCAAAAGCCTCGAATTTATCAACCAAAGACTCCAAAGGAATTAAATCTTCGGTAGCCATATTCGCCTGAAATTGATTACGATCAATAACAAATGTGAGGTTATCTAATTTATAGGCTTGAGCTACTAAAAATGCTTCCCAGCACGAGCCTTCATTTAACTCGCCATCACCCATCACGCAATACACCCGATTATTGCCTCCGCGTATTTTAATATCCATGGCTACGCCGATCGAAACAGAGGGCAATTGACCCAAGGACCCAGAATGAAATTCGACGCCAGGAATATGGCGATTCGGGTGCCAATACACATGGTCACTGGTGGACAAATGATTACTTAATCGTTCTTTTTTTATCCAGCCTAATTCAACAAAAATTCCATACAAGGCAGGAACATCATGGCCTTTGGATAAGAACAAATAATCACGGTTTGGGTCGTCTAAGGTGCTTTGATTGATTTGCAAATGATTTACATATAAATAGGTCAATAAATCAACAGCAGATAACGATGCCCCTAAAAAGCAACCCCCTTGTGTCGCCATCGGAATGATATGCTGGCGAACTCGTAAGGCAAAATCTTCTAACTCTTTTAATTTAGTTTCGTTCATGTTACAATTTTGTTTGACTCGAATCAATCGTTTTTAATTCATCTAAATGATGACGGTACCAATTCACCCCGGCATACATTTCATTTAGTTTCATGAGCTCAGGTTCCTGGTCCAATACATCTAAAATATCCATTAAACTAAAATTTTCATTGGTCGGATATAATCGATCATACACCTCTTTTATAAATTCAAAATCAGCCGGATAATCCAATGTAAATCGATGCGACATATCCAATTTTAAACCACTTTCCCACAAAACATTTCCAATCGAAAAATCTTCCGGGTTTTCCCAAAAATAGGGTGTCGTGTGTTCCCGTTCTAAGGGTTTCGTCGCATGTTTCCATGCATTTTTTAAAGCCGAAAAAGACATAACTTCCACATCATTTCCATCGGGATACGTGGCAGGATGTAGGTTGCTAACAAAGTCGAATTGGGGAACATTTTCAATGTAATAGGACAAGACCTGATCGATTACTTTAGGGTCAATTAAAGGGCAATCCGAAGGTATTTTTACGACAATTTCTGCCCCATATAAAAGCGCAGCTTGGTAATGTCTATCTAGCAAATCATCCATCGAACCACGAAAAACATCGTAGCCATATTCATTGACAACTTGAGCCAATTTATCATCTGAATCTTGATCTGAAGTAATCACGACGAGTTTTACATGGGTCTTGATTTGGGCAATGCGATCTAGTTGGTGAATTAAAATAGGCTTGCCTTGGATATCCTTTAAAACCTTACCTGGAAATCGGGAAGATGTCATTCGTGCCTGCACCAAAATAAGAATATGATTATGCATTGACTTTATCCGAAAAAAAGGTAGGAAACGATGATAAAAATTCTTTTTTAGGACCTTCAAATTCCAAATAAGCCTCACACAGATTGGCTATCATTTGCGCAGAAGTGCCGCCATTTTGAATAGGTAGCTTTTCATGCAATTCCTCTAAATCAAAAAAGGAATGAACCTTTTTTCCTAACGCGATGCCCGTGTAAACGACCGTGGAATATTGCGTGATTAATTCCTCACAATTCGCAATCATTTCATTCGTAGGACCCTCTGTAAAAATCATGGCGTCCTTCGGGCAATGATCCCTTATTTCTTGAATGGCACGTTGTGATTTTTCATTGGGATGAAGTTTAAAAAGCAAGGGTCTTCCCGCTGCGATTTCAACACATTTTTTTAAAAACACAGGACGATTTTCGTAGCGGAATGTTTCTCTCATATCCGTCGTCGCTACCATCACATAGCCATGATATGGAAAATCATTATTCGCATACTTCACTAAATTATCATAATTAGGAATCCCCGTTACGACAATTTTATTTTCATCTGTTCCATGATAACTAATATAATTCTTATAGCCCTCAGATGCGGCGCAATAAATATCGCATAAATTGGATGTCCCATTTAAGGACGTCCCAAAACTCCAATACCGGGGTAATTTCAATTTTTGAATGATCGCACTTAAAGATGTATAAGGATCGATCATCCCCTCTTGGACCCAAATGGTTTTTGTGTTTGCAAATTTTTGAGGAAACAACATATCAGAACAAAAAACCACTAAATCGTACTTGTTTTTCAAGGCCTTATAATCTTGGGCTAATTGATTTTCTTGCATATAAGCCTCTGCCCTTTGACGCAAGGGATTTCCCATAATGGTGGTGTCTAATAGGCCTAATTCAATCGCTTTTGAGATAAAAAAATCATCGGAAAAAAATTGACTAAAAAAACAATTATAGGCATGTAAATGCGTCGCGATTGCGTGCATTTGTGAAGTCTGATTAATCGATCCGGTTAAGAATAAAATATTCTTACGCGCCATACATTAGGGTTTAAATATTAAGTAAAAATAAACCACATGTTTCTATAATTTGATACCGAATTAGTGAATTAACAATTAAGTAATAATGTATTAACATTAAGGAAAAATGAGGCCCTTTATAACAAACAAAAAAGTGGTAGAACATACATTCCACCACTTTTTGAAAACCATAAACTTTATGAAAACAATCTATTTAATTAACCACATTTGGTCATTAATATCGTCTTTACCAGCGTACTGACTTGTAATCGCAGCGGTGTAATTTGACCCATTTGCTGTTCTTTCTGTAGTCGGATAAATCCAACGTAAAGCGATGCGGTTTGAATTTCCATTACCTACACCTGAAGAGAAGGTAGGGAAACCGGTTCTTCTCCAGTTGAAATATGCTTCCATCCCAGAGTTCATAAAAAACGCAGCGTATTTTTGAGAAAGAATTTTCTTGATGGCTGTCGCATCATCGTATTTCACAGCATCATTCGCGTAATAAGTATCAAAGTTAAAATTCACCGTATACTTCGCTAAGTCTGCAGCATCTTTGCTACCTGTTTTCGAATAGGTCATGGTATTTGCACCTTCTACAATTCCGTAGAATGCATGAGAAGCTTTAATTCCTTTTTTATACCAATCTTCTGCTGAACCACTAGCCCATCCACGTGCGTATCCCTCTGCGATATTGAAACATAATTCAGGGAAACCTACGATAAAGGTATTCTCGCCCGTATAAGTTTGGTAATAGCGAGAACGATTTTGGAAGGAATAAATACCTGGAGCAAAACCCGCACCATTTGAAAGACCCGCATTTTTAGACATGTCATCTAAACCGTCGCCAGAACCAGCACCCCGATAAGCTGTAAAATCGGATGGCAATTTACCTGCCTTCAAATCTGAACCTGCTGGCTCACACGTAATCATGACACGTGGATCTTGAATGGAGGATAAAAATCCAACATAGGTAGATGCCATATTTTGACGCGTCGCATCAAAACCAAAGTTATCTGGGTTCGAAGGATATTTATTAAAGTTATTCCAAACGAATTGCAAAGACTCCCCATTGGATCCTAAGATTGGATATTTTGTTGGATTACTCGCCATTTCCGCAAATTTCGTCTTCACCGCCAAATCCGAATCTGTTTCTTTTTTAGAAAGAGAAATTAGGACACGAAAGCGATAGGCATTCACAACCTTTTGCCATTTTTTCAAATCGCCTGAGAAATAGAAATCCCCAGAAATGGTTTCACCTTTGGCAATAAGCGTAGTCAAATCTGAATTCGCATCGTCTAGCCATTTTAAAATTTGCACATAAATCACCTTTTGAGAATCGTACTTGGGAGCGATGTTATCGATTCCTTGAAGCGCCTCCGTCATAGGTAAATCACCTACACGCTTAGACATTTGATCAAAGAAATAGGCACGGAAGAATTTTCCTAAGGCAGCATATCCATTCACATCTGCTAAACCTGCTTTCTTTGCCTCTTCCTCCATCTTAATGACGTTTTTCAAGGTTGAATATTGATTTGGCATGGCTCCTAAATTATATTCATTATTTGCATAATAATTATAGTTCGAGCAATAAAATTGGTTCCAACGCATCTCTGCAGAGAAAGGACGACCATTGTCATTCAAGACATTGTATTCAACGGTTTGCAACACTAAAGAAGCAGGAACCTGCACGGCACGATTGGAATCTTTTTCCAATTGATCAAAGGTCTTCTCACAACTGCTTAAAGCCAGTAAAGAGAACCCTAACATACCTAAAATTATATTTTTGATTTTCATTGTATGAATCATTTATTAGAAATGAAAAATTAGAATGTGAAGTTTAAATTAACTCCGTAACTTCTCACAGAAGGAGTTTGTGGACTCGTAGAACCATCTGACAAATACTGTGACAAATCCGTGTCTTTCGCCTCAGCAAAATACAATAGGTTACGTCCTACAAAAGAAACATTCGCCGTAGAAACATATTTGCCAAACCATGTAGCTGGTAATTTTACGCCGAAAACAACTTCCTTCAACATACCAAATGAACGGCTCATTAAATTCCCTTCATTCGTATTGTAATAACGTCCTACGTAATCTTGAACATATGTTTTTGCCGTGTTAGGTGCAAATTGCAAATCAGCATAATTTGTGATTTTCCCGTTCGCATCTAACTTAATCGCTACTCCATTACTAATCACAACACCTTGACCTACAAAAGCTTTTACCCCCAACGCATCCTGAGGACGCGCCTCAGCAAAAATACCTTCCGTAGTTCCTATATGACGACCACCGCGATACGCTTGTTGTTGGGTATAATTGATAATTGACCCACCTACACGACCGTCAAACAACACACTTAAGCTTAGGTTTTTGTAAGTAACCTTATTGTTAAATCCAAATACGAAATCCGGATTAATATTCCCCAAATACTGTGCTTGTGTACCTGAAACAGTTACAGGAATACCACCCGCCGTATTAATCATTTTACCATCTGGAGTACGAAGGAATGCAGAACCATATAATTTATCCGTACGATCACCCACCTTTAAGAAGGTATTTAAACTTGTGATACCTGGATAGATATCCGTTAAACGTTGCTCATAAGTAGAGTAATTCGCTAATACATCCCAGCTGAAATCAGCTGTTTGGATTGGTGTACCCGTTACCGAGATTTCTAACCCTTTTTTCTGAGTTTTGATACCATTCACTAATGCTGAGGTATATCCTGAAGTAGAAGAGATCGGTAATGAGAAAATTGAAGGACCGTCATT
>CAIVPF010000138.1 GCA_903907745.1 uncultured Cytophagaceae bacterium | reverse complement strand
TTTTGACGGAAACGACCTTGCTTTCCTTTCAACATATCAGAAAGTGATTTCAAAGCACGGTTACCTTCCGAACGAACCGCATTTACTTTACGTGAGTTGTCAAACAAACTGTCGACAGCCTCTTGTAACATACGCTTCTCATTACGCAAGATTACTTCTGGCGCTTTGATTTCGATCAAACGCTTCAAACGGTTGTTGCGGATAATTACCCGACGATACAAATCGTTCAAATCAGATGTCGCAAAACGACCTCCATCCAATGGCACCAATGGACGCAATTCGGGTGGAATTACTGGAACCATTTTAATGATCATCCACTCTGGACGGTTATCGATACGACCTATCGACTCGCGGAAAGCTTCTACCACCTTCAAACGCTTTAAAGCCTCAGCTTTACGTTGTTGAGATGATTCAGTATCAGCCGAGTGACGTAAATCAGCAGATAAACTATTTAATTCGATGCGAGTCAACAACATATTTAATGCATCAGCACCCATTTTCGCAATGAATTTCTGTGGATCTTCATCCGGCAAATGTTGATTTTCGCGCGGTAATTTATCTAAGATGTCTAGGTATTCATCTTCAGTAAGGAAATCGAGGTATTGACTACCGATTTTTCCTTCTTCCGCATACATACCAGCTTGGACAACGCAATACCGCTCGTAATAGATGATTTGATCTAATTTTTTGGTTGACAATCCGAGCATGTAACCGATTTTATTCGGTAAGCTACGGAAGTACCAAATGTGTGCTACTGGAACCACCAATTCGATGTGTCCCATCCGCTCACGACGTACTTTTTTCTCGGTCACCTCGACGCCGCAACGGTCGCAAATGATTCCTTTATAACGGATTCTTTTGTATTTCCCACAATGACATTCCCAGTCTTTGGTAGGTCCGAAGATACGCTCACAGAACAAACCGCCCATTTCAGGCTTGTAGGTTCGGTAATTGATAGTTTCCGGTTGGGTTACTTCCCCGTTTGAACTTTCTAGGATCGACTCCGGTGAGGCCAATGAGATGGTCACTTTTTGGAAGTCGCTATTCAGTTTTCTCGTCTTTTTAAATGACATTTTCGTTGAATTTTATTGGAAAATGAACTCTTTATTAAAAGGGCCGAAGCCCTGTTTGTGAATTACTCAAGGGTGATTTCTAATGCTAAACCACGTAATTCGTGAATCAATACGTTGAATGATTCTGGAATATTTGGCTTTGGCATATTTTCGCCCTTCACGATCGCTTCGTACGCTTTGGCACGGCCGATGACATCATCCGACTTCACAGTCAAAATCTCTTGCAAGATATTGGCAGCTCCGAAGGCCTCTAATGCCCAAACCTCCATCTCACCGAAACGCTGACCTCCGAATTGAGCTTTACCACCCAATGGTTGTTGCGTAATCAATGAATATGGTCCAATCGAACGTGCGTGCATCTTATCATCCACTAAGTGGCCCAGTTTCAACATGTAGATAATCCCCACAGTAACCGGTTGGTCAAATTTATCACCCGTCAAACCATTGTATAAATACGTCCGGCCCCAATCAGGTAATCCTGCCAATGTTAATTCTGCCGCTACTTCCGCTTCTGTTCCACCATCGAAAATAGGCGTCGCATAACGCTTACCTAATTTTTGTCCGGCCCAACCTAATACGGTCTCGTAAATTTGACCTAAGTTCATCCGAGAAGGTACGCCCAATGGATTCAAAACAATGTCCACCGGTGTTCCATCCTCTAAGAATGGCATATCTTCCTCACGTACGATACGAGCTACAACACCCTTATTTCCGTGACGACCCGCCATCTTATCACCCACTTTCAACTTACGTTTTTTGGCGATATACACTTTCGCTAATTTCACAATACCTGCAGGCAATTCATCACCTACTTCTAAGACAAAACGCTCACGCTTAAATTGTCCCGCGATTTCATTTCTACGGATGTGATAATTCTTAATTAATTGCAAGAAATTACGGTTCACCTCGGCATCAGCTGTCGCTTCTTCCACGATCAAATCTGACAATAAGTTTGCCTCTTCTGGCACCGCATAGGTCGACTCATCCCGGTATAAATTCTTTTCTGGGAACAACAATTCTTCAATGTTCTTCGCCGAGAATTTAACACCTTTCTCCACAATCACCGTACCAAACTTGTGACGAATACCGCCTGAAGTTTTTCCCGCTAATAATGCAACGGTCTTTTCGATCATGATTTTACGGATTTCCAATAAATCTTTTCCGTATTGTTTCATCACTTTCTTCAATTCCGCCTTCGACTTATCACGCTCTTCTTTATCCTTTTTAGGACGTGCAAATAATTTCGTGTCAATCACCACTCCTTTCAATGAAGGAGGTGCTTTTTTCGAAGCATCTTTCACATCACCCGCTTTGTCTCCAAAGATCGCGCGCAATAACTTTTCTTCTGGTGTCGGATCAGACTCTCCTTTTGGTGTAATTTTACCAATTAAGATATCTCCCTCTTTCACATCAGATCCCACACGTACCACTCCATTTTCATCAAGGTTACGTACAGTTTCTTCCGAAACGTTTGGAATTTCAGACGTTAATTCTTCCTCACCACGTTTGGTATCACGCACCTCTAATTCAAATTCCTCAATGTGGATTGAAGTAAAGATGTCATCGCGAACGACTTTCTCTGAGATCACAATCGCATCCTCAAAGTTATATCCTTGCCATGGCATGAACGCCACTTTCATATTACGTCCTAAGGCTAATTCACCCGCTTGCGTTGCATAACCCTCGCAAAGTGCTTGTCCTTTCGTTACTTTATCCCCTTTGAAAACGATTGGTTTCAAGTTGATCGTCGTATCCTGATTCGTTCTACGGAATTTGATTAATTTATATTCTTTCGTCGAACCACTGAAACTGATTAATTTCTCAGATTCGGTTTGGTCATAGTTTACGACAATGCGCATTGCATCAACATATTCAACGACACCCGTTCCTTCAGATACGACCAAAGTACGTGAGTCAATCGCCACACGATGCTCTAAACCTGTTCCTACAATCGGTGCTTCTGGGCGCAACAATGGCACCGCTTGGCGCTGCATGTTCGATCCCATCAAGGCACGGTTCGCATCATCATGCTCCAAGAATGGAATCATGGATGCCGCAACCGAAACAATTTGGTTTGGCGCTACGTCCATGAATTGTGCATCTGCTGGATTTACCAAAGGAAAATCTCCTTCAAAACGCGCCTTAACACGATCTGATAAGAATTTACCCGTTTTGTCAATCATGGCATTTGCCTGAACGATGTTTTTACCATCTTCTTCCTCAGCCGTCAAATACTCCACGTGCGTCGTAATATCCACTTTTCCTCCGTCAATAATACGGTATGGAGTTTCGATGAATCCCATTGAATTCACTTTCGCGTGCACACAAAGAGATGAAATCAAACCGATGTTCGGTCCCTCAGGTGTTTCAATCGTACAAAGACGACCGTAGTGCGTGTAGTGAACGTCACGAACCTCGAAACCAGCTCTTTCACGTGAAAGTCCACCGGGTCCTAGGGCCGACATACGGCGCTTATGGGTAATCTCAGCCAATGGATTCGTTTGATCCATGAATTGAGATAACTGATTTGTTCCAAAGAATGAGTTAATAACAGACGATAAAGTACGGGCATTAATCAAATCCACCGGCTTAAAGTCTTCATTATCACGCACGTTCATACGCTCCTTAATGGTACGAGCCATACGGGCAAGACCCACGCCGAACTGCGCATATAATTGCTCACCCACGGTACGAACCCGACGATTTGACAAGTGGTCAATATCATCGACTACAGCACGTGAATTGATCAAACCGATCAAGTATTTTACGATGGATATGATGTCCTCTTTGGTTAAAACTTTAACCTCCATCGGAATATCGTGGCCTAATTTTTTGTTGATCCGGTAACGGCCAACTTCCCCTAAATCATAACGCTTGTCCGAGAAGAACAAGTTTTGGATGATGTCACGAGCAGTTTGCTCATCGGGAGCATCTGTATTACGTAATTGCTTGTAGATAACTTCGACCGCCTCTTTTTCTGAGTTGGACGTATCTTTTTGCAATGTATTATATATGATGTTGTAATCAGAAACGTTCACATCGTCTTTATGTAAGATGATCGTGCTAGATCCTGATTCCAAAATCGTTTCAATCTCGTTTTCGGTAATGACCGTGTCGCGTTCGATTAAGATCTCGTTACGGTCAATGGAAACCACCTCACCAGTATCTTCATCTACGAAATCCTCTTGCCATGTTTTTAATACACGTGCGGCAAGGCGACGACCTACCGTTGACTTCAAGGTTTTCTTATCTACCTTTAATTCTTCCGCTAAACCGAAAAGATCCAGGATGTCCTTGTCATTTCCGTACCCGATCGCACGAAGCAACACGGTTACTGGGAACTTTTTCTTCCGGTCGATGTAGGCATACATCACATTGTTAACGTCGGTCGCAAATTCAATCCAAGAACCCTTGAACGGAATAATACGTGCCGAATACAATTTGGTTCCGTTTGTGTGCTTTGATTGCGCAAAGAACACACCTGGCGAACGGTGTAACTGAGAAACGATTACACGCTCAGCACCGTTGATCACAAAAGATCCACGCTCAGTCATGTAAGGAATGTTTCCTAAGAAAACCTCTTGTTCGATGGTTTGGAAATCCTCATTGTCCGTGTCATTACAGATCAAACGCAATTTGGCTTTTAAAGGCACCGAATACGTTAATCCCCGATCGATACACTCATCTACCGAATATTTCGGTGGATCCACCGAGTAGTCAACAAATGAAAGCACGAAGTTCTCACGCGAATCCGCGATAGGGAAGTTTTCGGCAAATACTTTAAATAAACCCTCATCGGTCCGATTCTCGGCAGCTGTTTCCAGCTGGAAAAAATCCTGGAAGGATTTGATTTGGATATCCAGAAAATCTGGATAATTGATCACAGACTGCGTTTTCGCAAAGCTGTGTCTTCCTGTGGCAGTGATGTTACTCAAGGCTTTATACGTTTTAAATTAAAATGAAAAATGGCCCTAGGGCAAATTTCTCGCCGTTTTCGACGAAAATTAAAAGCTGAATGCCTCGTAGATGATAAAATTAAACCCCCTTTGCGCTTTCCCTACGATAAAGAAATTGTGTTTCGGAATTTAACCTTTTCGGATAGGCCCGAAGGCTTGTACCCTAAAATAGCCTGCAAAATTACTGATAAAATTTTGCAATGCAATTATTTCCTGGAAAAAATTTATAAGCTTAGGGGACCTAATCATGAATCAATGTATGCGTGCTAAAATCCGCTATTATCTCCGCTTTGTATTTGGCCTGAGTCGATCAGAATCATTAGCTTTCTATTCCATTATTTTTTTTATCAGTTTCTTTATCTGCTATGAGCTGGTTCGGGGATATGTGGAGGCTCAGGAGGAGGCATTTGATTTCCGACCCGTTTTTTGGTCGGGCGAATTAGCTAAGATTCCCAAGCCAAAGGCATATGCGCCCTATGTGAAAGGGAAATTTGGTTACTACAGTAGGGGTTTTCGAGGAAAGGTCTTTTCGGGCAGTGATCGGGCTGCGGGAAAAAGGGGACTGGGCACTACATGGCTTGCCCGTGGAAATGGGGAAAAACCTTTGGGAGTTAAGGCCGGATCAAAGATGCGAAAGGCGGCTTGGGTATTGGATATTAACCAAGCGGATTCCTTGGCCTGGGTCGGATTGCAGGGGATTGGGCCTGGATTTGCGAAGCGGATTTTAGGCTATCGGGAGCGTTTGGGCGGGTTTTATGCGGTGGATCAATTGAAGGAAGTATATGGTTTGGATTCCATGTGGGTGGAGGCGAATAGGGGTCATTTGTTGATCGGAGGGGGGATTTATAAAAAAATCGCCTTGAATCGAGTGACTTGGAATGAATTCAGGCATCCTTATGTGAGTTATGCGCAGGTGAAGATATTTTTGGCTTATCGGAAACAGCATCCATTTATAAGTGATTTTCAGTCCTTGGAATCGATCAAATTATTGGATTTGAGCATGTGGAAACGGCTACGACCATACCTATCTTTTGAACCGTGAGAAGAATTCATGGGAAATCCGTATTTTTGGGAGCAATTTCACAACAAATAAAATACAAATTTATGTCGGCAGGATTTTTCAAAGTGCCCAATCCCGTGAACGAGCCTATATGGGCCTATGCGAAGGGGAGTTCAGAGCGTTCACGTTTGCAACAGACCTTGGCTGATTTACGCGGCAAACAAATATATATTTCGATGCGGATTGCGGGGAAATCGGTTGGCGGTTCTAAAAAATTACCTTTGGTGTGCCCGCATGATCATCAACATATTTTGGGTTATTACGAGGAAGGTGGCGCTAAAGAAGTAGCTCAGGCGATTGATGCGGCTTTAGAGGCACGAAAGTCGTGGTCGGAAATGCCTTGGGAGCGTAGGGCTGCGATATTTTTGAAGGCGGCTGAATTGTCGGCGACGAAATATAGATTGGAATTGAATGCGCGGACGATGTTGGGTCAATCGAAGAATGCCTATCAGGCTGAAATTGATGCTGCCTGTGAGTGGGTAGATTTTTTGCGGTTCAATGTCCATTTTGCTTCGCAGATTTATGCGGATCAGCCGGTTTCGTCGGCTGGGGTTTGGAATCGATTGGAGTATCGGCCTTTGGAGGGATTTGTGTATGCCTTGACGCCCTTTAATTTCACAGCGATAGCGGGGAATTTGCCGGCGGCTCCGGCATTGATGGGAAATGTGGTGGTATGGAAGCCGGCGCCTCAACAGGTGTATTCGGCGGCTTTATTGATGCAAATTTTAGAGGAAGCAGGTTTGCCAGCTGGTGTAATTAATCTCGTATTTTCGGATGGTCCGGAGGCGGGTGCTGTGGTATTTTCCCATCGGGAATTTGCGGGCGTGCATTTTACGGGTTCGACGAAGGTGTTTCAAACGATTTGGCAGCAGATTGGGAATAATATTTCAATGTATAAGTCTTATCCTCGGATTGTGGGGGAGACGGGCGGAAAGGATTTTGTGGTGGCACATGCGTCGGCGGATGTGCGGGCCTTGGTGACGGGATTGATTCGAGGGGCCTTTGAGTATCAGGGACAGAAATGTTCGGCGGCATCGCGGGCTTATGTTCCGGCGTCGTTGTGGCCGGAGGTAAAAAAGAATTTATTGTCGGATTTGGCAGAGATCAAGATGGGGGGAACGGAGGATTTTGGGAATTTTGTGAATGCGGTGATAGACCAGAAGGCCTTTGATAAGATTACATCGTATATACAGTTGGCCAAAAATTCCGCCGAGGTGGAGGTGATAGCGGGGGGTGGATATGATGGGGCGAAGGGGTATTTTGTGGAGCCGACGGTGCTTTTGACTACTAATCCACATAGTCAAACGATGGAGGAGGAGATTTTTGGCCCGGTATTAACTATATATGTATATGAAGATGCGGCTTGGCTGGAGACCTTAAGATTGGTGGATGAGACATCGGCGTATGCGTTGACGGGAGCGATATTTGCGCAGGATTCGTATGTATTGGAGGAGGCGAAGCGGGTGTTGGTGAATGCGGCGGGGAATTTGTATTTGAATGATAAGTGTACGGGGGCGGTTGTGGGTCAGCAGCCATTTGGTGGGGCGCGGGCATCGGGGACGAATGATAAGGCGGGATCGTATTTGAATTTATTGCGATGGGTTTCGCCGCGGACGGTGAAGGAGGTTTTTGTTTCGCCTACGGATTATCGATATCCGTTTTTAGAGGCTTAAAAATTATTTTTAATTGGTTGGGGAGGGCAATATGCCCTCTTTTTTTTGCTTCGTTATTTTGGTATTGAGGGTAGGTAAAATCAAATTTATGGGATTGGTTTAATCTGTTGAAATACATCAAAAAGGGAATCTATTACCACTTTTCAGTTTTTCAATAAAAACCTCATAAAAAGATATGCTTGATTTTCAGCGAATTAGGTATTACTGGAGGAAAAGATTTGGGAACATATTTGCGTTTAAAAAAATAATCCTACATCTTTGCACTCCCATTAGCTGACAAGCAAGATTGTTAGCGCGAGGTTGGAGAAAAAGCGGGGTGATTTAGGTCACCAGAATGAGCGGGT
>CAIVPF010000137.1 GCA_903907745.1 uncultured Cytophagaceae bacterium | reverse complement strand
TGGGAAAACTTTTACCCAAGACACCAAGCCACTCATCGAAAAATTATGGGTGGATATCGGTGCAAAAATGGCGCATATCGTACTTTCAGAAAGTTTTAAATCCCATTTAATGAGCCATGGATTTGAAATAAATAATGTGTCTTCTTATCTAGATGCCGGCGGAATACCTGCAGGAACCGATATGGCATTGAGCATCGGAGGAGATGGTACATTGCTTGAAACCCTAACACATATAGGTGCCTTAGAAATCCCGATTTTAGGTATTAATACGGGACGCTTAGGTTTCTTAGCTACCCTTTCACCACCAGATATTTCAACTGCTTTGGAACAAATCATCGCAGGAAATTACCACATCGAAAATCGCTGTTTGGTTTCTGTACATACGGATGTGGATTTATTTGAAGGTAAGGAATTCGGCCTAAATGAAGTCGGCATCATGAAAACAGATACTTCATCCATGATTCAAATCAAGGCCTTTGTGGATGGAAATTATTTAAATACCTATTGGGCCGACGGGGTGATTGTCTCCACCGCCACAGGTTCAACGGGCTATTCCCTTTCCGTCGGTGGACCCTTGGTGATGCCAAGTTCTGATATTTTCATCATCGCACCGATGAGCCCGCATAATTTAAACGTGCGACCATTGGTGGTTTCAAGTTCCTCCAAATTACGTTTTGAGGTAAGTTCTCGAAGTCAAAATTTCTTAGTTTCCATCGATTCACGCTCGAAAGCCGTGGACAGCAAACTAGCCATTACCGTAGAAAAAGCAGCATTTGTAGCCAAAATCGTCAAAATACCTGGCGATGATTTTTTACAAACCTTACGCAATAAATTAAATTGGGGATTGGATGTGAGGAATTGATGTTTAGTAATAGGGATTTAGGTAATAGGTATTAGGTAATAGGTATTAGGTAATAAGTATTAGGTAAAATAAGTGATAGGTATATTTTTTCAAATAATCTATTTGTTGATAATTAAAATCAATTGATTGATATTCAAATTTTTTGGTGAATAATGAATTGATTTTTGTAGAGATTGAGGAATGTTAAATTCAAACATTCAAAACAAGTCATTAAAATTTGCTAGAAATGTGTATCGGTTATGTAAACGACTCGAACATAAAAGGGAGTTTATCATTTCTAACCAATTATTAAAAAGTGGCACAAGTGTCGGAGCAAATCTTAGGGAAAGTTATTTTGCTGAATCTAAGAGCGATTACATTCATAAATTATCTATTTCTCTCAAAGAAATAAATGAATCACTTTACTGGCTTGAGTTACTTTTTTTGGAAAAAATAATTGACGATTCTGAATTTGAAGATTTAAATAAACAAGGTGTTGAAATACTTAAAATTCTAATTACAATAATAAAGAAGCTAAAAAGTACACCCTCAAAACCTTAATGAATTATTACCTAATACTTATTACCTAATACCTATTACCTAATCTCAATTACCCAAAACCCGTTTCAGCTCATTCAACTTCAGCAGCGCCTCAATCGGCGACATTGTATTCACATCTAATTTCCCCAATTCTTCCTCAATTTTCTTCAAACCCTCCGGAATTTCAGCACCAAACAAACTCATTTGGAAATTCGCTTTTGGCATGTCTTTCAATTTCGCCACATGATCCTCCCGCGAATGATCTTTCTCCAAATTTTGCAAAATTTCATGGGCACGCAGGACTAAGGAAGTTGGCATACCGGCCAATTGCGCCACGTGAATACCAAAACTATGCGCGGAACCACCGGGCAATAATTTGCGCAAAAAGATAATTTTATTCCCCACCTCTTTTACCGAAACATGGAAGTTTTTGATGCGCGGAAAATCCTCCGATAAGGCATTTAATTCATGGTAATGCGTCGCAAATAGTGTTTTTGCCCTACTTTTCGGATGATTATGAATATGCTCCGCGATCGCCCAGGCCATCGAAACGCCATCGTAAGTGGATGTTCCCCGACCGATTTCATCCAAAAGCACCAAGGATTTCGAAGATAAATTATTTAAAATCGCAGCCGTTTCGGTCATCTCCACCATGAAGGTCGACTCCCCTTTGGACAAATTATCCGAAGCCCCCACCCGCGTAAAAACCTTGTCCACTAAGCCGATGGAAGCCCTTTTGGCAGGTACATAAGAGCCCATTTGTGCCAACAAAACAATCAAAGCCGTCTGACGTAATAAGGCAGATTTCCCGGCCATGTTAGGCCCAGTAATCATCATAATTTGCTGGGTTTCCGCATCCAAATACACGTCATTGGGCACATATTCTTCGCCTAAGGGTAATTGTTGCTCAATCACCGGATGCCTGCCCGCCTCGATCGTAATTTCCTCTCCCTCATGCAATTCTGGCCGCACATATTGGTTTTTTTGAGCGACCCAGGCAAAACTAGACAAAACATCCAAACTCGCTAAACTCAGCGCATTGAATTGAATCAATTCCAAATATTCCAATGCCTCCCGCACTAAATCCTGAAAAATCCCAAACTCGATCGTCGAAATTTTATCCTCCGCCGTCAAAATCTTTTCTTCGTATATCTTTAACTCCTCCGTGATGTAGCGTTCGGCATTAACCAATGTCTGCTTCCGTATCCATTCAGCGGGCACCCGATCCTTGTGTGAATGGGTGACTTCCAAATAATAGCCAAAGACTTTATTATACGAAACCTTTAAGGAACTAATGCCCGTACGTTCGATTTCACGCTTTTGCATGTCGGCCAAATAACCCTTGCCATTCGACGAAAGCACATGCAATTCATCTAATTCCGCTAAAAAACCCGTTTTTATAATGCCCCCTTGGTGGATTAACATCGGCGCATCGTCGCGTAAAGCGAAATCGATTTTTTCAACTAAACGTAGACAAGGATTTAATTGATCCGACGCTTTTTTGAGGAATGCCGAATCTTGTTTGGCTAATAATGCCTGAATTCCGGGGATTTGTTGGAGCGCGCGTTTCAATTGCAGTAATTCCCTCGGATTAATCCGTCCGGCCGCCACTTTGGAAATCAACCGCTCTAAATCACCCACCGGTTTCAGCAAATCACTAATTTGATTTAATAATCCCTCAGTTGCCAATAATCCCGCCACCCCATCCTGTCGATCTTGAATCGCCTTCAAATCCTTCAGCGGCAAGACCATCCATTTCCTTAGCAAACGCGCACCCATGGGGGTTTGGCTTTGGTCCATCAATTGGATCAAAGGCACCCCACCCTCCTGTACCGAATACACAAGTTCCAGATTTCGAATCGTGAAGCGATCTAACCAAACGTATTTGTCTTCCTCGATTCGTTGAATCGTGGCGATATGACCTACTTGCCGATGTTCCGTTTCCGCCAAATAATGTAAAATCACCCCCGCCGCGATGATCCCTTGGGTTAATTCCTCGATGCCGAAGCCTTTGAGGTGCTGGGTTTTAAAATGTTGGGTCAATAAAGGATAGGTGAAATCCTTTGAGAAAATCCATTCCTCCAGCGAAAAAGAATGAAAGGCATCCCCGAATTGTTCTTCGTAGAGTTTACGGTATTTTTTCGGATATAAAATTTCCGAAGGCATGAAGCTTTGCACTAATTTTTGCACATAGGCCAAAGAGCCCTGCGTGCACATAAATTCACCCGTAGAAATATCTAAAAAAGCGAGGCCATACACATTTTCCTTTTCGGAATAGGCGATGGAAGCTACATAATTATTGCGTTTATGATCTAAAACCTGGTCATTAAATGAGACACCGGGAGTAACCAATTCGGTCACACCGCGTTTCACGATGCCTTTGACGGTGGCAGGGTCTTCCAATTGATCGCAAATCGCCACCCGCTGGCCCGCCCGGACTAATTTAGGTAAATAAGTATCTAAAGAATGATGCGGAAATCCCGCCAAATGATCATCTGCATTTCCATTATTTCGGCGCGTCAAAACGATCCCCAAAATCTTGGACGCTTTCACCGCATCTTCCCCGAAAGTCTCATAGAAATCCCCTACCCGAAAGAGCAAAATGGCTCCAGGGTATTTGGCTTTAATCTGATTAAACTGTCGGGATAACGGCGTCTCCCCTTTTTTCAAGGGTTCTTGCCCATTTTCTGCTTTTTTCGCCAAAATTTTTTGAACTAATGAAAGCAAAAATAACTCAAATTTTATACTTTTACCATTCTTTAAACCTATAGAAAAATAATGATCAATAATTCAATTTACATTCAATCACAACAAGAAGTTTTTGATGTAGTCATTGTGGGTTCAGGAGCAGGAGGAGGAATGGCTGCACATACATTAACAAAGGCTGGCGCTAAAGTTTGTGTGTTAGAGGCAGGCCAACCCTTTGATCCCGCTGACCCTAAGAACATCACCCAATTAAAATGGCCTTACGAATCCCCTCGCAGAGGAACTGGAACATCCAGAGCCTTCGGAGATTTTGATGCTGCTTATGGCGGCTGGGAAATAGACGGAGAACCATACACCCGTAAAAACGGCACTAAATTCGACTGGTTTCGTGCGCGGATGGTCGGAGGAAGAACGAATCACTGGGGACGTATTTCCTTGCGTTTTGGCCCGGATGATTTCAAAAGAAAAAGCATTGATGGCTTAGGAGATGACTGGCCGATTGGCTACGATGACATGAAGCCATTTTATGATAAAATAGATAAAATGTTAGGGGTTTTTGGGACCAACGAAGGACTTAGAAATGATCCAGATGGATTTTTCTTGCCGCCACCTAAGCCTCGTTTACATGAATTGATGATCAAGAAAGCCAATAAGGCATTGGGAATTCCCACCTACCCTTCTCGCTTATCTATCCTAACAAAACCGATAAACAGCGAGCGTGGCTCATGTTTTTACTGTGCACAATGTAACCGTGGATGTTCCGCTTATGCTGACTTTTCATCTTCGTCGGTGTTAGTAAAACCAGCCATGGCTACCGGAAACTTAACTTTGTTGCCATTTGCGATGGCCAGAGAAGTAATGACCGATGCGGCTACAGGTTTAGCCACGGGCGTTTCTTATGTTCACACAGGTACTTTGCAAGAATATTCCGTACGCGGAAAGATTGTGATGTTAGCTGCTTCGGCAGGTGAAACAGCCCGATTATTATTAAATTCAAAGAGTTCTCGTTTCCCGAATGGCATTGCAAATTCGAGTGGGGTGGTTGGTAAATACATCAACGATTCGACGGGTGCTTCACGTTCCGCCATCATTCCGAAATTATTTGACCGTAAGGTATATAATGAAGATGGGGTGGGTGGCTTACACGTGTATACGCCTTGGTGGGGTGATAATAAAAAATTAGATTTCCCTCGTGGATACCACATTGAGTATGGTGGTGGAATGGGCATGCCGAGTTATGGTTTTGGCTGGGGAATTGAAGGATTAAATGGGAAAGAAAACTATACGAGAGATGGACTTCGCAAAGCAGCCGGAGGATACGGAGCGACTTTGAAGGAAGATTATCGCCGTTATTATGGCTCTTATGTAGGTTTTGCTGGACGTGGAGAACCTGTGCCAAGAGAAGATAATTATTGTGAAATTGATCCAAATGTTGTGGATAAATACGGTATACCGGTCGTTCGCTTTAATTACAAATGGAGTGATTACGAGATCAAGCAAGCGAAGCACATGCAAGATACCTTTGAGCAAATCATTCAGGAAATGGGTGGTGAGGCTTTAGGTAAAAAACCGGGCGCGGATACCAATTATGGTTTGGCCGATCCGGGTAGAATTATCCACGAAGTGGGAACAGCCCGAATGGGAAATAATTC
>CAIVPF010000136.1 GCA_903907745.1 uncultured Cytophagaceae bacterium | reverse complement strand
GTGAATATTGAGGAGGATGGGCCTGCTACGAAGGGTGCCAATGCGATTCCATATGTCGTTCCACCTGGATTTGTGCGGGATCAGGATATTACGACGATTAATAATGCGCGCTTGAATGAGCAATCGATGAGCCTATGTGTGGATGATTTACGGCCTGGCGATGGGCGAGGGGTATTTAAGAATACGATGTTTGATTTTATTAATTACAAGCGTTTGCGCATGTTTATTTCTCTACAAAGTGCGGAACAAGTTTCAGGGAAGGTTTCTGCCTTTTTACGACTAGGAACTGATTTGACAGATAATTATTATGAAGTTGAAAATGTGGGATTAATCCAAACACAGAAAGGTCAAAGTTTGGACACGGAAATTTGGCCTTTAGAGAATGAATTTGATGTGGAGTTTGAGTTGTTGAAACAAGCCAAAATTGAACGAGATAGACAAAATCGTTCATTGAATGAACGCTTCACGATTTTATTGACAAGTTCCACGGGAAAAGTATATCGGGTGACGGTGATGGGTCGGCCGGATCAAAGCGCCACGATGACTATGATGATTGGAGTTCGAAATCGGGATGTGGTGAATCATTCCTTTTGTGTTTGGGTCAATGAATTGCGGGCTTCGGGATTCGATCAGACGTCTGGAGAGGCGGCTGTGGGGAAGATGGGTATTAAATTGGCCGATATAGGTCAAGTGACCTTGAATGGAAGTTTTAAAAATTATGGCTTTGGTGGGGTTCAATCGAAGATATCTGAGCGTTCGCGTGATAATATGTATGAGTTTGCGGTGACTGCGAATTTGAATTTGGAGAAATTTTTACCGGCGAATTGGAACTTCCGAATTCCGTTTTATATTTCTTTTGATCGTCGAAATATTAGTCCGCAATTTGATCCCTTGGATCCAGATATTTTTCTCACGAGTTCGCATCGACTCATGGGTTCTGAGGCAGAAAAACAGGCCTATTTGAATCTTGTGCAAGATAATACGGAAAGGCAAGGATTTAATTTTACGAATGTTCGTAAGATTCGAAGTGCCTTGGCGAAGCATGCCTATGTGTGGGATTTATCGAATTTTTCGTTCTCGTATGCGTATTCAGAGATGGTTCGTTCGAGTACGCTGATTCAGAGTTTTGCTCAATTGAGCCAACGAGGCAGTATTTTGTACTCATATTCCGCAAATTCAGTGTTTTGGGAGCCCTTTTCAAAGTCAGGTATGAATACCCCTTGGCTTGGATTATTGAAGGATTTCAACTTGAATTTAATTCCTAGTTCGATTACTGTTCGCGCGGAAATGGATCGGAGTTTTGTGAAGACGCAATTACGGAATGGAGAGTTGACGACCACGGGGGTGGCGCCGCAATTTGAAAAATATTGGTTTTTTAATCGACAATATGCCTTGAATTGGAATTTGACTAAATCAGTTATGTTGAATTATAATACCTTGGTTAATTCGATCATTGATGAGCCATTTGGGGATTTGGATACGCAGGCGAAGAAAGATTCGGTCATGAAAAATATTCGATCTTTGGGTCGGGCGAAGAATTTTGACCAACAAGCTGGATTGATTTGGCGATTACCACTTCAGAAATTACCGTTGACCGATTGGATTAATGCAGATTATACCCATCGTATTGGATATACGTATTTTGCTAATTCATTTGATATTCGAGATTCCTTGGATTTGCCTTTTGGAAATATTATTAAGAATACGCGGGAAAGGGGATTGAATGGGAAGGTGGATTTTGTGGCTCTGTATAATCGGATAAAGGCTTTGCGCTGGGCGAATTCAGCGACGCCACAAGGGAAGAATGTTGCGCGAAATCCAGGGGATGAGGAGGAGATTTTAATTGCTCCGAAATTAGCACTGAAGTCGCTGACTCGTTTATTATTGACCTTACGCGGTATTCAGGTAAATTATTCGATAAATGAATCGACGACCCTTCCTGGTTTTTTACCGAATCCGGGTTTGTTGGGAATGAATGCCAATTCGGGTGCACCGGGATTTGATTTTATTTCGGGTGGTCAATCGGATCAGGTACGGTTTACGGCTGCGCAAAACGGATGGCTTTCCAAAAGTATTATTCAAAATATTCCATTTACGCAGATTAAGCAGGAGAAGTTTTCTTATGTCACCCAATTGGAACCTAATAAAGATTTGCGGATTCAGGTGGAAGGAAATTATAACAAAGGTGATAATTACCAAGAATTTTTCAGGCCCTCGGTGACGAATGGACCATTTAAATCCCAAAGTCCATTGCGTTCGGGTAATTATTCGATGTCCTTTTTATCTTTTATGACGGCATTTAAGGATCCGGCGGTGGTGTTTGAAGAGTTTAGGTCGAATAGGGATGTGCTTTTAAAGCGATTAAATAAAACCCAAACTTCTGAAGGGGGAATGTATAATCAGAATTCACAGGATGTATTGATTCCTTCCTTTTTTGCGGCCTATTCGGGTGTTTCGGCGAATGATGTGAAATATTCTCCATTTTATTCGATTCCGTTGCCGAATTGGAAAGTGGATTACAATGGGATTAATTTGATGCCTTGGGTAGGGAAGAAATTTTCATCCTTTACGATTAACCATATGTATTCGAGTACTTATTCGGTGGGTAATTTTGTTTCATCGTTGGAATATGGTCAATTGGAAAATGATTATTTGAACTTAACGCTGAATAGTTTATTGTATCCTTTATCGAGTCGATTTGATGATAAAACACATTCTTTGATTCCGGTATATGTCATGAGTACGATATCCTTTTCGGAGCGTTTTTCTCCTTTGATAGGGATTAATGCGATTACTAAAAGTCGGGTTTCCTTGCGTTTGGAATACAACCAAGACCGAAATGTAGGATTAAATTTATCGAATTCTCAGGTTGCGGAATTGTCGAATAAGGATTTAACATTCTCGATTGGATTTACCAAGGCGAATATGTTGATTCCATTTAAAATTAATGGTCGAAAAGTTCGATTACCGAATGATTTTAGATTTAATTGTAATTTGACGATTCGGGATACGCAGACTTTGCAGCGAAAGTTAGATGCGGAAACGGTTATTACGCAAGGGTTTTACAATTTCCAATTTAGGCCTCAGGTTTCCTATGCGGTCAGTGATAAATTGTCTGTGACTGCTTATTTTGACAAAATGTTTAATAATCCATTGGTTTCCAATTCCTTTTATCGTTCTACGGTGGCTGGGGGATTCCAAATTCGCTATAGTTTGAGCGAATAAAATCAATTAATTGATTGAAATAGTTTGCAATAAATCACGAATTTCGTGACCTTTGCATGCAAAAATAAGATATATGAATTTTCCAGTAGATTTAAAATATACCCAAGAGCACGAGTGGATTAAGGTGGAAGGGGATTTAGCGGTAGTCGGAATTACTGATTTTGCGCAAGGTGAATTAGGTGATATTGTTTTTGTGGAAGTGGAGACGATTGGTAAAAACATTGCGAAAGATGGTGTTTTTGGTACGGTTGAGGCGGTTAAAACGGTATCTGATTTATTTATTCCGGTGGGAGCTGAGGTGGTGGAATTTAATACGGCATTAAATAACAATCCAGCATTGATTAATACGGATCCTTACGGGGAGGGTTGGATTGTGAAGCTTAAACTGAATGATGTGGCTGATTTAGGCCAATTGATGGATGTTACAACCTATCAATCATTTGTAGCACATTGATTTATAAACCCTGTTAATCAGGGTTTTTTTTTACCATAGAAAAGGCATGCGTATTTTACTAAAGTCAGTTCTTGTACAGGATAGCCAATCTGATTATTATAATCAGCGGGTAGATATGTTAGCAGAAAAGGGTCGTTGGGTTCGAATAGCCCCTTCGATCGATGAAAAGGCGGATGTACTCATCGATCAACCAGGTTTATCTTGGGCGCCTTCCTTGGTGGATTTGCGGGTTCATCACACATTGCCTGGGGGTGAATTTAAAGAAGATTGGAATTCATTGACCTCGGCAGCTAAAAAAGGTGGTGTGTTGGATGTCGTATTGTTGCCTACAGGCAATCCGGTTCCTCAGCAACCAGAGGCGATCCAATTAATTCAATCAAAATCTGAAAATTTTGGGGTTCATTTTCATCCCATGGCTCCTTTGTCGATTGATAATAAAGGCGAGAATTTTAGTGATTTGTTTGATTTACATCGGGCAGGTGCGACCTGGTTTTCGCATGGGGCGGGTAGCCTTCAACAGGTAGATTTATTCACAAAAAGTCTCCAATACCTACAGACTTTGCCTGTCACCTTGGTTTCTCGACCCGATACGGAAGCTTTGTCGCTATATGGTCAAATTCATGAGGGCTTGCAAAGTACCTTGTTGGGTTTAAAAGGAATTCCAGTTTTATCGGAAACCTTAAGCATTAAAAGAGATTTAGATTTATTAGCCTATGTGATGGATAATTCTTTTGGACATAGGCATGCGAATTTTCGACTGCATTTTTCTTGTCTTTCTTCGAGGACCTCGGTCGATTTAATTCGCGAAGCTAAGAAAAACGGTCTTCCAGTAAGTGCGGATGTAGCTATTCATTCTTTGGTGTTTACCGAAGAGGCTATTTCGGAATTTGATACCATGAAAAAAGTGAATCCACCCTTTCGGTCGGAGGATGATTTAGCTGGATTATGGGAAGGTATGGAGGACGGGACGATTGATGCCGTGGTTTCGGATCATTGTCCCCATGAGCAGGAAGCGAAAGAAGTAGAATTTGACCATGCTGATTTTGGTACGATAGGTTTAGAAACCTTATTTTTAATGTGGAAAAAACAGGCGGAGCTAAGAAATGTGCCTCATTGGGATCGTTTAGTATCGGAAAACCCAGCGCGTTTGGCAGGTATTCAGTCCGTAGGTTTAGCGGAAGGGGGAATTGTTAAAGGGATTGTTTATCAGTCGGGTGAAGCTTATGCGTATCAATTGGCAGATATTGTGAGCAAATCTAAAAATTCAGTTTTTCTTGGGGAGGTCTTTACTGACCGGATACTTCATGTTTTACATGGAGAAAATATACTTTATTCGTATTAAGTTTCATGAAAGAATTATTGGCAAAATGGCCTATTTGGTTGGGGGCGAGTGTTTTAGCTGTATTTGGTATGGCTTTGTATGGCTATTTGTTGTACCAAGGAGGTATCATTCCATTGGGGGGTAAAAAGGCACCGAGTTACGTCATTGTCCTTGTTTTTCAATATATTTTAGTTAAGAAGTTCAACACGAATCATTCCATTCATTTTTTGAAATTGTTTTTGTTTCAATACATCTTTGTCCTTTGCGTGGCCATCTTGGCCGGTATTTCTTTGTATTATTTTTATCAAACGGACATGGGCTATGGAGTTTTGACGGAATATATTCAAGAAAGTGTTCGTGAATTGCAGTTGTACAAGGGAACGATCATCGAGCAGGAGGGAATTGAATATTATAAAAATTTATTAGAGGGTATTAATGGGATTAGCCCAGCGAGCATTGCCAAAGATGAGATTTCACAAAAAATAGCCTTGGCATTTTTACCTAATTTATTGATTTCACTTTATTTTAAACAAAGTTAAGATGGGAATTTCTGAAGAAAATCGTCAATCACCTACGATTATTGCCCTTAAGTGGGGTATTATAGGTGGTGTAATTAGTTTTATTTTAACTCTTTTTACTAAATATTCAGGTTTAGAAGAGGATTTTACGGAGAGTTTAGGTTGGGTTTCCTTTTTAGCCACTTTATTAATCAATACGAGTATTTTGTATTTGGCTTTAAAAGAGGTCCGTGAAAATCAAGATGATGTATTGAGTTATGGACAGGGATTAGGTAATTCTACCTTGCTTGGTGCCATTTGGGGAGTAGTTAGTGGGGGATTTAACTACATTTATTTGAATTTTATTGATCAAGGTGTCATCCAAAAACAAATGGATTTGGCTCGTGAAAAATTGGAAAGTCAGGGTTTAAGCGAAAGTCAAATTGAGGATGCTGAAAAGATAACGAAATTAATGATGGGGCCTGGAATCCAATTTTTGATGATTGTCGTGGTTACTATTATATTTATGTTTTTGCTAGGCCTGGTGGTTTCGGCGATTGTGAAACGTGAAAAATCTATTTTCGACGAATAGGGGATGTGGGCAATCGTTCAAAAAGAATTTAATTCCTTTTTTAGTTCATTCATTGGCCTTGGCCTAATGGTGTCGTTTTATTTACTCATAGGCCTATATTCGTGGTTTTTTCAAGGAAATATCCTTGAATATGGATTTGCGGAATTAAGTGTATTTTTTGATTTAAGTCCTTGGTTCTTTTTGTTCTTTATTCCGGCTATCAGTATGCGCTTGTTTTCGGAGGAATTTGAAGCTAAAACTTTTCAATTGCTTCGTAGTCTTCCGATTCGTTTAGAATATATGTTGCTTGGCAAATGGCTAAGCATGGCCTTGGTACTTTTATGCCTATTATTGCCAACCCTTCTTTTTGTTTTTTCAGTCGGTCAATTAGGTTCTCCACGATTCAATCTTGATGTTTCGGTCGTTTTAGGAGGTTATTTGGCATTATTCCAATTAGCCATTTCGTTTATTTCTCTAAGCGCGCTTGCTTCAGCCTTAACCTCAAAACAAGCTTTAGCGTTTGTTTTGGGTGTTGTTTTTAATTTTATTTGTTGGCAAGGCCCCCAAGAAATAAGTAGTTTTTGGGGCCTAGATTGGCAATTCAATAGCCTTGCCTATTATTTTCAAACCATGTCTCGCGGCGTGTTACCCTTGAGTGGAATTGCTTATTTTTTGGGATTTAATGGCCTTGTTTTGGCCATAATTTGGTTGCGCTTGAAACGCGTGAACTAATTATTTGTAATCCAAAATGGATAGGTTTTGGGTACACTGGTTTATTTCTTCCTGTTCATTGGAAGCGATGATGATTAATTTGTCTGGCTGGGTCTTTAATTTTTGCTTAAACCAAAATTTTGCTTTTTCGTCCAAATTGGATGTTGGTTCATCCAATAGCAATATGGGTCTTTGCGAGGCCATGGCCAAACTTAATTTGACCTTTTGCTTCATACCCGATGAAAAGTTTTTAATGATTTTGTGATGTGAAATTTTCAGCTCGGAATAGTCTTCGAAAGCTTCGATATCAAAGTATCCCGGTAAATAATTTGATTTTTTTAAAAAATCGATCAATTCCATCGGATTAAATTCTTCGATTAATTCGGTATAAGGTGCCACAAAGGTGATATGACGAAATGAATCTTCGGAAGCGATTTCTTGATCGCCTTTTACATATTGTATGCTGCCTTGCGTGGGCAGGGAAAATTGTGATAATACGTTAATCAACGTGGATTTACCAGAACCATTAGGTCCCGTGATGGCGTAGGATTGACCGGCTTGAAAGGTATAATTGAAATTTTTAATGACGAATTCTTGACGAAATTTTTTCTCTACTTGTGATGCAAGAATCTTCATGCCATTATGTTTAGCCTTTCATGATACCCCTTTCAGAGTTTCTAATGAAAGCGACGATTTCATCTCGTTCGTTTGATTGCGGAATATTCGCCTCTATTTCAATCAAAGCATCTTGATTATTAAGACCTTTTAAGTAGACGTAGCGATAAATTTCTTGAATTTCGATGATCAATTCATCTGATAATCCTCTTCTTTTAAGCCCTATGGAATTAATACCCGCATAGGTGAGGGGCTCTCTTCCGGATTTAGTGAATGGAGGAACATCTTTTCGAACCAAAGATCCACCGGAAATCATGACATGCCGACCAATTTTAGCAAATTGATGTACAGCTGAAGAACCGCCGATAATTGCATAATCACCTATATTGACATGCCCGGCCAATTGAACCGAATTGGCCAAAATACAATGATCACCGATTAGACAATCATGCGCCACATGCACATAGGCCATAATGAGGCAATTTTTACCAATGACCGTTTTCATCCGATCTGAGGTGCCTCGATTAATCGTTGCGCATTCTCGAATCGTTGTATTATCTCCAATTTCAGCAGTCGTTACCTCGCCACCGAATTTAAGGTCTTGTGGAATTGCAGAAATGACAGCGCCTGGAAATATGCGGACATTTTTCCCAATTCGGGCGCCAGGAAATATGGTGACATTTGACCCAATCCATGATCCTTCACCTATTTCCACATCCTCATGAATAACCGAAAAAGGGTCTATTTTCACATTCGATGCGATTGTGGCGGCTGGATGGATATAAGTTAATGCGTGGGTCATATTCTAACTTAGGATTTTCGTACTAAACTAGCAGTCATTTCTGCTTCACAAACTACCTGACCTGAGACATAAGCTTTTCCAATCATCTTGGCAATTCCTCTCCGAATCGGTGCTAATAATTCACATTTAAATATAACGGTATCTCCCGGAATTACACTTCTTCGAAAGCGGCAATTTTCAATACCTACTAAATAAGGCCAATAATTTTCCGGATCTGGTACCGAACTTAATACCAAAATGCCACCTGTTTGAGCCATAGCCTCGATTTGCATGACACCGGGCATCACAGGATTATTGGGAAAATGTCCCATGAAATAGTTCTCATTCATGGTTACATTTTTCACTCCTACCACACTATTGTCGTCCAAATAAATGATTTTATCAATCATCTGGAAGGGATAGCGGTGAGGCAGTAATTCATAAATTCGTTCATGAGAACAAATAGGAGGCTGCTTAGGGTCGTAGAAAGGAACGTTGTTCTTCTCTGTTTCCAACATCAACTTCTTGATTTTCTTCGCCAATTCCACATTCGATGCATGACCTGGACGGGAAGCTAATATTTGTGCTTTGATGGGACGACCTACCAAGGCTAAATCGCCCATTAAATCCAATAATTTATGGCGTGCCATTTCATTTGGAAAGTGTAAATTGGTATTATTTAAAATACCTACTTCCTTAGAGACGCTAACTTTGGGTTTGCCTAGGACCTCGGATAAATGAGCTAATTCAGCTTCTGAATAATCCCGATCGGCGATGACAATAGCGTTATTTAAATCGCCTCCTTTAATTAAGCCAGCCTTATATAAAACCTCTAATTCATGAACGAAACAAAAGGTACGGCACATGGCAAAACCGCGTTCAAATTGTGAAACGTGGCTTAAATTCGCATGCTGACTCGATAAAAATTTAGAATTATAATCCACCATGACTGCCATGCGGTAATCATTTAAAGGCAAAGCAGCTAATTCGATATCTTTTTCTGGATCTTTAAAGCGAACCTCTTCGGTTACTTCAAAAAATTTGCGGTGCGCTTCCTGTTCGACAGGTTCCGCATCCTTGATGGCTTCTACAAATTTGATGGCACTTCCATCCATAATGGGTGGTTCGGGTCCATCTAATTGGATTAAAATGTTGTCGATTTCCATCCCCACCAAGGCAGCTAATACGTGCTCTACGGTGTTTATACGGGCACCATTATGTTCAATCGTGGTACCACGAGAGGTATCAACGACATAATCGACATCCGCATCTGCGATGGGTTGGTCTGGTAAATCAACTCGCTGAAATTTAATTCCATGATTTGCCGGTGCGGGTAAAAAAGTCATATTTGCCGCTACACCGGTATGTAATCCTACGCCACTTAGGGTAACTGATTTTGAAATGCTATGTTGCTTATTATTCATAAGAAGGGTAAGTCAACTGAAATTACTTATTTATTTGGTTAAATTTTTCAAAAATCTCAGGTAATTGCCTGATTAGTGCATTTCTCTTTAAGAAATCCACATTGTTGGATGCTGGTGTGCCTCCTAAGGTTTGCCCTGGGACTTTCACTGTTTTGGTTACGCCGGACTGGCCGGTAACAATGGTCCTTGGGGCGATTGTAATATGTCCTGCGACTCCTACTTGGCCAGCGATTAAACAATTTTCGCCTACTTTGGTAGAACCCGAAATACCTGTTTGGGCGGCAATAGCCGTATGTTGGCCTATTTCCACATTATGAGCAATCTGTACTAAATTATCAATTTTAACGCCAGTTCGTATGATTGTAGATCCCATTGTCGCCCGGTCAATCGTCGTATTAGAACCAATGGACACATGATCTTCAATAATGACATTTCCCAATTGAGGAATTGACTTAAATGTTCCATCTGCTTGTGGCGCATGACCAAAACCATCGGATCCAATGACTGAATTACCGTGAATCACAACATTATTTCCGATGATACAATCTGAATAGATGACCACACCCGGATATATGGCGCAATTGGAACCAATTTTGACATTTTTGCCAATACTTACTCGGTCATAAATTTGGGTATTGTTCCCAATTTGAACCTGAGATTCAATGGTGCTAAACCGACCAATAAAGGCTGATTCGCCTATTTTGGCTGATTCATCGACAAAGCAAGGTTGTTGAATACCAGTCGGCTTAATCGACATGAATTCCTGATATTTCTGCAATAAAATGGTAAATGCGATATATGGATCCTCGACACGGATTAAAGCAGCACGTACCGGTTTTTTTAAGATTAATTGATTCGAGATAATGACAGAACTTGCTTCTGTATCGTATAAATAAGCTTCATATTTGGGATTTGCTAAAAAGGTAATGTTTCCTTTTTTCCCCTCCTCGATTTTATCGAAACCAGAAATTAACTGATCTCCGTCACCATTTACTGTACCTTGTATTAATTCAGCTATTTGGTTAACGGTAAATTTCATGCTTTAATTTCTCGTGATTCTATTAAAAATACATCAGCTCAATTCGCCTAGCAAATATACGCTCTTTGGGCAACAAAAATAGTATTTTTTTACAATCTTACTGAGTGCCTGAATCGTGGGAAGGTCGGATGCCAACATTAACTCGACCACCTGACCTTGTTTATCGACCATTTTGATTGTGTTATCGCCTTGTACATAGGCCGCATTACTCGTGGAGCCTTCCACCACAAAATAGCTAAGTTCTTCTTGGCTAATGCCTAAGGATGATTTTATCTGTTCTTCTATTTCTGTTTTTTTGGCTTTGGGTATCGGTTGCATCCCGATTTTGCATGTAAAAAGTTTGCGTCCTAAAAATTGTAGGCACAGATGTTTCAATATTTTATCTTTTTCGTTTTTCCAGCCTTTGATTGCAGCCCAAATATCATGATCATCTAATTCCGTAAAGGCAATTAATAATTCAGGATTTTGTGAAAATTCATCCCAGGTATAGGTTTTTGTTAAAAATGTTTCCAAAGGCTTTGAAACGGGTAATTTAATTCCTTTCGCCATTAAATCCCTAGCCCTTCGAAGGATTTGAATGAGCATGGTTTCTGCAGCAATGGCCGTTTTATGCAAATAAACCTGCCAATACATTAAACGACGAGCCATCAAGAAATTTTCGATGGAATAAATTCCTTTTTCCTCGAGTACTAATTGTTCATTTTTGAGGTCCAACATACTCAAAAGTCGTTCTGATCCAATAAATCCTTCACGAACACCCGTATAAAAAGAATCACGACTGAGGTAATCGAGGCGGTCTACATCCAATTGGCTCGAAATCAACTGATGAAAAAATTTGCGTTCATAGCGATCCCCAAACATTTCGATAGCTAGACTTAATTGACCATCAAAATGCTCATTTAATTTTTGCATCAATAATTGAGACACTTGTTCATGGTGGATTTCATTCAATATGGTGAATTCCAATACATGGGAAAAGGGCCCATGGCCTATATCATGTAGCAAAATAGCTATTTCAGCTGCTTCTTGTTCTTTTTCCGAGATTAAGTATCCTTTTGCCTTTAGGTTATTTAGGGCTTGGTCCATGAGATGCATGGCGCCCAAGGCATGATGAAAGCGGGTATGGTGGGCGCCCGGATAGACAAATTCGGCGAGGCCGAGTTGTTTGATTCGTTTAAGCCTTTGGAAATAAGGATGATCGATCAATTGAAGGATCAGTGGATTATTGATTTTAATAAACCCGTAAATTGGATCATTGATAATTTTAGTCGGAAACATAGGATACCCTTTTTCGATGCGTAAAGATACGATTTTATTAAATTTAAGGCTAAATTAGTTAGAAAGGCAATAATTAATTATTTTTGCATCACATTAGCGCGTCTAATGGGGACTTGTAGCTCAGCTGGTTAGAGCACCTGACTCATAATCAGGGGGTCCATGGTTCGAGCCCATGCTGGTCCACCAAAATCAAATTTTGAAACCTCTTAAAATTTTTAAGGGGTTTTTTTATGGTTTTTTGTTCTTGATTTCCCCCAAAAACCCTTTCAGTGGCTAATGAATGCTTAAAATATTTAAAAATAGTTTAATTCATTTAAATAAATTTTTAACTAATTTTATCCTATTCAAATTTTCAGTCAGAATTGATAATTAGGTCTTTAACAATACGATAAAACTATGGCAACTTACGAATGTAATTCATGTGGAATGGCAGTTAATGCTTCCTGTGCAAAATGTGATCAACCTCTAGAAAATGATATGCTTACTTTACCCGATGGTAAACAAGTTCAAATTTCTATTTGTCGTTCATGTGAAGGTAAAATCAAATCACCGCAATGTTGTGGAGTCGATATGACTTGTACCATGTAATTCCTTAAAATGATTCCCAAAAGCTTTCTCTATTCAAATAGGGAAGGCTTTTTTTGTTATATGTAGCTATGAACACTTCTTTTTTCTGTTCATATTCTTATGACCATGTTTGAAAATATAAGCTTATTTGAAAATTTGATTTTGAGACGTACACCTATAGATAATTAATTTTTAGGGCTATAATTTTAATTTTGGTTTGTTTTTATCATTGAAATTGGATAATTATGGTCCCTTAATCTAAACCTTTACCCATGAAAACTAATCGTAGAAATTTTATTCAATCCCTTGGATTAGGCGCAGCCGGTCTTACAGCGAGTCCTGTTTTGAGTTCAGCAATGACTGCACCTCCTTCAAAATCAGATGGTCAATTACTATTTGTAGGGGATTCCATCGCCGTAGCCCCCACAGAATTTGGTAAAATTCGGGGATTTATTTTGCGGGATATTGTTCAATTTTTAGGAGTTCCTTACGGTGCTGATACATCTGGGAAAAACCGATTTATGCCTCCACAAAAACCAGCACCTTGGTCAGATATTAAACCTTGCGTTTGGTGGGGAAATACAGCACCACAAATTATGGAGAAGCGCTATGCAAATCAATATGCCTCTTTTGTTGACCATTGGAATTATGACGACGTGTCTGAAGATTGTTTGAAACTCAACGTTTGGACGCCTGCTTTGGATACCCAAAAGCGTCCTGTCATTGTTTGGTTACATGGAGGTGGTTTTACGAATGGAAATGCCATTGAACAAGATGGATACCATGGAGAGAATTTAGCTCGGATGGGAAATGTCGTTTTTGTTTCTATTAATCATCGTTTAGGACCCTTTGGTTATTCGCATTTAAAAGCTGCGGGTGGACATGCGCTATCAGGTAATGTGGGGAATTTAGATATGGTGGCGGCTTTGGAATGGGTTCAAAAGAATATTTCAAATTTTGGCGGAGATCCTGGAAATGTGACGATTATTGGTCAATCGGGCGGAGGTGCGAAAGTCACTTGTTTAATGAATATGCCTTCAGCTAAAGGATTATTTCATAAGGCAGTTGCCCTAAGTGGAACTTCATTAGGCGGTGTAAATAAAGAATATGCTGAGAAACTAGGGGTAAAGGTATTGGAGGAAGCAGGTTTAAAGGCAGGTGAATTTGCCAAATTGCAACAAATCCCTTGGCGAGAATACATCGATATTGCGAATCGGGCTGTTGAAAAAATGGCTGAAGAAGCCAAAAAAATGAAGATAGGTCGTGGGGGCTTTGCTCCTGTGGCAGATGGAGCTAGCATGAATGAACAAGCTTTTTTTAGTGACCCATCTCATTTTTCTGCGGATATTCCGTTGATCATTAATACGAATTTTCATGAACAAAGCCCAAGTAGGACAGATGCTTCCTTGGAAAAGATAAGCTTTGAAGGGGTTGTAGATAAAATTAAAGCTCGATTTGGTGATGATTCGGCTAAAATCGTATCTGCTTTTCAAAAGAATTTTCCTAAAGCTAAGCCTATTGAGGTTTGGGCCTTAATTAATTCGAATCGTAAAGGTGCAATTGCAGCGGCAGATGCAAAATCTTCTCAAGCCAAAGCGCCCGTATTCTTATCTTGGTTCGGATGGCAGCCTCCCTTATTTGATGGTAGAATGCGTGCTTTTCACTGCGATGATATCTGTTTTTGGTTTTATAATACTGATTTAATGCTGACCCATACTGGGGGAGGAAAACGTCCAAAGGCATTAGCGACAAAAATGGCGAACTATTTCTTGAATTTTGCGCGCACAGGAAATCCGAATGGAGCGGGTTTACCTAAATGGAATGCATATACAAAAGAAAAAGGGGAGTCTATGATTTTGGATGATGTGTGTCAAATGACCAATAACCCAGATGCTGAAGCTCGTCAATCATTGGGATAAGCGAATTCATTTATTTTACTTTAAGATGATATGACAAAAAAAGGGGACTCGAATGAGTCCCCTTTTTGTTAGGTCAAAAACCTTATAATGGGTTTTGAATGATTTGTGCATTGGCATTGATTTCTCGACGAGGAATCAAGAATTCCCAACGTACATCACCTGGTGCCACATCATATAATAAGACAACTGAAGCAATATGGTTAGCACCATTCCGATTTAACGGTGCATTTAAACGCTTTAGATCAAAGAATCTAAATCCTTCACCCCATAATTCAACACGGCGATTAAACATGATTTCTTCAATTAAAGCCGTACCTGTTTTAGTTGATTGAGATGCCGCCGCATCACGTGTTTTTACCAAGGCAAATAATGCAGCCTGAGCACCAGCATCGTCATTTAAACGAGCTTTTGCTTCCGCCTCGATCAAAAACATTTCAGCAGCACGCATGTAAGGAACATCGCCCATGGCACTCGTTGATGGCACACCCGGTAATCTGAATTTTTGATTCAAAAACGGTACTCGGACACCGCCTGGAGGTACAACTGAATTTGCCGCCGTAGGAGCTTTTACCCACATTTTAGAGCGAACGTCTGTGGCAGGAATTTGGTTGTATAATAAGCTATTAATCGCTTTTGGATAAGTACGAATAACTGTCGAGTTATAGTTACAAGAAATATAGGAATGGTAACCACCAAAATATTCAGTTTGGTCTTCTAGGTGATCAAAACCCCACATCCACTCAGGATTTGAAATATCTTGAAATCCATCTTGATATTGCACATCACTCATTAGCGCAAATCCGGCACGTGCTTCTGCAGCAAATTTAGCGGCGTCCGCATAGTTTTGTTGGGCTAAAGCCACACGTGCCATCAAACCTTTGGCAACGTTCACATTGATATGTGATTTATTCGGACGTGCAGGTGCGGTACTCAATAAGGCAATCGCATCAGTTAAATCCTTTTTGATTTGAGTATATACATCCTCAACGGTTGAGCGCGGTTTTCCTTCAGTAGTAGGATCTAAAACTAAAGGTACACCTAATTGAGAATTTGGTTTTGCGGTAGCCTCATAGCGCTTTCCGTACAATTGAACCAAATGTAAATAACTAAAAGCACGTAAAGCCAAAGCTTCACCTTTTAATTGATTTTTGTCGGCTTGTGGTCCAACTGATTTGTCAATGTTCGCGATTCCAATATTCGCATTACCAATGAAGCGATAATACATTTCATATGGAAATTGTGATAATACGTTCACATCCGACCTGTGAGCGGTCCAACGAGTTTCTCCCACGTGCCAGGAAGCTGCTGTCGTTCCAATGACCAAGTCTTCACCTAAATGATCCATAATAATCATCATCGCTGGATGACCTGAGTGACCTTGAGAATTTAAATAACGTACAACAAATGAACGGTAAATTCCGTTAATCGCAGCTGCAGCATTTTTGGTTGTAGAGTAGGCTGCGGATGCATCGATACTCGCCGTAGGGGCGGTATCTAAATAAGTTGTCTCACATGAAAATGAAATCATGCTGAAGACAATAGCTGTTAAAATTAATTTTATGTTTTTCATGATTGTTAGCTATTAAAGTGAGAATGAAATACCTAATACCAACGATTTAGCTGGACTATATACGTTGCTCGTGGTACCTCCGAAGTTTTGCTGAACGTTCATACCACTTCTTCTTGAAAGCATCAAGAAGTTTTCGCCACTGACATAGATATTGGCATTGTCAATTTTATATTTGCTTAGGAAAGATCTAGGAATCTGATAAGAAAGAGTTACTGTACGTATGTTAAGATAACTTCCGTCGATTAACCAACGATCTGATGCCGCATCAAAATCTGCCGTGCGGGCGTTATCCATACGTGGGATCGTAGTCACATCACCTGGATTTACCCATCTTTTTAAGATATCTGAAGATTTCGCACTATGATATCCAGCACTCATCAAACTTGCATAAGCTGCATCATATATTTTTCCACCTAATTGGAATACGGCTAAAGCTGATAAGGAGAATCCTTTGTAGCGAATGGTGTTCGTTACAGAACCTGTCAAATCAGCGATGGAAGTTCCATTATACCAATAGCGAGCATTTGAGATATTGTTCGTCAATGTATCTCCACCGGCTGTAATGCGTGAGTTGGAAGCCACATAACTTACTGCCCGATACTCAGCGACGCCTGTTTCAGGATTGACTCCTTTGAATTCGCGTAACCAATAATCATATAAGGAACTTCCTTCTTTTAACTTCTTCGTTCCATCAATGATCTCTTTACTTTCCGCAGGCATTTTGGTGATTTTGTTCTCGAATTTTGTCGCATTTAAATCAATGTTCCAAGAGAATCCATTCTTACGAACCACATCTGCAGAC
>CAIVPF010000135.1 GCA_903907745.1 uncultured Cytophagaceae bacterium | reverse complement strand
GTGCCTCTTCCATGAAATCGTCAAGATTAGAGATTTTTGTTGATGAGGTAGTGATGTCAAAATTCAATTGCCGACCCACAGCTATTTTTCTTCCCGTTTCCAAGGGAACCATAATCACGCGATCATCTCCCCCACCCATCATACTCCCTTTTTTTACTAATATCCCGATCACCTTTAATTTTAAGCCACTTACGACGATTTCTTTGTTCAATGGGCTGTCTTTCTCAAACAATTGGTCTATGACATCCACACCTAATAAACAAACATTGATTGCATTGTTAAATTCGTTCGTGGAGAAATTTCTCCCACCCCCTACTTTATACCCTTTTAATTCCATGAAATTTTCATCAATTCCCATTAATCTAGTATTGGGATTTGTTTTTTTGGATGCGAATTTGGCGATTGCATTAAACGAAACATTCGTTTTCAGAGATACTTTACCCTTATTAGCGAAATTCACTTTATAAAGAAGCGCCTGCCGGTAGGTGATATTTTTAAAACGCTTTTCACGCTGTCCTTCCCTCCTAATTTGCATCGCCGCACGATTGCGAATGTCAAATGAATTAGCCCCTAAGCCAGAGAATGAATTATCAACGGAACTTTGAATGCCGTCTATAGCAGTTAAAATACCAACCAACGAAGTGATACCGAGCGAAATAATTAACGCGGTTAATACGGTACGAAGTAAATTTCCTTTGATGGATCTTAGCCCTTCTAATACGTTTTCCTTAACATTCATATGGCTTCTCGCTGAAATAATTTTACATTGCAATTTATTACTTTATTCACAGCTTGTGAAACCAATGAAGCAGCTAATTTATCCATTAATCATATTTTTAAGCTTTTCCTTTTCAGTATCTGCGACAAGTATTCTAATCCCGATGGATGCAGAGCAAACCGATCATTTAAAAGCCTATGGATTTATATACCGACTATTGGAACGCGAAGAAAGCGGGGCCCAATGGTTAATTAATTATCGAGGTGGATCTTTTATGGTGACGCATTCTAAATTGCATCTTGAACAATTAGTGGCCAAAGGCATACAATCGGTCATAATTTCGGACTCAGATATAGCCTTACTAAAAAAACAAATTGAGTCTCCAAATTCAAACATGGAATGGGCGGAACTAAATAAAGTTGCCAAAATAGCCCTCTATTCTCCAAAATCAGCATCTCCCTGGGACGATGCGGTCTCCTTAGCGTTAACGTATGCGGAAATCCCCTTCGCTACAATTTATGATGAAGAAATTTTAGATGGACAGCTTACTAAATACGATTGGGTTCATTTACATCATGAAGATTTTACGGGCCAAATGGGTAAAATGTATACCCAACGAGAACAATTGTGGTATAAAAAACAGATCCTCGAAGATGAAATGATGGCCAAAAAACATGGTTTCGCGAAAATCAGTTTAATGAAATCTCAAATAGCTCAAACCGTTAAAACGTATATTGAGGCTGGCGGTTATTTATTTGCGATGTGTAATGCGACAGATACGTTTGATATCGCCTTAGCTGCTCAAAATATTGATATTATTGACGCATTTTACGATAAAGATCCAGTCCAAAACGAGGCAAACCAATTAATGGATTTTAGGAAAACTTTGGCATTTACAAATTTTACTTTATTTACAAATCCGCGGATTAATGAATTTTCAACCATCGATTCTTCCCCAAATTACCAACCTAGAAGCATTTCTGAAGAAAATGATTTTTTTGAACTAACTGAGTTTTCCGCCAAAATAGATTTAATTCCAAGTATGTTAACTCAAAACCACGAATCAGTCATTCATGGGTATATGGGTCAAACGACAGGCTTTGATAAAAGTAAAATAAAACCTTCCATCACCATATTGGCCGAAAATGAGTCATTAAACGAAGCTAAATATCTGTATGGAAATTTGGGCAAAGGATTCTTTAGTTTTTTAGGTGGTCACGATCCAGAAGATTACCAACATTTTGTTAACGAAGAACACACCGATTTAATGCTTCATAAAAATTCCCCGGGATACAGGCTCATTCTTAATAATGTCTTATTTCCCTCCGCTAAAAAGAAAAAACAAAAAACTTAGTGCAATTTCCGTAGGTAATAATCCTCGCCTTTAACTAATAAATCATTTTTTGACAGGTCCGTCCCCAATCGAATATCCCCATTTTGAGGTTTAATTAAATTTTTTGCAAAAAATAGATAATCAGCATTTTGAGGAATCTTTTGTAAACCTTGATCAAATGGATTGATCGGAATGAGATGTCTGGTGAATTTTTTCCCCCATAATGGATATTCATAATCATCGTTAATCGTGGCCAATGCTACCACCGCATTTTGGGGTACGATAAGATCGAAATTTTGATATGCTTTTGTAATATCAGGCCTAGAAATCGTTAGTAACTCCATGCGGCTTGACTTAAAAATGGATTTTTGCCCATAGGCATCGAAAGGTAGAGCACGAATATTTAGCGCGATGGTCATTATACCCGATACACAAATAATACATGTGCTTATAAAAAAATACAATTTACTAGAAAACGTAAGGTCGCTTTTCACAAACCAATCCCCCACATAGGCCAATAAGGGGAACAAAAAAATAGCCGAACTGATCATATATCGACCTTTCCACGGATCATACGCTGCTGTATAGGCCAAGGCTAAAAAATGTAAAACAAATGCCGCTAAAAAAAGGGCAAATATTGGCTTAGGCTTTTTAATAAATAAAAAAAGCGCGGGTATTACGAATAAAATGAATATCCCGCCATAGATAGGCGTACCATTATAAAATTCAAAACGACGATCGAACGTAAAAGGTATAATCGTAAAATCGCTCTCTCCCTCTAAGCCTAATTGGAAGGAGATGTCAACCTTTTTTAAAGCTGATTTCACCTTTTTTTGTTGATTTTCAACCCAGATAATATTTCGTAAACCATCTAAATTTAATAAATCAAAGCCATAACGAACTACATTTCGACTGCCTTGTATCATTAGATTTTTAATTGATCCAGCTCGTTCGATGGATTGATGATAGGTGGCTGTTTTGGGCCCTATTGGGTGGCCATAATAGTAGATGTTCGATAAATAACCCGTTGATAAAGTTAAAAATATCACTGCGATTCCATGAGAAATAAAAACATGCTTTATTAATCGTAATCTAGTTTTGATTTGCTCCTGAAAAATAATGTACAAATAGAAAAGTGCTAGCGGGGGAATGGAAAAAACAAAAGTGATTTTATGACTTAAGGCTAAGGCAAAGCCTAAGGCTGCCCAATAGATATAAATAATGCTTTTGGACTGTTCATATCGCAATAGGGCATAAATTAACGAAGAAAGATAGGCCCCTAGAACGATATCCGTATCGGTTAAGATGGATTGAGAAATAATAATAGGTACAAGTAAAATTAAAATGGAAACAAATAAGCGAGGTTTATAAGAAACGCCAATTTGTTTCAAAATCCCATACATGCTAAAACAAATCAACCAATAAGCACCAAAATTTGGCAATTTGAACAGATGTTCATTATATCCACTCATGATAAATGGGTAAACTTGAATGGAACAAAAACTTTTAGGATAGGTATCAATATTCCAATTCGTGCCAATAAAGTGTGAAAGCGAACCCTCTTGAAGAAAATATAAAATGCGGTTTAAATGCCCCGTCATACTATCCCATTCATTCGGCGGACTATTAAAAAGCAAGGTATATTGTAATACAGTGATGATAAATACCGCATAAAACATCAATCGGAAAATCCATTTTTCCATTGGTTTTAAGGCTAAAAATTCTTCATGAATCGACTGAATCGTTTTACCGGTAACCTTAAAGGCAGATATTCCAGAATTTTCTTCTATCAAACTTGGCCTTTTGAAAAATAGATAAATGCAATAGGTCGTGAAGAATGGAATAATGGACCAGAGGATTTTTGAATTCCAAAGGTTCACATAGGACAGGAAATAGCCACTAATGATAATGCTGGAAGAATAAATTAGAAAGCCAAGAATTAAAATTTCCTCAAAATGCTTGTTGGATAACTTGGAGGCTACCTTGTAGTTCAATAATATAAATGAAATAAATATTAACCAATACATAGCGCGTGGTTTATTTGAAATATTTCATAATGATGGTGGCAACTTTACTTATTTCTTCTTCTTGAATTTTAGATGAAAGCGGTAAACACAATACACGTTTGGCAATATCTTCTGAGTTAGGACAGGAATCTGCTTGGATGATAGGCAGTGTGTTCAAAGAAGGGTAAAAATATCTTCTTGGTTTTACCTGGGCTTCCATCAAACGGCTAATAATGTTGAGTAAATCTTCTTCACTCGGTAAAATTATTGGATAATAGCTATAATTTCGTTCGATATTGGCGTCGAATTGTAGTTTAATGATTGGATTATCAAGTAACTGATCATATACGCCTATCGCCCATTTTCTGTGTGCTTTAATGGCTGGGAAATGTGTTAGGTTTACCAATCCCATCGCAGCATGGAATTCTGAATTTTTTCCATTAATACCTATGTCGAAATAATCATCTTCCTTATGACCAAAACTTCGTAGACCTTTAATTTTGGTTGCCAATGCTTGATCATTCGTCATGATGGCACCTCCTTCGACTGTGTGAAATATTTTGGTCGCATGAAAACTACAGGTACTAACTGTGCCGTAGGAAAAGATGGATTTATTTTTATATCGAACGCCAAATGCATGGGCCCCATCATAAATTAAAGGAATTTGATGCGCTTTGGCGATGATTTCTTGTTGATCCAAATCTCCCGCATTACCATACACGTGCGTTGTTAAAATGCCCTTCGTTTGTTGGCTTATTTTATCTTGAATTTGCTTACTTGTGACAGTCAGTGTTTGTGGATCAATATCGGCGAATATGGGCGTACAACCTTCCCAAATTAATGAATTTGTCGTAGCGACATAGGAAAAGGGTGTTGTCAAAACCTCACCTGATAATCCCAATGCTTTGATGGCTAATTGAAGCGCTATGGTACCATTAGTCACAAATATAAAATGCTCAACTTCTAAATATTCAGCTAATTTTTTTTCGAGTTCTACTAATAAGGGACCGTCATTCGTCAGATGATTACTTTGCCAAATCCTTTCCAAATACGAAACGTACTCTTTTAAATCAGGCAGGAAGGATTTGGTTACATAAAGCATTTATATAGTCTCTGAGATTTGTTCGATTGGAAATGAAAAAGATGGACGCACATAACCTGGCCATTTTCCATACCAAGTGGTATCTTCTCTAAAATCTGCAATTTCAAAGTTGAATATTTCTTCAAAATTATGCAAAATGATGGACTTGTCTTTAACAACCATAAACGAGACTACGTAATTCCCATCATTTAAATAATGACCTGGCACCTCTAAACTAGCTCTAATTAAACCATAGCGACATGAAAGCGAACCTGAGCCTACATTAAAAATACATTCACCCGTGCTTGCATATACATGTAAGCTAACATTTAAATTGGAGGTGCTGCCTAAATTCCAAAATTCCAATTCGATGTTAAATGCATGCCGAATATCCCAATAGGATTGATCTTCATGTAATCTGGGATGTAGTTTGGCATATTTTAATCGGATTATATCATTTCCAGGCGCAATTTCAGGGCGCTCATATTGATGCTCAAAAACATTATTTTGAAGAGCAGCCATATAGGACGTTAAAATTTGACCCGTATCGCCAAAAGCTTTCACTCTACCCTTTTCCAGATGCAAGGTCTTGTTACATAAATTTGCAACAGCCGTCAAATTATGGCTAACGAATAAAATAGTCTTTTCCCGAGAAGCGACTTCCTTCATTTTGCCTAAAGACTTTTTTTGAAAATCGGCGTCCCCTACGGCCAAAACCTCGTCAATGATTAATATTTCTGGATTTAAATGTGCAGCAATAGCAAAACCCAACCGAACATACATTCCAGAAGAATACCTTTTCACGGGTGTGTCTAAAAATCGAATAATTTGTTCCCCTGCAAAATCAACTATTTCATCAAATTGAGCCGTAATTTCACTTTTTTTCATCCCCAAAATAGCTCCATTTAAAAAGATATTTTCGCGACCCGTTAATTCTGGATGAAATCCTGTCCCTACTTCTAATAAACTAGCCACCTTCCCTTGGACTGAAATAGATCCTGTAGTTGGTTTTGTGATCCGACTTAATATTTTTAACAAAGTAGATTTGCCAGCTCCATTATTTCCTACGATTCCTAATTTATCACCCGCACTCAGTGAAAAAGAAACATCATTAATGGCCCAAAATTCTTGATTTGATTTTTTAGAAAAAACTTCTTTTAACCCGTTTTTCAAAGAAATGGGACCAGGATTTTTATAAACCTTGTATTTTTTAGAAACAGAAGAAACATCTATTACTTGCATATTATAAATGATCGACAAAGGAATCCTCTCGTTTATGAAAGACAAATAAACTTAATGAAAAAATGAATAGCGTACTCGCCACAGAAATCCAAAGAATTTGTGGATTGAATAAATGGTACTTGACAAGTAAACTATATCTAAAAAACTCAACTAATCCCGCTAAAGGGTTTATTATTGAATAATAAATAAACCATTTCGAACCGATTAAGCTTTGGGAAGTATAAACTATCGGTGTTACAAAGAAACCGTATTGAACCACCAAAGGGATGATTTGTAAGAGGTCACGATATTTAACTGAAAATGATGCAAATAATATACCAAAGCCTAAACTTGATAAAAGTGTTAAAATGAGTGCAAGGGGTAAAAGGAAAATATGAATGGAAATGGATTGACCCAGGGCAAACGCTAAAATGATATAGACCACAAGGCCAACCAGAAAATCGATCAATGAAACGGCTATTGAAGATAAACAAATAATTAAACGCGGAAAATAAACTTTAGAGATTAAATTCCCATTAACTATAATGGAATTACTTACGGACTGAAATGTAGTGGCAAATAAGTTCCAAAATAGAATGCCTGAAAAAATCACAAGCTGAATGGGATAACCCGATAAATCTTGAATTTTAGCTACATTTTTGAAGGCGAAAAGAAATACCAACATAGTTAGTACCGGTCGAACAATTGCCCATCCCACCCCTAAATAGGTTTGTTTGTAACGAACGGATATGTCACGTTTAGCGAGAATAAATAACAATTCAGAGTCATGAAGAATTTCTTTGAATTGCGAATTGAATCGTTGAAATATCCCCATTTTATACCTTACTATTTTCGAAAATTTGTTTTAAATATAAATAAAAACAGCTTAAGAAGAATCCGATCAATAGTCCCAAAATAGTTACTCTACCCCATTTATATGGCTGAAACGGTAAAGGTAATTCGGTGTCCGTAATAATAGTAAATAGGGGTGATTCTTTAATTAAGGAAAACTTCAAGTTGTCATAATTCCGAACTGCCTCAAAATACATCGTTTGTAACTGAGATGAATTCATTTGCAAACGATCAGCAATTACACGAGCCCTTTGATAAATAATTTGTTGGTTCTGATCGTTGTAATTCGCTAATTTACCCTGAGTATAGTATAAGGCTGATCGTAAAGAATCTACGCGCTTATCCATAATGACCAAAAGCTCTTTAGATTTTTTTGTTTTGTTCGCTATATAATAATCCGTAACGGTTTTTAAATACAATTTAGACCAAACGTAAGACAAGGTATCATTTCGAGTTTCAACTGTTAACGTTTGAAAACTAGATTTTGGATTTTCTATTTCAATAACCGTTTTACTATTTAAATATTCATAAATGGCATTTAAAATATTACGATCCTGGATGTCTGATTGACTTATGTCTTTGATTTTAAAACGATATGTGAAAAAATCAGGGGACATTTCATCCCATTCATGTTCGGCTAAATCACATTTTTTTAAGAAAAAATTAGCAAATTTATCTTTTCTACCACCTATTTCAACTTCAGTTAATAATGCTTTCCGATAAAGTGATTTCGTTTTAAGTAACTCTTTAAAGTTTTCACCTGAAAACATGGAAGAATTGCCAGAAATATTACCAAATCCTAAGGTACTAGCGATATCAGCTAGGCCCCCTCCAGTTGAACTTTCGTTTTCTAAAATAAATACGATTTCTGATGTGTGTAATAAATTCTTACTTCGATATATTTCTACACCGAAACCTAATAATCCACCGACAATTATTCCAATTAAGATGGTTTTGATATTCTTTCGTACTAAAGGGATTAATTTCAATCCCTTTAATAAAAAGGCTTCTACAGAAAATTGATCTGGCTTGATGCTTGACATATTATTTTGCTGTAGCTTTAATTAAAGTAATAATTCCAATGATACTTGTAACAGTACCAGTTAATACAGAGACTAATGAAATAATTTGTTGACTGTAATTAACACTTTTACTTTTCGCCGGAACAATTATTTCTGCACCTTTTTCAATCTTAGGATTAAATCGGATAAATAAAAAGCTTTTAACCCGTTTAACCGATCCATTAGAATATAAAACATACGTACGCTTTCGTACCGAATTTGACGTATATCCTCCTGCCTCTGAAATGTAATCTCCAAAACTTTTTGAATTTAAATACTTAACACTATTTGGGTATAAAATTTCACCCGTAATCTTAACAGTTTGAGGTTCTTTTGGAATTTCAATTAAATCTCCGTCATTCACGATTAAATCATTTTCACCTAAAGGAAAATTAATCGCCTCTACTAAATTAATGCCTATCGTCTCGGTTTCCTTATTTAATGCAGGCTCCTTATTAATGGTCGTATTGTCGTAATTATCAGCAATTTCCTCCAATTGTTCCTTTTTACGTTTCTTCTCCGCATCTGTAATGATTATTTTACGGACTAAACGCGCTCCTTCAGGATAGGCCTGTTTATTTAAACCTCCTGCCCTAACAATCATTTCACTTAAACGTTGATCCTTTTTCTCGATACCATATACACCCGGAAATAATACTTGACCCCTGATGGAGATAAATTGCTGAATTTCATAATTAGGCGAAGAACGAACAAATACTTCATCAAATGGTAGCAATTCAAAAGTAGAAGCGTTTTTGTCTAAAGAAAGATTTTTGGAAATAGAAAAACGTATTATTTCTGCAATTTGAGAATTAACCAAATCAGGATTGTCTAATCCAATATTTTTCTTCCGTCGTACAATCTCCACAAAGCCTGTGGCAGCCGATTCTTTTAAACCGCCGGATTTTAAAATAATATCCTCAACGGTCATTTTTTCTACATACGGTAACACTAATTTTAAATTAGAATTTTCAGAATCATTTTGAGGACCCTTCCCTGCTGCATCCACCTCTAAATTAGTAAGGAGTGAATTTTGCGCTTCTTGCTGTGCTTCTAATTTAGTAGGAGCTTTCGAAGTTTCAATAGAAGCTTTTTCCTTCATCAAATTAATTTCACCACGAATCGTTACGGTATAATTTTCGCGTAAATCAAATATACTATAAACTGTAATTTTATCTTCCCGCTTTAAATTAACATCTTTAGCGCGACCAGCTAAGACTTCTCGTAAATTGACTGATAAATTAACCGGACTTAAATCCTCATTAATTCTTTCAATGGTAAGACGATCTAAAAAAGCGTTTTCTTTCAATCCTCCTGCCCTTTG
>CAIVPF010000134.1 GCA_903907745.1 uncultured Cytophagaceae bacterium | reverse complement strand
TCAAACCAAAGGCTATGGATCATTTCATGTGTCATGAGGGCAAATTACAGAAAAATTAGAAATTGAAAAATCTTCCAAGGCTAATTGACCTATATTTGCTTCGCATGAAAGAACCTAAATCATTTTCGAGCCGACTGGCTCGTTTCTGGAAACTCCTCGGCCCTGGCCTGGTGACCGGTGCGAGCGACGACGATCCATCCGGCATCGCCACCTACTCACAGGCAGGGGCGGCTTTTGGGCTCAGTACGCTTTGGACCTCGATTTTGGCCTTTCCGCTGATGGCGGCGATCCAGCAAATGTGCGCGCGGATCGGTTTAGTCACCCAGCAAGGTCTCACTGGAACCCTCAAAAAACATTATCCCCGTCCCATTTTGTATCTGATGCTACTTTTTAGTTTTCCGGCTATCGTGATGAATATCGGAGCGGACATTGCGGGGATGGGTGCCGTGGGGAATTTGTTATTTCCATCGATCAGTTCCCTGTTTTTCTCCGTTTTTTTTACGGTGCTTTTGTTGGGCTTAATCATTTATTTACCCTACCGGAAAATTGCGTCCGTGTTGAAATATTTGTGCATCGTGATGCTCGTGTATTTTGTGGTTCCTTTTTTATATCATCAGGATTTTGGCAAAATCATTCAGTCGACCTTGATCCCGCACATCGAATTTACCAAAGAGTTCATGGCCATTTTGGTGGGGATTTTAGGGACGACGATTTCACCTTATTTGTTTTTTTGGCAGGCTTCCGTGGAAGTGGAAGAGATGAAACATAAGAAAAGCCATTTGATGGTGAACAAACGAATCATCCACGAAATGGAGCAGGATGTGGATTTCGGGATGGGCTTTTCAGGCTTTGTGATGTATTTCATTATTTTGACGACCGGCACCGTGTTGTATCAATCGGGCATTCATCAAATCGACACCGTCGAGCAGGCCGCCATGGCATTAAAACCCTTGGCTGGCGATTTGGCATATTTATTATTTGCGGTGGGCGTTATCGGCACGGGTTTGATCGCGATTCCGGTATTGAGCGGCGCACTTTCCTATATTTTTACGGAGACTTTTGGTTGGGAACAAGGGCTCGATAAAAAATTCCATGAGGCCAAAGGCTTTTACACCATCATCGCCATTTCGCTTTTACTCGGACTTTCCCTGAATTATATTGGTATTTCACCGATCCAAGCCCTCATTTATACCGCGATTTTATATGGGATTACAGCTCCCGTTTTAATCGGAATCATTTTACATATTTCAAATAACCCCGTGATCATGGGCTCTCTTGTGAATGGCCGAATGACGAATCTGTTGGGGTTTATGGCATTGATCATCATGTCCGTGGCGGCGATTGCCTTGCTTTATTTGGAGTGGGGAAGCTAAAGGCCATGATCTCCCGGTTATTATTTTAAACAAATTCGGGATATTGGCCGTTTCCTTTCAAATTCCTGATTCATGCGTGGAGTAAAAAAAGAAAATTTACCCGTTAAAATTTGTCTTAGCTGCCAGCGACCTTTTACTTGGCGTAAAAAGTGGGAGAAAAATTGGGATATGGTGAAATATTGTAGCGATTCCTGTCGGAGTCAAAAACCCAAATCGTGATTCCAAGCACCGCCAAAACCTTGCGACTTATTTTAGGGGATCAATTGAACCATCAGCATTCTTGGTTCCAACAGGTCGACGATTCCATCTGCTACATCATGATGGAAATTCGCTCCGAAAGCGATTATGCCAGCCATCACATCCAAAAAGTCCTCGGTTTTTTTGCGTCCATGCGAAATTTCGCTGAGGAGCTGCGCGCACTAGGTCATCACCTTGAGTATATCCGTATCCAAGACCCTGGCAATACCCAGCGTTTTGATGAAAATTGTAATCAATTAATCATTGCACATGGATTTACCCGTTTTGAATATATGCAGGCGGATGAATTTCGAGTGAATGCGCATTTGGAGGATTTTGTGGGGAAGTTGACCATCGAACATACCCGTTTCGAATCCGAGCATTTTTATAGTTCACCGGAGGAATTTCAGGCTATTTTTAAGGGCAAAAAGACCTATTTGATGGAAACGTTTTACCGGCATATGCGGAAAAAACATCGATTGATGGTGGATGCGGAGGGGCAGCCTTGGCTGGGTCAATGGAATTTTGATAAGGATAATCGGGAAAAATTACCCAAAAATCACCGCCCGCCCGCGCCTTATGTTTTTACCAATGACCTACGGGATATTGAATCCGAAATAAAGGAAGCGGGGATAAAAACGATTGGGTTTGTGGAGGCGGGCCAATTTATGTGGCCGATTTCACGCGCGCAGTCTTTGAGCTTACTCGACTATTTCCTTGAACATTGTTTATGTTTTTTTGGGAGGTTTCAGGATGCGATGGCACCCGGAGAATGGTCGCTCTACCATGCGCGAATTTCTTTTTCAATGAACCTGAAATTAATTTCGCCTCGAGAAGTCGTTGATCAGGCGATTGAAACCTACGAAAACTCGAAGGGGAAGGTGACGTATTCGCAGCTGGAAGGATTTGTTCGGCAGATTCTCGGTTGGCGAGAATACATGCGCGCCATCTATTTCTTAGAGATGCCACGCTTTGCCCAATTAAACTATTTCAACCATAAAAACCCATTACCAGAATGGTTTTGGACCGGGAAAACCATTCTGAATTGTTTGAAGCATACGATCCAACAATCCTTACAAGTCGGGTATGCCCATCACATCCAACGCTTAATGGTCACCGGGAATTTCGCGCTTCTTGCTGGGGTCGACCCGGATGAGGTGGATGCCTGGTATTTAGGAATTTATATCGATGCCATCGAATGGGTGGAAATGACGAATACGCGAGGTATGAGCCAGTTTGCGGATGGTGGGATCGTCGGCACTAAACCCTACGTCAGTTCGGCTGCCTATATGAAAAAAATGGGAAGCTATTGTAGTAGCTGTTTTTATGATGCAAACCAAAAAATTGGCCCCAAAGCCTGTCCATTTAATAGTTTATATTGGCATTTTTTTGACAAACACGAGGGGCTATTGGGAAACAATCCGCGCATTGGCATGGTTTACCCAATGTGGAAAAAAATGAATCCGGAGGTGAAAGCGGGAATATTGCAACAAGCCCGTTTCTATCTGGAACAGATTCATGAATTATAATGAAAAGAGCACTTGTTTGGTTGACGACAGATTTACGCCTGAGGGACAATGAAACCCTTGCGCGCGCCATGGAACATGCGGAGCAAATCAT
>CAIVPF010000133.1 GCA_903907745.1 uncultured Cytophagaceae bacterium | reverse complement strand
ATCCTTTACGACGTAGGTCGTGCGTTCATTTTCTGTACTGGATTTTGGATGCCAGGCCACTAAAAATTTACCTGGGTGGTATTTGAAATAGGATACAATGCCAGAAATGGGATTGAAATTCACGTGCACATTGAGGGGAGACATGAAAATGGATATTTGTCGGCGAGGCCCCTTAAAATATTCATTCTCCACGGTTTCCTCGATCACGACCACTTTGCCATCGGCCGGTGCGATGATGTGTTTCGGATTGATTTCCGTCACGCGTTTTGGCACCCGGAAAAATTGTAAAATAATTAAGTAAAAAAGAGCGGTGATAATCACGACGCCTTCACGTAGGTACACTTGATCGGGAAAGAAATAGGCTACTAGGGAATTGATCGCTAAAACGATAATTAGAGCAATCATTAATAAGTTTTTTCCTTCTCGGTGTAGTGTCATCTTAGGTATTTCTATAGGGTCAAAGCACAAAATTAGCCTTTTTTGTTTAATTTTTTGGTATAAAAATGTAGGCAATTTGCGGGTATGGGTCTTATTATTTCTAAAAAAAGTGCATTTTTGGGTTGCGAATTGATTTCATGAAGAAATTTAAAATCTATTTTTTGGTATTTTTTCTTGCCCTGGCAACTCAAGCTAGCGCCCAAATGATGGCGTGGCAGGAGGAGCAAAGCAAAGAATTTGTTCGTTTAGATTTTACGACCGGAGAGGTTTTCAAAAAAAATGATTTTGGCCCTTGGGCCTTAAAAGGTCATTTTACAGAGGAGGGGGTTAATCGATCTGATTTATTTACGAATATTTTTGGCGCCGTAGAAGTGACCAGCTCGAAACTTGGAATTAGTTATTTAATGATTAATTGTACGGGGCAGGTTTATGAATGGGATCGATATAAATTTCATATTAAGCGCCTGGACAAAACCTATTTCCGCGGGGCGAATTGTTTGGCCTTTCAATTTCAACGTAAAGGAGTTTTGTATTCCTTCGGCGGTTATGGCTTTTGGCGCTCTTCAAATATTCTGACAGAATATGATTTTACAAATGGCGAATGGCGTAGTATTTCTGCCACAGGAGACATCCCCAAGTCCATCAACATGAGCCCTTCCGCCTATTTTCCCAAAAAGGATCGCTTCATCACGATGGCGAATGTCGAATTAAATGACACCGAGAATAAACCCGAGCGGGACACAGATTGGCACGTGTATGAGTACAACTTCGATCAAAAAAAGTTTAAAATTGTAGGAGAAATTAACCTGGAATTATTAAAAAATTACCTCTTGCAGGATTTGTCTAAACATTTCATCAATAATGATCGTTATTTATTTCTCGTTGACCGCACCTATAAGTCCTTTAATTTTGATGCGATGTACATCATCGATGTGTTGGATGGTTACAAAGTGTATCAATGGAAAAATCCACACCGCGTGTTTATCAATGACCTCTCGATTAATAGCGGGATTGAAAATGCACTACATGTTCGCAAGGATTCCTTAATTTGGACGCATGTTGCCTCCCCTAATCCAAATCTCAATGGAAAGACTCAGGGAATTAATATTAAAGATTTGTTGGCAGAATCAGAATACCTAGGTTCCGCTTTTGATGTGCCTTGGTATGTTCGCTTACTGAAAGTAGTTGCTGTCGGAATTTTTATTATCCTTTTTGGTTTTGCTTATTATTTTATCAATTTTTTCAAAAGGCGGAAATTAAAAAAGCAATTAGATTATCTGCTCGGGGAAAACGAGCGCCAGCTCTTGAATTTTCTCCTCCTGAATTACACAAATGGTTTTGTGAATGGGCACCAAATCATCTCCTTTTTTGGAAAGCATAAAAGTTCCCCGGAATCCCAAAGGCAATTCCGCTCCAAACTCATCGAAAACTTCTCTAAAGCCCTAGGTTTACTCTTTCAGGAAAAGAAAATTTTGGACGTGCAAACGGATGAAAAGGATCAGCGGATGTACATGTATCGGCTAAACGTTCGGATTTATAAGAAATTAACTAAACTTTAATTCTATTGAAAAATAACGATGGGATCCGTTTCCACCGTATTGCTTTGATGGAATGCCTTATCGCGAATGTAAATCTGAAATTTAAGCGTGTCGTTTTTTTCGGTAAATAAGGGCGAATATCCCTTGTAAAACGCATATACGAATTGGGTGGAATAGGCGATTGAACCTTCGATAGGACCCGGTTTTTGATCTGGCCTAAATTGAAAATTCATTAATCCCCCTAATTTCGGACTGAAGGTAATAGGAATAAATTTCCCATTTTTCCGGATCAATACATCCACTTCAAAATTTCGAAAATCCTTGTATTTGCTATTCGCCTTGATCTCAGCAGCCGTAATGCCTAAATCGCCATCGCCATCCTCAAAGCGAACACTCATGATTACCGAATCGATTTTAGCCTTTCCTCCAAACCCATCATTACTTGTCTTGGTAATTTTCTGAATGGATTCGAACGTGATGGCCGGGGTCATACTGTAATCGGGTTCTTTGACGCAAGCGACTAGGCCAATCAAAGTGGCCAAGGCAGGCAGGAAAAAAAACCGAGCGTTACGCATGTGGAATTCTGATTTGTAGCGCGTAAAGTTAATGAATTGCT
>CAIVPF010000132.1 GCA_903907745.1 uncultured Cytophagaceae bacterium | reverse complement strand
TTGTAAACTTAAATAAAAATTATCAAAAATTTGACTGTTATTTTGTAAACCAATATCGCCATTCTCTTTGGCGTATTTTAGGCAAAATTTTTAACAGGATTCATGGGATGATTAATTTTGACCTTCTTATATTCAATGTAACGAATCCAACTTTGCTTTTTTTCATGCTTGGCATGTTGGCAAAATTTGTAAAAAGTGATTTGGAAGTTCCTGCCGCCTCCAAAAGTTTTATTTCCTTGTACTTATTGTTTTCGATTGGGTTTAATGGGGGAACGGAATTAGCAGCCTCTGGTATCACGAAGGAGGTGCTTATGAGCTTAATTTTTGGTATGCTTTTAGCCTTCATTATTCCGATTTACTCCTTTTTCATTTTAAAAATCAAATTGAATTCCATCGACGCAGGGGCTATTGCCGCTTCTTATGGTTCGGTAAGCGCGGTGACCTTCGTCTCGGCTATTGCTTTTTTAGAAATGAATCATTTGAAAGCTGGCGGGGAAATGGTGGCCGTAATGGCCTCGATGGAATTCCCGGCAATTATAATGGGCGTGATTCTTATGAATATGTTTCCGTCCGCTTCGGAAGCGAAAATCGGGGAATCAAGCCAATGGAAAGACGCCTTAAAACACGCGGTTACGAATGGAAGTGTGCTGATGATTTTTGGAAGTTTATTGATTGGTTTTGTTTCCGACGCCTCACAGTCGATTGGCATTAAGCATTTTACAACGGATATTTTTAAAGGATTTCTTGCCATCTTTTTATTGGATATGGGCATGCTCGCCGCGAGTCGATTAAAGGCCTTTAAAAAGCAAGGGCCATTTCTATTTTTGTTCGCTATTTTGATGCCTATTTTTAATGGTTGCTGGGTATCTTTTGCAAGTCAGTGGTTAACAAGCGACGAAGGCAACCGATTAGTTTTCGCTGTGCTAGCGGCAAGCGCGTCTTACATTGCTGTACCTGCCGCCATGCGCTTAGTGGCCCCCAAAGCTGATCCGGGAATTTATATCCCCATGGCATTAGGGCTTACTTTTCCGTTTAACATCACGATGGGAATGCCTTTGTTTTTTCAAATCATTCATGGATAAAACCTCGTTTTTCCAGGGGCGAAAAGTGGTGATTGCCACGAAACATAAAAAGGAATCCGTGATCGGGCCTGCTTTGGAAAAAGCCTTTGGTATGGAATACGTAACAACGGACAAATTAGACACTGATTTGTTCGGCACATTTTCTGGTGAAATTGAACGAACAGAAATTCCGGTTGAGGCAGCTAGGCATAAATGCATTTTGGGGTTGGGTGTATGTCAAGTTGATTTAGCCATCGGATCCGAAGGGTCCTTTGGCCCTCATCCGGATTTCTTTTTTCTTCCTGCAGGAGAAGAAATATTAGTGCTCATGGATCGAAAAAATGATCTTGAAATTAAGGTTAAACTGCTCAGCCCAAAAACCAATTTTTCCTCATTAACGATCACTGCCGAAACCAATGTGGCGGATTTTTTAACGCATGCCCAATTCCCCTCACATGGACTCATCCTAAGAAAAAGCGCCAACGACATTTCGCTAATAGAAAAAGCAATTCATGATGAAAAGCAGCTTAAAGATCGCATAAATTGGTTTTTACAAAACTTTGGCACCTGTTATTTGGAAACGGATATGCGCGCGATGCACAATCCCAGTAGAATGCAGGCGATTGCCGAATTAACCGAAAAGCTAATTGTCAAAATGAACCATTGCTGTCCCAAATGTCATACGCCCGGCTTTTCCATCACCGATGTGTTAAGGGGTTTAATTTGTTCAAATTGTGCTATGCCAACTCATTCCATACAAAGCTTCATTTATACATGTTCGAAATGTAATTACACTACTTTGGAAATCAATCCAGGATTAAAGAAAATGGAAGACCCTATGTTTTGTGATTATTGTAATCCTTAAGAAAGATGATAACAACGGATATTGAATTCATTCAGGAATGTTTGACTCGTGGGGAAATCGTCGGCCTTCCCACGGAAACCGTTTATGGTTTGGCGGCAAACATTTTTGACGAACAGGCAATAGCCCGAATTTTTCAAACCAAAAATAGACCTAATTCCAATCCCCTCATTGTTCATGTGCCTAGCTATGAACACGCAAGGGATTTGGTGAAGTTTTTTCCGCCCAAGGCGGAACATTTGGCAAAATATTTTTGGCCGGGATCCTTAACCCTCATTTTGCCTAAACAAGCACATGTGTTAGATGCGGTCACGGCTAGCCAGCCCAGGGTTGCGATTCGGATTCCCAATCACCCCATTGCCTTGCAGTTATTGGAAAAATTAGCTTTCCCTTTAGCGGCCCCAAGCGCAAATCCATATAATCGAATAAGCCCGACAAGCGCCCAACAAGTAGATTTTTATTTTCCTGATATTCACACCTTAGATGGGGGAGAATGTACCGCCGGCCTGGAATCTACGATCCTATCCTTTGAAGAAGACGAAGTCGTTTTGTTACGCCACGGGGCCATTTCTGTGAGCGATATCGAAAGACAGGTAGGACGAATTTTGAACCGCACGTCACATTCCGAGTCGCCCAATTCCCCAGGAAGAAATAAAAAACATTATTCTCCCATCTGCGACTTAATTGTGACCTATGAGCCCCTATTCATGTTAAGTGCGGTACAAGAAAAAAAAGTAGGGATATTATGGTATGATGAGGTTAAAATTGAAAGTCAAAAGGTACATATTAATCGGGTTTTAGCTCCTACTAGTAGCTTACAAGAAGCGGCCCGAAATTTGTTTAAATACTTACATCAAATGGAACAAATGGGCTTGGATTTAATCATTGTGGAAAGACTCCCAGACCAAGGTTTAGGCCGCACCATAAATGATCGCCTAGAGCGTGCATCTGTCAAATGAAAAAATATTTGCTCGTTAATACTTTGTTGGTGAATGAAGGGTTAATTCGGCCGATGGACGTCTTATTGGCCGACGGACGAATTGAAAAAATCAGC
>CAIVPF010000131.1 GCA_903907745.1 uncultured Cytophagaceae bacterium | reverse complement strand
TGAGGAAGAATCCCCTTTTTTCGTCCCAGATAAAAGAAGTTTACAACCCAGAGGGCCTTCATCCTTCACGCGGCATGGCTGGTTCAGACTTGCGTCCATTGACCAATATTCCTTACTGCTGCCTCCCGTAGGAGTCGGGCCCGTGTCTCAGTGCCCGTGTGACTGGTCGTGCTCTCACACCAGTTACTGATCGCAGGCTTGGTGGGCCGTTACCCCGCCAACTACCTAATCAGCCGCACGCCCATCCAAAACCGCCGGAGCTATAACAACAAAGAGATGCCTCTTCGTTGTGTTACGGGGTATTAATCCTCCTTTCGGAGGGCTATTCCCCAGTTTTGGGAAGGTTGCGTACGTGTTCCGCACCCGTTTGCCGGTCGCCGCCAGGTATTGCTACCCGCGCTGCCCCTCGACTTGCATGTATTAAGCCTGCCGCTAGCGTTCATCCTGAGCCAGGATCAAACTCTCCATTGTAAATGAGTTGTTTAATCTGACTGTGTAATTTCATTGGAAATTAACGTCAAATTCTAAATTAATATTTGCGCTAACATTACCTTTTGTAATCATTTTATTGATTTGCTGCTGTTTCCAAACTTTCAAAGATCTTCAGCTTTTTTCACTAAAAACCCTTTCGAATTTTTCGCTATTAAGCCTTTAATATTTTTTTTCTATTCTTTCAATTCGCATGTTTTTCACTCTTGAAAAACATCCCTTTTTTTGATTGGGAGTGCAAAGGTAAGGGCAGTTATTTTATCAACCAAATTTATTTTTATTTTTTTAAAAATATTTTTTCGATTTTTTTACTCCCTCGTGTCTTAGAACTTCCCTCTTTTTAAAAGCGGACGGCAAAGATAGGGGCATATACTTTGCTGTCAAAATATTTTTAAAGAATTTCTTTTCTTTTTTTGAAGTTTGCTTTTTTTATTTCATTGAAAATCAATGATAATAAGCATTTCAGCAGATTTTAATCTTGAAAAGTTTTTTTCTATTTTAGTACAACCATGCGGGTTAGTAGTCCACTTTCATTAATATTAGTCCATGAGCTGGCGTAGAAAAATCAACTTTTGAAACATCATTCGATTGCACAATCGCAAAGAAATCTTCCTGATTTATTTTACCCGTGCCAACTTTCAACATCGTTCCAACCAATCCTCTTACCATTCCTCTTAAAAATCGATTCCCTTTTACCCGATAAATCAACAACTCCCCTTCTTGCTTCCATTCACTTTCTGTTATAGTACAAGTAAATGTCTTAACCTGTACATTCCTTTTCGAAAATGCCTCAAAATGGGTTGTATCCTTAATAACGGCTGCCGCCTGATTTAATTGTTCGATGTCTATTCTATAAGGAAAATAATATGCCCTGTCCGCTAAAAAGGGATCCTTGGATTGATATATCGTGTACTGATATGATCTGCTTTTCGCATCAAACCGACAATGTTTTGTATCCGACACAGATTTTATTGATTTAATCACGATATCTGAAGGTAGTATCGCATTGAGATGATACACAGATGCTATTATAGCTGCCTCATCTTTTTCAACACAATCGAAATGAAAATAGTTTTGTGCTGCATGCACCCCTGCGTCTGTTCTTGATGATCCCGTTAAGGATATGCGCTCCCTAAAATAGATACCCAACGCCCTTTCTACTTCTGATTGTATGGTGTTTGCATTGTCCTGTATTTGAAAGCCGGCGTATTTAGTTCCTTTATAAGAAACCTCCAGAAAATATCTTGACATGTGTAGTTATTGTTTCAATAAAGCCTTGAAGCTATTGATATGCTCTGCTTCTGTTAACAGCATTT
>CAIVPF010000130.1 GCA_903907745.1 uncultured Cytophagaceae bacterium | reverse complement strand
TTGCGCCTTCAAAAAAACTAAACAAGCAACCCGCTCATTCTGGTGACCTAAATCACCCCGCTTTTTATCCAACCTCGTACTAACAATCTTGCTTGTCAGCTAATGGGAGTGCAAAGATGCACGCTTTATTTATTTTGTCCAAATATAAGGTCTAAATTTTTTGAGATATTTGAAATTAAATCTCAAAGATGTAATTCTTCTGCTTGCCGTTTCCGACTAACACATATTTCCCCCGAATCTTATCCGTCGGAATACTCGCTTGAGGATCAAGTACTTTAACCTTATTTATACTAATCGCATTCCCTTGAATTGCCTTTCTCGCCTCTCCTTTAGAACTACAAACCAAATACTCACAACCCACACTAAGTAAATCCGTCAGATTCATACATTGAGCCAAATTTTCCGCCGAAACCCGATAAATTGGCAATTGCGCAACCAATTCTACCGTTGCCTGTTCCAATAATTCCACCGCATCTTTTGAAAATAATAATGCCGAAGCCTCTATCACCAAACGCGTCGTGGCTACCCCATGCACCCGACTCGTCACCTCTTCCGCCAATGCCTTCTGTAAAATCCGCAAATGTGGCGCCTCCGCATGCGTCTCCTCTAAGGCTTCAATTTCCTCCTTCGTAAACAAAGTAAACACACGTATTAATCGTGGAGCATCCGCATCCGCAGCATTCAACCAAAACTGGTAAAACTGATATGGCGTCGTTTTTTCTGCATCCAACCACACATTGCCCGATTCCGATTTACCAAATTTACTCCCATCCGATTTTGTCACCAAGGGCGTCGTCAACGCAAAAGCACTCCGCTCCGAATCCTCATCCCGACCCTCTTTTCTCCGTATAATCTCCGTCCCCGTCGTTATATTTCCCCACTGATCCGATCCCCCCATTTGTAATCGCACATTCTTCGTTTTGTACAAATGGTAAAAGTCATAGCCCTGCAATAATTGATAAGAAAATTCAGTAAACGATAATCCCGTCTCCAATCGCTTTTGAACCGAATCTTTCGACAACATATAGTTTACCGTCAAGAATTTACCCGCCTCCCGCAAAAAGCCCAAAAAGCTAAAATCCTTAAACCAATCATAATTATTGACCACCTCGGCCGAATTCGCCCCCGCATGAAATTCCAAAAACTTCTCTAATTGATGTTGAATCCCAATTTGATTCGTACGCAAGGTTTCCTCCGACAAAAATTCCCGCTCCGCATTCTTTCCTGAAGGATCCCCAATCATCCCTGTCGCACCACCCACCAGGGCCATCGGCTTATGACCAGCCAATTGAAAATGCTTTAACAACATAATCGCTGCCAAATTACCTATATGTAAACTAGGAGCCGTTGGATCAAATCCAATATAAGCCACCGTCATTTCCTTCGCTAATTGATCCTCTAATCCAGGAATCATGTCCTGCAGCATGCCACGCCACCGCAATTCTTCAATAAAATTACTCATACCGCAAATTTAACATTAAATAAGATACTCGCATCGCCATAACTTAAAAAGCGATAATTATTTTCCAAAGCCTCCCGGTAAACATCTTTCCACGCATCCCCAATCAAAGCGGAAACCAAAACCAAAAGGGTCGACTTCGGCTGATGAAAATTCGTGACCAAGGCATCACAAAAATGTAAACGATAGCCCGGCATGATCAATAATTCTGTTTCCATCATCCAATCCTCCAAGCCTTTTTTGACCATAAACCTAAGGACCGCCTCCAATGCCTCTTCTTTAGATTTCTCTTTTTTTCGAAATAAATAAGCGAATTCTTTTGGCAAAATAAATCCTCCAAGTGGGATGTCTCCTTGTTCCAACAAATACACCCCCGACCAATACAAACTTTCCAAAGCCCTAAGCGCCGTCGTACCCACCGGAATAAATGACCCCCGATGTGCCAGTAAATTTTCAATTTGCGCGTGACTGAAAATCATTTGTTCCCGATGCATCGGATGATTTTCTACATTCTCCTCTTTGACAGGCATAAACGTCCCCGCACCCACATGTAAGGTCAAAAAGGTTTTTTGAATCCCTTTTTGGCCCAATTCCGCCATAATGTTTTCTGAAAAATGCAAAGAGGCCGTCGGCGCCGCCACCGCACCCAATTCTTTTGAAAATAGCGTTTGGTAACGATCCTTGTCGGCTTCTTCTACCTCTCTAGGCATATAAGGTGGCAAGGGGATTTTACCAATAGCGTCCAATAGGGTGGCAAAAGAAATGGATTCATCCCATTGAATTCGTACTTGATTTGCTTCGCGATCAAACCAATTGAACCGTAGAAGCAATTCCTTTTCCCCGAGTTTGATCTTTTTCTCTATCGTTTCCTCAGCTTTCCACCGTTTTTTATTGCCAATCAGACAATTCCAAATGACCTCCGCTTCCGTTTCCATGGCCAATTGAGTCGCCTCATGCGCCTGCATAGGTTTTAATAAAAACAATTCTATCGCCGTCCCCGAGGGTTTTTGCAAAGCGATACGTGCTGGAATTACTTTCGTATTATTAAATATCAATAGACTATCCTTGGGCAGGAGCGAGGGTAGGTCCACAAATGAGCGATGCTGTATTTGGGAATTTTGATAAACTAATAATTTGGATTCATCCCGATTTTTCGTGGGAAATAAAGCGATTTTTTCCTCAGGCAATGGATAATCGAAGGCCTGAATAGGTATATTCGGCATGCCCTTAATCATTCCTCCTCCGTAAATTTGTTCAAACTAAATAAACGAATAGGTAGGTAAATGAGCCAAAGCAATAAAAAGATGATACCAATCATGGGCACATATCCAAAATCTTGATCAAAGGTTCTTTGGTCATTTAGTAAAAGCAAGGTTCTTAAAACGAGAATCAAAAAAGTATTAATGAGGGCAGGCAACAGGTGAAGCCAATTGATGATCATTTTTTTTACCACGGTAGCGCCTTTATCCTGAAAAGCTTGAAATAAAAAGCCTAATTTTTCGGAAGGGATTTTATCGACAACCTTAATTAACAGGAGTGCTAACACATTCAAAATCGTAATTAAAGCCGCCGTTAGATAAAATATTTCTTCTTTTGGTAAAAATCCATCGCCCCGACCCGTTTCTCCAAAATGCACCGCCGCGGGGTCTGGTAAACCTCGATAGATAAATAATAAGGAAACCCCAAGTCCAATTAAGGAAATGATGCGCCATACCCGAGAAAGAAAATGATCGATCGACATAGTTGTAAAATTGTCCACAAAATTAGTTTTGAATTCTCGATTGACCTAATGTTTATTTTATTTCCCTGATTAATTGGATATTTAATTTAATTATTTGCTTTCAAGGCTGAAAAAAGTATTTTTGTGTTCTTTTAAATTTTCAAATCATGCGCATCTATACCAAAAATGGAGATAAAGGTTTTACGAGATTGGCCAATGGGCTGGGTCTTGTTAAATCGGATGTTCGGTTGGATGCGATCGGCGATATTGATGAATTAAATTGCCATTTGGGGCTATTAATTTGTCATGTTGACGCCAAATTAGCGGCAAAATTAACAAGTATTCAATCTAGCCTCTTCGTACTCGGCGCCCATGTGGCGAGCGACTCATCGGATTCATTGGGGAACATGAAATTGATTTCGTTGCACGACATTGTAAGTTTGGAGGAGATGATTGACGAAATGGACGAACAATTAACGCCTATGCGCTTTTTTATTCTTCCAGGAGGTCATGACACGATCGCGAAGGCACAAATTGCGCGGACGGTTTGTCGGCGCGCAGAACGTAGCCTTATCCGCTGGGTACAGGACGCTAAAAAAACAGATTATGATACGTCGATTGCATTTTTAAATCGACTTTCTGATTACTTATTCATGATGTGTCGTTATTTACATCACACATTAGGCATTCCTGAGATTCCTTGGAATTCAGGTAAATAAAAAACAAAACCTATGCAAATCACATTTGATCCGATTGCTAAGTCAAGAATTGACCAAGTAGATTTTAAACAATTATCCTTTGGGCGCAGCTTTGCGGACCATATGTTGGTCGCTGAATATGCCGACGGAGCCTGGCAAAGTGTGAACATACAGCCGTATGGCCCTCTAAGTTATCAACCCGCCATGATGTCATTGCATTATGGGCAGGCAATTTTTGAAGGGATGAAAGGATATCGTTCGGCTTCAGGAGATGTATTGGTCTTTCGTCCGGAGGAAAATTTAAAGCGCTTTAATAAATCAGCTCATCGTATGTGTATGCCCGAGGTTCCGGAGGAGATTTTTTTAGGGGGTTTGAAAAAACTATTGGAGATAGATAAGGCCTGGGTGCCTCAAGAAGAAGGTTGCTCCCTATATATTCGTCCTTTTATGTTTGCCACAGATGAATACGTGGGTGTTACGCCTTCGACGACTTATAAGTTTATTATTTTCAATTGCCCCGTAGGTTCCTACTATGCGAAACCTTTAAAAGTACGTGTGGAAACACAATATATCCGCTCAGCAAAGGGTGGGGTTGGATTTGCCAAAAACGCTGGGAATTATGGGGGTTCTTTGTATCCGACCCAACAAGCCATTCAAGATGGATATGACCAAATCATTTGGACCGATGCCGCCACGCACCAATTTGTGGAGGAAGCCGGAACTATGAATTTGATGTTTATCGTGAACGGCGCTTTAGTGACAGCCCCAACAGGCGATACGATTTTAGATGGCGTAACCCGTAAAACGGTCATTCAAATCGCCAAAGACTGGGGATTGGATGTACAAGAAAGACCTATTTCCGTGAAAGAATTAGTGGAGGGTATCGCTTCAGGATCTGTGACTGAGGCTTTTGGCGCAGGAACAGCGGCTGTCATCGCCCCGATTCAAATCATCGGTTTTGAAGGAAAAGATTATGAATTACCTGCCCGAAAAGACAGTGATTTTTCAGCCAAAGTATTTACCGAGATTAACCAAATTCGCTTAGGCGAAGTGGCAGACACGCGCAATTGGGTCTGGAAAGTTTAAGGAACTTGCTTGAAAATTAATTTAATGCCCGGGTCTTTGGCGGTACTCACATCCTCCAAAGTAACTTGGGTATTTTGTTTGGGCCCCCATTGTATTTTCTTGCCCTCGGTTTTTGAAGGGCCTATTTTGGCATTCAAATACGTTTGGAAACGTTCGATTAGCTCCAACACCTGATCATTTTCTTCTAAAAACACATCTACATCGATTTCCTTTACTTTATTTTTTGCATCAGGAATGTAGGTAATGTCCGCAAAGTTCAAATCGCTATTATCTAAATAAAGCGTAAACGATTTACCCGTAGCTGGCTGGTTTTCAGACAATTCCAATTTCTCAACTATAGATTCTATCGATTGGCCCCAGTCCACATTTCGAATAATATGGGACGGACTAAGCGTGATTTTTTGAACGATTTCGCCACTCTGACTCCAAGCCTCTTGAGTTTTTTGTTCGGCGGCTGAAGGACCCGTGTTTTTTCCATCAGAATTTTCTGTTTTCGACTGGCAGGCCATCTGGCCAAAAGTAAAAATGAATAAGGGGAAAAGGATTTTTAAGAGCCGAAACATAAATTAGTCATTAATTTTATTTTCAAAAATATATAAATTCGTGCCAGTATAAGGCGAACTTATAAAAAATATTCTATTAAATTTGTCTTCGAATAGATTCCTTAGCTGCAAAGCTTTAAAAATATTTAAGATTATTAGTGGTTAGGTATTTCAAAAATAAGCCGATTTTTAATCGGCTTATTTTTTTGTTTAAAACTCCCTTCCAACTCCGATCACCATCCCTAATTTCGTTCCATTGGTTACCGGAAACCCGATTTTACAAACCAAATTATAATAAGTGACTACATCAAATCCCAGCCCTGCGCCAGAAATCCATCGATTGGCCAAGGAATTTTTGAATTCATTTTGAGACTGTTGCACATAGGCGAAGTCCACAAAGGCTGTCGGATAAATCGCAATGGGTATCTGATTAAATTGTTTGATGGCTAAAAAAGGAAGCTTGAAAATTCGATTCATCAATTGGAATTTGAAGGTATTCCGATTTAAAAAAAAGCTGGTTCCATCGATCACATTTAATTCATAGCCTCGAACTAATTCACTTCCATATCCGAGCCCGCGCTGATTCGCATAAGGGATTTGTCCGCCGATTGAAGCTTTGCCTTTGATTTGGGAGCTTAGGAAAAACTTTGATCCTAAATCGAAAAAATAGGCTACTGAACCTGTTAATTCCATAAAATTGACTTGGTCGCTAGGTAATATACCATATTTGTAAATTCCCAAATCGATTTTTTTTCCTCGCAATGGATAGGTCGCGAAATCCCTGAAATCATAGGAATAGGTATAGGATATTTGGGCGAAATTCTGCTCTGTTTTTCCATTGGAATAATAGCTTGGGTTTAATTTGGCGATGGTATCCGCAACGATGCTGTGATTATATTTGATTTCCAAGGTTTGAAAATCATAAAACCAAATCCGGCGCTTGAACGCAATTCCACCTGACCATTTTTCACGGAGGACATTCTCTCTCGTAATATAGGCTAGCGTATCTCGTATGGTCGCATAGGGCATGGATTTATTAGTCGCATAGCTAACATTTAGGCTAAGTCCAATGGTCTTTTTTTTGTCGATGTAGGGATTCGTATAGGAAAAATCAAGTCGATTCGTAAATCCGGTTTCGGCTTTGAAAACCAACTTTTCATTCCTCCCGCGGAAATTAGTATGTATAAAATGTAGCCCATAGATGGAGCGTTCGAGGGAGTGCCCACGCGACCACCAATCATTGAGGTTTCGGTCGGCCAATTGGAATACAGGATAAGCCAAAATGTACCATTGCTCTAAAAATTCGAAATTGATGGATAGGTGGCCATTCGGCAATTGATGGTAATCGCTTTTAACCCAAATGAACAAATTGGTGTTCATTAATTTACGCCGATTGTATTCGATTCGTTTATCCAAGGAACTTACCTCGATGGAATCGCCAATCACAAAATCAAGTTCTCGAAATAAAATGCTTTTTTTGGTTTTGTCATTTCCTTTAAAGCGAATGCTGTCGACCTTCATGAATTGCGCTGATAGATCTACAGAAACTGCCCAAAGGAGTAAAACAAATAAAAATCGGGTCAAATTTAGCATTCTCACAATTTACTCATTTGCTTAGACTATCGCGTCAGCGCGTGATTAAATTATTCGAAAATTACCGTATCAGGATGTGCATACCAAGTTTCGAACACGTGTGCATTGGCCTGTTCAATTTGCGGTCGCTTGATTTTCAGCGTGGGTGTAAGGCAATTATTCTCTACCGTCCATTCTTCTTGAAGCACAACCATTTTCTGAAGGTGTTCGTAATTTTTAAAATGGGGATGGATAGAAAGGCGTAATTGATTTAATTCATTCATCAATAAGGCTTTATCCATATTTTTTCCTTCTTGACTTAATACCAATAAAGCGATGGGCTGCGGTAAATTTACTCCCACGACACAGGATTGTTCGATAAGGGGATGGACCAATAAAATATTTTCAATGGGCGCCGGGCTCACATATTGCCCTTTGGCGGTTTTGAAATTATCCTTCACCCGGCCGACGATCGATAAATATCCTTCGTCGTCAACCTTACCCATATCGCCTGTTTTTAACCATCCGTCCTCAAATAGTTCAGCCGTTAACTCAGGTTCTTTATAATAACCCCAAGAATTATAATCAGCCTTCATCTGAATTTCTCCTGTATCCGCTTGGATGCGGGTTTCACAGCTTTTATGGCTAATACCCACGGTACCTAATTTGATTTTATGGCGGGGCATTAGCGTATTCATGCCCATATTTTCGGTCATGCCATAGGCCTCTTGGATTTGGAATCCAATTTTTTGATACCACGCCAACAAGGCTTGTGGCATAGGAGCGGCGCCGGTCAACATCAGCATCGCCTGGTCCAATCAAAGACCTTTTTTGATTTTTTGTTTGATCAATCCGCTGAGGATTGGAATTTTCAAAAGCAGGCTGAGTTTTTTCTGGCCTCCGATTTTCTGTAATATTCCTTCTTGAAATTTCGCCCAAATACGAGGAACGGCTAAAAAATGGGTAGGTCGGGCTGAGGCCAAATTCTGCGAAAAGGTTGTCAAGTTTTCCACAAAGTAAATCGTTCCTCCGGAAGCGATGCAGGCAAACTCAACGATATTTCGTTCCGCGATGTGACAGAGGGGTAAGTAGCTTATAAATCGGGTATTCGGCGTATCTAAATAGGCGATTTCTCGAGCTAAATTTAATGCTTGGGCAATCGAGCTATTTGAAATCATGACACCTTTGGGCGAACCCGTGGTGCCTGACGTATAAACGATGGTGGCTAATTCATCATGGTTGGGTATATGGGCCTTGGGGATCATAGGATAATCATGTAAGACTTTATCCCAAAATATACCTTCGCTTGCCTCTGATTCAGGTGTGTGCAAGAGTAAGATATGCGGAGGGATCCCTTGTTTCATTTCCTCCCAATTGTCGAGTTTGCCTACGATCAGGATTTGACAATCTGAGTGAACGAGTACTTGATTTAATTGAGGACCTGTCAGGGTGGCATAAAAAGGAACCGAAACGGCCCCGGCACAGGAAATAGCTAAATCAGATAAGATCCAATAAGATGAGTTTTTTGATAAAATTCCAATATGCTTAGGTCCGTCTTTGAGGTTGTTTTTTAGGAAATTGGCAATTTTTTTGACAATCACTCCGGATTCTTGATAGGAAAAATCGATGTAAGAAGGACCGATGGGTTGCTTTAAAAAAATGTCATTTGGTTTTTCAGAGACCCAATGAAGAAAATTTTCTAGGTTGCTATGATAGCTGCTGAGCATATTGGTTGATCGAGGTGCTAAATTAAATGTCCTTAAAAATAAAACATAATTCCTTTAAATCATACCATTTTAGCGCATTGTTTTTTTCCATGCACAGTAATCCTTGTGCATTTACTTCTAAAATCTTGCCTAGAAAAGTTCCATCCTTATCCTCGTAGGTTGCCTCGGTCATATGTTGAAATAAATGCGTGTGATAGTCCTTATCAAGATCCTGAAATGCCCGATTTTTGAATCTTTCGTACTCGTTTTCGATGCCTTGGGAGATGGCTTGGAAAATGGCTTCGATGGCGATGGATTGAGGGTCTTGGGTATATTTTTTGAGCGAAATGGCGCGCAAATCATGGAAGTCTAATTGGTTGATATTCAGCCCGATACCGACAATTGAAAAGGCCCATCGGCCTGATTGGAAATTATTTTCAATGAGAGCTCCACCTAATTTTTTGCCCGCTAAATAGATGTCATTTGGCCATTTGATGGCCAATGGTAGCTCTTCGCCGAATTGTTGTTGCGACCAGGTTTGCAGCCCTTGGACGATGCCCAAGGCGATGGATTTGCTTAGGTAAAATTGATGATCTAATGCTTCGTGTCCGGGTTGAAGTAAAAAGGAGACGAGGAGGTTTTGGTTGGGTTGGGCGAGCCATTGATTTCCTCGCTGACCTTTGCCTGCACTTTGATGTCCGGCGACCCAAGCGAAACCTTCGGGTATTTCACCGGAAAGCGCTTCTTCAAAACCCAGGGAATTCGTCGAAGGACAAGTTGGGATATATTTTGAATTTTTGCCTACGAACCGTGTGGGTGCTTGATATTTGTTCAATTTTTATTTGTAATTTTAGGGTTACAAGAACAAATTTAATTTTAATTAGTTTATAAACCATATATGCCTAAAAGTCCTAAAAAAGTCACACCTGCGGTGGATGCATCTGAAGAAATTGTCCAATGGGTGGTCAAGGGAATGCAAGAGAAAAAAGCCCAAGAAATTGTAGTGATGGACTTGCGGGGCGTCAACAATGCATTCACGGATTTTTTCGTGATTTGTTCGGGAACATCTGACACACAAATTGAGGCTATTGCGGATTCTGTGGACAAGGAAGTGTGGGAATCAGGCAAGATTCATGTACGTGCGATGGAGGGTAAGGCGAATCGAGAGTGGATTTTGATGGATTATTATGATGTGATTGTCCATGTGTTTTTAAAAGACAAACGCACATTTTTTAAATTGGAGGAACTTTGGGGCGATGCTGAGTTTACCAACATTCCTGATTAAATAAATCTTTATTTTTTTGAAAGCGAACTATTTACTGGGAATTAAAGTTTCCTTCCCATCTACAAACAAGCACAATGGCAAAACAAGGAAGTAATTTTAAAAACAATAAGCGGTCAGGTTTACCCCCTCGATTACCTAAAAAACCAGTGGGTGGGATGCAGAGTTGGATGGTGATTGGTCTTGCTATTGCGATGATTAGTATGTTTTTCTTCACCAAGGAAAGAACTTTGCAAGAGATTACTCAGAAGCAATTTGAGTCCATGATCCTTCAAAAAGAGGTAGAGTCTGTGACTATTGTGAATGATCGATTGGTTGAAATCAGTTTAAAATCTTCCTTCGTTCCTAAATATTTCAAAAGTTCTCCTCAGGCCTTAGTTGCGGTAAAACAGGGGCCTCATTTCGAGTTTCCAATTATTTCAAAGGAAGGTTTTGAGCATTTCTTAGAGGATCGTCAAAAAGATTTCCCTCGAAATGAGCGCATTTTTGCTACGCCGGAAACGCGTACAGGCCCCTTGGATTGGTTGGGTACCTGGGGCTTTTTCATTCTGATGGGCTTAAGTTTTTACTTCTTATTTTTCCGCATGGGCGGAGGAGGAGGCGCCGGTGGCCAAATCTTTAACATTGGTCGGAGCCGTGCTACGCTAAATGAAGGTGAATCCAAAGTGAAAACTACGTTTAACGATGTGGCGGGATTGGATGAGGCGAAGGAGGAGATTCAGGAGATTGTTGAGTTCTTAAAATTCCCTAAAAAGTTCACAGATTTAGGAGGTAAAATTCCCAAAGGTGCGCTTTTAGTAGGTCCTCCAGGGACGGGAAAGACTTTGTTAGCGAGAGCGGTTGCTGGGGAAGCAGGAGTTCCTTTCTTCTCTTTATCCGGTTCTGATTTCGTGGAAATGTTTGTGGGGGTAGGAGCAGCGCGTGTACGGGATTTGTTCAAGCAAGCGAAGGAAAAAGCGCCTTGTATCATTTTTATTGATGAGATTGATGCGGTTGGTCGTTCTCGGGGTCGTGGTCAAATGCCAGGCTCGAATGATGAGCGTGAAAATACATTGAACAGTTTATTGGTCGAAATGGATGGTTTCGCCACGGATTCAGGAATCATCATTATGGCGGCGACAAATCGTCCTGATGTGTTAGATCCTGCCTTATTGCGCCCGGGTCGATTTGATCGGACGATATCGATAGATAAGCCAGATATTATTGGTCGGGAAGCGATTTTTAAAGTGCATTTAAAGCCCTTGAAATTAGCGGAGGGAGTAGATCCGAAAGAATTATCTGCCCAAACACCGGGTTTTGCAGGAGCTGAAATTGCCAATGTGTGTAATGAAGCTGCATTGATTGCGGCTCGTCGCAATAAGTCGGCCGTGGATATGGATGATTTCCAAGAAGCGATGGACCGTGTGATAGGAGGTTTGGAGAAGAAAAATAAATTGATTTCGCCATTAGAGAAGAAAATTGTTGCTTATCATGAGGCTGGCCATGCGATTGCGGGTTGGTTCTTAGAACATGCGAATCCATTAGTGAAGGTGTCCATTGTACCCCGTGGGGTGGCGGCTTTGGGATATGCCCAATATTTGCCAAAGGAGCAATTTTTATACCGTACGGAGCAATTGATGGATGAAATGTGTGTGACCTTAGGTGGACGCGCGGCGGAGGAAATCATGTTTGGTAAAATATCTACTGGTGCGCAAAATGATTTGGAGCGTATTACTAAATTAGCCTATTCCATGGTGACGGTGTACGGAATGAATGAGAAATTAGGGAATATTTCCTATTATGACTCGAAAGGTTCTGAATACCAATTTAACAAGCCCTATTCGGAACAAACGGCACGGGAAATCGACGAAGAAGTTCGTAAGATCATCGCGGAGGCCTATGTGCGGACGAAGAATTTATTGAAGGATAAGAAAGATAAATTGACGATTTTAGCAGAACAATTGTTGAAAAAAGAAGTCCTCTTTCAAAGTGATTTGGAAGAATTAGTAGGACCAAGACCTTTCGAGCAATTGACATCTTATCAAGAATTTATCAAAGGGGAAACCGAGAAGAAGCGTAAGGATGCGAAAGACGAACGAGATTTAGCGGAGATTGAAAAGAAAAAAATAGTTCGTAAGCCAGCAGCCAAGGCAAAATCGGCGGATGAGGCGGACGGAGAAGTTAAAAAGCCAGTTCGGAAACGAACCACGAAGCCAAAAGAATAAATAGAGGGTGGTCATTCCACCCTTTTTTATGAAGATGAAGGAGATACAAATTCCACAAGGCAAAAAGGCCTATTTCGCGTCCGACTTTCACTTGGGATTTCCTGGGCATCATGAGTCTCGGGAGCGAGAATTACACCTATTGTCTTGGTTGGATGTAGTTGAACAAGATGGTTCGGTCCTCTTTTTATTAGGGGATCTTTTTGATTTTTGGTTTGAGTTCAAGGAAGTTATTCCCAAAGGATATGTTCGTTTTTTAGGCCGCTTGGCTAATTTATCTGATCGAGGAATTGATATTCATATTTTTGTGGGTAATCATGATCTGTGGATGTTTGATTATTTAGAGAAGGAAATCGGAGCTAAGATTTATCGTGAACCTACCTTGTTTCAATTTCATACCATCGAAAAATCCTTTCGGGTATTCATGGGACATGGGGATGGGCTTGGACCAGGGGATGTGGGCTATAAAATACTTAAGCAGGTTTTTGTTCATCCTGTGGCTCAATTTCTATTTAAAATCCTACATCCTGACCTAGGCGTTCGCCTTGCGCACGCTTGGTCTAATACACGTAAATCAAGTACAATAAAATCAGGCGAGGTGCCATTTGATCCAGCAACGGATTTTATTTTAGCCTATGTTCGGGAGCGCTTTCAGTTGGATGCCCAACAAAGCTTGGCCTGTGATGCCTATGTATTTGGACATCGACATCATCCGATCGAATTTACGTTGGATGGTCATTCAACTTATTTCAATTTAGGGGATTGGTTCAGTCCTCATTTTAAAAACGCGTATTATTTGACGATTGATGAAAAACGTATTGAATTTTTGCATTTCCCTCGGGCTTAGTATTTTCCTTTTGACTTCTGTTTTTGCGCAGGTCCCAACGGAATCCTGGCGTCCTTCGGTCCATTTTTCACCCAAGAAAAATTGGACAAATGACCCGAATGGCCTGTTGTTTTACAAGGGGGAATATCATTTATTTTTCCAACATAATCCGAAGGGAAATCAATGGGGAAATATGAGTTGGGGACATGCCAAAAGCAAAGATTTATTGAATTGGGCCGAATTACCGGTTGCGATTCCCAATGATTCTGCGTTTATATTTTCAGGTTGTGTGGTTTGGGATAAAATGCATGCCTCCGGTTTAGGGGATTTAAAGAAAGATTTATTAATCGCCATTTATACGGCAGATTTTCCAAATACACGGGAGGAACAGCATTTGGCCTATTCCAATGATGATGGCTTAACTTGGACTAAATATGCCAACAACCCAGTCCTAAATACCAATTTAAAGGATTTCCGGGACCCGAATATTATTTGGCATGCGCCTAGTCAGCAATTTGTGATGAGCGTGGTCAAGCCATTTGAATTTGCAGTTCAATTTTATGGGTCCAAGGACTTGATACATTGGGAAATTTTAAGCCAGTTTGCTCGGCAAGGAGATTATGGGATGATTTGGGAATGTCCTTCCTTGGTTGAAATGCCAATAGAGGGGAGCAAGGAACGTAAATGGGTTTTATCGGTTTCTTCACAAGGGCCTTATAAAGGCTATGTGGGGATGCAGTATTTTGTGGGAAATTTTGATGGAAAGAGTTTCGTCAATGACAATCCCAAGGAACAGGTTTTATATGTAGATCATGGCAAAGATTTTTATGCCGCTATTCCATTTTTTAATGGGATGGACTCTGAGGTTTTTTGGTTGGGTTGGGCCTTGAATTGGGCTTATGCGGGCGAACAGCCAACTTTCCCGTGGAAGGGTCAGATGACTGCAGCTCGGACATTACGATTGGTGAAGACGCAGGATGGCCTTCGATTGAAACAAGTTTTCAAACCTGATTTTACAGCTAAAAAGCCCGATTTAATTTTGAAAAATATACAGGTAGGTTCTTCATGGGCCTTTCCAGTACAGGGAATTTTGAAGGATAAAAGCTATTTGCTGGAAATCGATTTTAGTGATGCGCCAAAGGCTGAATTTACGATTGCGTTTACGGGGGAAGGTTCATTCGAGAAATTGAATATTCATGTTTCGTCTGAAAACAGAAAAATTGGGGTCGATCGTAAACAATCGGGCCAGATTTTAGGCGCCGGTTTTGATCAAATTTCGGAGGCTACGTGGATTGGAGATCGTTCGCGAAAGGTTCAAATTTTGGTTGATCACTCGCTTGTAGAAATGTTGGCGGCGGATGGAACGGTGGCTATTTCTTCCTTGCGATTTCCCCGGGCCAAATCAGAAAAGCTATCTATTGTTTCCACATCGGGTCCTTTGAAAATCCGAGGATTAAAGGTTTGGAAACTAAAATAATATCATTAATTCGGTTTAATTTCTTAATTTAAAGTTTCGTTTTCTCTTAAAAAAAAATATATGACGATTTCACCCACTCGCCTTGAGGTAATGTCTGAGCTTGCGCTAAAGATGGATTATTTCATGAAGGAATACTTAAATCCCATTGATAGCAATTGGCAGCCATCCGATATGTTGCCTGATTCCACCAAGGAGTCGTTTTTTGATGAGGTGAAATTATTGCAAGAAGCAGCCAAAGAGCTTCCTTATGACTATTGGGCTGTATTGATTGGGGATACGATTACGGAAGAGGCGTTGCCTACCTACGAGTCATGGCTCATGGGTATGGAATCGGTGAACCAAGTAGATCAAGAAAATGGCTGGGTGAAGTGGATACGGACATGGACTGCGGAGGAAAATCGGCATGGAAATTTATTAGGAACTTATTTATATTTATCGGGTAAAGTAGATATGCACGCAGTGGCGGTATCTACGCAGTATTTAATTGCTGATGGATTTGATATCGGAACCACTGCGGACCCTTATCGGAATTTCATCTATACATCTTTTCAGGAGATGGCGACGAATGTCTCACATCGCCGAACGGCTTCGTTGGCGAAACAACATGGCAATACCTTATTGTCTCGTATGTGTGCGCAAATTGCGGCAGATGAATTACGTCATGCGAAGGCATATAAGGCATTTGTTGGGGAGATATTCCAATTGGATCCTTCCGAGATGATGCTTGCTTTTGCGGATATGATGAAAAAGAAAATCGTGATGCCGGCTCATTTTTTACGTGAAATTACGGGACAAAAAAGTTCGGTTTTTGAACATTTTTCAGATGCAGCTCAGCGCATAGGCGTTTATACTACGATGGATTACATCTCGATTATGCAAGGTCTTTTGAAGGATTGGAATATCGAGCAAGTGGGAGGAATCAATGATGCAGCTGAAAAGGCGCGTGATTATTTGGTGGCCTTGCCGGCTCGTTTAGAGCGCTTGGCGGATCGTGTTAAAATCCCTGAATTGGCTTATCCATTTACCTGGATTGCTTAAAAATGCACAAGAAATTATCCATGGATGAGCTGAATAGGCTCGATGTGACTGCTTTTAAGGAGATTGAGAAATTTCCTTATGTCTTTGTCTTGGATGATATTAGGAGTATGAATAATGTCGGTTCGGCTTTTCGGACGGGGGATTCATTTCGTTGTGCGCATATTTATTTAACGGGAATTACGGCCCGGCCGCCTCATCGAGAAATTTCGAAAACAGCCTTAGGCGCAGATGAATCAGTCGAATGGACTTATTATGAAGATCCTGCTGAATGTATAGCGCATTTAAAAGAATTGGGTTATCAGCTTGTTTCGATTGAACAGGTTGAGCATTCCATATCACTCATGGATTTCAGACCAGCAGCTCATCAGAAATATGCTTTTGTTTTTGGAAATGAGGTTTTTGGTGTGAATGACAAATGGATTCAGGCCTCGGATGCGGTCATTGAAATTCCTCAATTTGGGACAAAACATTCGTTGAATGTTTCGGTATGCATGGGAGTAATCGCTTGGGATTTTTTATCAAAATTTAGTTTGAAGACATAGTTTAATATTAAATTTTTTAATGTTAAGGAAATGTTAATACATTTTTTTATTATTTAACAAAAATTTCACATAGATTGTGCCATTATTAATAAATAAAAACTTATGAGTGAGCCAAATAAACTAATGGTTGATGTATTATCAACGGTTGTACTGCCTAAATTAAAGGGCCTAACGGAGAAAAACGCCAAAAAAATGGTAAATGCAAGTCATAAAGCCTTAGCTGTGATTGCGAAGAAGTACCATAAATTAATTCAGGAGCAAGAGTCGGATGCTGCAAAGGCAAAAGCGAAGCAAGCCAAGGCTGCAAAAAAAACGGCCGAGAAGGAATCTAAAAAGAAAGCAAAAATTGCGAAAAAGGAGTCGGCTTCGAAGCAATTAGCGTTGCTGTTGACTAAGGAGGCTAAAGCGGTGCCCAAAGTAAGTGCAAAGCTAGCTGCTAAAAAAGTCCGCGTAAAAGCTGTGGCTAAACCTGTTGCTAAAAAGACCAATGTGAAAACGGTGGCAAAATCGGCAGTTGCTGCAAAAGTATCGGTAAAAGCTGTTGAGAAACCGGCTGCCCAAGTGGCTGCAAAACCAAGAACTCCAAGAGCGAAAAAGTAAATTTTATTCGTTCATCATTTGATTTGATGCGTTCATCCAATTACATATTGGGTGGACGCATTTTTTATTTAGTTTAGACATAGAAAATCACTAAAGATGATATTATCGATACAAGACGTTGTTAAAACCTATGCTGAACATATAGCATTAGATCATGTGAGCGTAGACGTTCCCAAGGGTCATATTTTTGGTTTATTAGGACCTAATGGGGCGGGAAAAACCTCTCTAATTCGAATTATTACGCAGATAACGGCGCCTGATTCTGGTCGTGTGCTTTTTGATGGGGCACCTTTGTCAGAAAGGCATGTGAATGACATCGGTTATTTGCCCGAAGAGCGAGGTTTGTATAAGAAGATGAAGGTAGGGGAGCAGTTGATGTATTTAGCTCAATTAAAAGGCATGTCACGTGCCGAGGCCCAATCGAAACTCAAGGATTGGTTTATTCGTTTAGATATTAAAGATTGGTGGAACAAACCGGTGGATGATTTGTCGAAAGGCATGCAGCAGAAAACGCAGTTTATCGCGACGGTGGTACATGAACCTGCATTATTGATTTTGGATGAGCCATTTTCTGGCTTTGATCCGATTAATGCGAATATGTTAAAGGATGAGATTCTAGCCATTCGGGACCGAGGAACGACTATTTTATTTTCCACGCATCGGATGGAATCGGTGGAGGAATTGTGTGATGGTATCGCATTGATTAATCATGCGAATGTGGTGTTGACCGGCGAGAAGAAGGAAGTGCAAAATCGGTTTAAGAAAAATGAATTTGAAGTTAGCTTTGTGGGTGAATTACTGGGAGAAACATCTTCTTTTGATCTTCTTGGGATGGAATCTTCACAGGACAATCGTCGGAAAGCACGTATCAAATTACATGAAAAGGTGCGGATTAATGAGGCTTTAGGGGAGTTGATTCAGCATGTGGACGTATATGCATTCCAAGAAATCATTCCCTCGTTTAATGATATTTTCATTGAAGTTGTTTCACAAAAAAAATAAGAAGAGATGAACAAGATTTTATTAATCATTCAGCGTGAATATGTGACGCGCGTGCAGAAAAAATCCTTTTGGATAGCTTCTTTATTAGCTCCTTTTTTGATTACGGCTATATATGCGATACCGATTTGGTTGGCTCTGCGTGATAAGGAAGTGAAGCGTGTGGAGGTATTGGATCAAAGTGCAATGTTCGAGGCTAAGGATTTTACGGATCGTGAAATTCAATACCAACTTATTACTGGGGATTTGGAGACTTATAAAAAGACTTTTGCGAAACAAGGTTTTTCCGCCTTGGTGGTGGTTAAAAAGAATATTTTAGAGGATCCTAGGGCGGTTCAAATCTTTTCGGAAAAGAATGTGAGTTTGCCTTTAAAATCGTCGATTGAGGGTATTGTTCAAAATAAAATTCGGTCGGTTTTGATGCAAAAAGCGGGTATTTCGGAAAAGGTGTATGCGGATACACAGGTCGATATTTCGGGTGAAACGATTACGGTGTCGGAGCAGGGAAAAGAAACGAGTTCGAGTTCGGGTGGGGCGATGATTTTGGCTGGTGTGATGGGTTTTATTTTGTATCTAACCTTGTTATTGTATGGGTCTCAAGTAATGAATGGGGTGATTGAGGAGAAAAGTAGTCGGATTATTGAGGTAATTATTTCGTCGGTAAAGCCGTATCAATTGATGTTAGGAAAGATTTTAGGCGTTGGATTGGTCGGACTAACCCAGTTTTTGTTGTGGATTGTATTGACGATCGGATTGAGCCGGGTGACGAGTGCTTTGTATCAGCCCGAGGTGAAAAAAGAAGTACGTTCGATCAAGGATAAAAAGGTTCAGGAAGCGGTTAAGGAGGTCGACAAGTCTGATATTTCCCCCATGGAGGAGGTTTCAAAGGTCTTAGCCAGCACCAATATTCCTTTAGTGATTGGTTGTTTTATGTTTTATTTTTTCTTCGGGTATTTGCTGTATAGTTCTTTATTTGCGGCCATAGGAAGTGCGGTAGAAAGTTCGACGGAAGCGCAGCAATTTACCTTTATCGTCATGATTCCCATTATTATTTCTTTTTTAATGGCGCAGTACACGTTGCAAGATCCGGATAGTTCGGTGGCCATTTGGGCGTCGATGATTCCATTTACTTCGCCTATTAACATGATGGTTCGCTTACCTTATGGGGTTCCTACAGGGGAATTAATTGGCTCGATGATCTTATTGGTCCTTGGCTTTTTAGCTTGTAGCTGGGTTTCTGCACGGATTTACCGGGTGGGGATTTTAATGTATGGTAAAAAGGTGAGTTTTAAAGAACTCAGCAAATGGATTTTTTATAAGGGATAATTAAGCAATTAGCCAATTGTCTAATTGTTCCTCATCGAATCCAGCTACATAAGAAGTGTTTTTCGCAAATATGGGTCTTTTGATGGCGGATGTTTTTTCTAGTAAGAACGAAAAAGCCGCCTCGGGTGATTCTAAGGATGATTTTTGTTCGTCTGCTAATTGTCGGTAGGTGCTTCCTTTTTTGTTTAGGACTTGGTCTAAGCCCAAATGGTCGATGAATTTTTGCAATACGTCTGGGCTGATTCCTTTCTTTTTGTAGTCGTGAAATTCAAATGCTATGCCTTTTTGATTTAAATAATCGAAGGCTTTTTTCATAGTATTGCAGGCAGGTATTCCGTAAATCGTGATCATTGGTATTTAAATTTTAATTTCTTGTTTCGCGTGTTGATTTTGGTGGTATTTTTGTAAAATAGAATCAAATTTAATACAAAAAACCGTCATGGAGTATAGAATAGAAAAAGATACGATGGGGAAGGTCCAAGTACCTGCTCATGTGTATTGGGGGGCTCAAACCCAACGTTCCATTGAGAATTTTCCGATTGCCCAAGATATCAACAAGATGCCTAAGGAGATCATTCGAGCCTTTGCCTATTTAAAAAAGGCAGCAGCGATAACGAATTTTGAGGCGGGTGTTTTGGATGAAGCTAAAAAGGATTTGATTGGTCAAGTATGCGATGAGATTTTGGCGGGTCAATGGGCCGAACAATTTCCATTAGTCGTATGGCAAACGGGTTCAGGTACGCAATCCAACATGAATTGCAATGAAGTAATCGCTTACCGCGCTCACGTTTTACAGGGTGGTAATTTATTAGATGAGCAAAAATTTGTACATCCAAATGATGATGTCAATAAGTCTCAATCATCGAATGATACATTCCCAACGGCCATGCACATCGCCGCTTATCAGACTTTGGTAGAGCTTACCATTCCAGGAATTACGAAATTAAGGGATACTTTGGCAGCCAAGGCCAAAGCCTTTAAAGATGTGGTTAAAATAGGTCGTACTCACTTTATGGATGCGACGCCATTGACCTTAGGCCAAGAATTCTCCGGCTATGTGTCCCAATTAGATCACGGATTGCGTGCTATTCAGCATACCTTGGCACATTTATCTGAATTAGCATTAGGTGGTACAGCCGTGGGGACGGGTATTAATACGCCTAAAGGATATCCTGAAAATGTGGCTAAACATATCGCTAATCTAACCGGATTACCCTTCGTGACGGCCGAAAATAAGTTTGAAGCCCTTGCGGCCCATGATGCCATCGTGGAGGCGCATGGTGCGCTTAAAACGGTTGCAGTGAGCCTCATGAAGATCGGAAATGATATACGGATGTTGTCTTCTGGACCACGGTCGGGAATCGGGGAAATCTATATTCCGGACAACGAACCGGGTTCCTCCATTATGCCAGGTAAAGTTAATCCAACGCAATGTGAAGCGATGACGATGGTTTCGGCTCAGGTGATGGGCAATGATGTGGCGATTAACATTGGGGGAGCAACGGGCCATTTCGAGTTAAATGTCTTCAAGCCGGTCATGATTTATAACTTCTTACATTCGGCTCGTTTGATCGGAGATGTTTGTGTGGCATTCAATGATAAATGTGCGGTGGGAATCGAGCCATTACGTGAAAACATTCAAAAACATGTGAATAACTCATTAATGCTTGTCACCGCCTTAAATACAAAAATTGGCTATTATAAAGCAGCTGAAATTGCTCAAACAGCCCATAAAAATGGCTCTACGTTAAAGGAAACAGCCATTTCCTTGGGATATGTTACAGCTGAAGAGTTTGATGCATGGGTTCGGCCTGAGAATATGGTAGGGGACATCAACCTATAAGTTGGCTTGAAATACTTGATTCTCAGCGCATTACAAACAAGAAGGCCTATACATTACGTATGGGCCTTTTTTTGATGATTTTAAGCCATTTCTCGAAGCTCAATGGTATAGAATGGGTTAGGGAAGGGAAAAGTCATTGCAATTTTCGCCGCGGCTTCTACACTGGGTAAAAGTAAGGTGATGATTTGAGAAATCTCCCCGCCATCGATTTGTTGGACCACCCGATTTTCAATTTTCCCGCTGGCCGAAAAGTAGGATTGATGTCCAGAAAATTTTTGATAAAGCATGTCCTCGTGCGTCGATTTTATACTTTTCAACCAGGTCCTGATTTTCTCAATTTCCTCGTCATTTGCCAAACTATTTTTACCGGAAATTCCCTCCACAGGTCCTCGAATGATAATGACAAATCGTTTCATATAAATTGTATTATTTTAATAAATTAAAATTCACTTTGAAATTTATCAAATGGATTTTCCTTTGGAATTCTAATTTGGGCTGATAATTTTTCCCTTGGTTCGGACCGTACTTTTTCTACTTTTTTAGGTAGAAAAGGAGTGAGCCAATCGTTTAATTCATTGAATTTATCTACGTTCAGCGTATAGAAAATGAATACGCCATTTCGCCTCGTTTGCACAAGCCCAGCTTCTTTTAATACAGATAAATGCCTAGATATCGTAGGTGCTGCAAATAAAAATTTCTCAAAAATTGCCGTGGCAGGTAATTCACCATCCTTTAGCAATTCGATAATTTTTCTCCTGGACTCATCTCCTAAAGCTTTTGCTATTTCTTCAATCGCCATATTAATTATCTATTTAGCTAATTTACATAAAATAAATATAAAATGCAAATAGCGCTTTTAGGATTAAATATAAGCTATTATTAGCTATTTGAACAATTAATTAGCAGTATAGATAAATATAATTAGCATTAATACTAATTAATACCATTTATTAGTTGCTTTTATGGCTAATTATTAAAATTGATTACATTTTTAATATTTTTATTTTATAGACTTCGTGAAATTGGAATTTGTGTGGTAATAATTTCTGCTTGGATCTATTTTCGTGGCATGCTTAGTCATTAATTCATTTAAGGATCAAAAAAAAAGACGCCATTAGGCGCCTTTCTATTTTTTGGTTTTAACTTCCTTAGTTTTTCACATAAACTCGTTTGACACGTTCACTGATATGCGTCATGATTTCGTATGGAATTGTTTTGGCATTTTTAGCTAATTCTGATAATTGTATTTTTCCGCCAAACGCAATGGCTTCGTCTCCTACTTTTGCTAGAGGTAAATGGCTAATGTCGACCATTGTCATGTCCATGCAAATAGCACCTACGGTCGGGCATAATTGACCTAAAATTTCGAATTGTCCTTCACCCATTCCCAGGGTTCTATGATAGCCATCTGCATAGCCTATGGCCAAGGTGGCAATGCGTCCATCTTGGTTCAATTTACCCTTTCTCCCATAGCCTACACTTTCTCCTTTTTTGACTTCTTTAATTTGTGAAATGTATGTTTTTAGGGTTAACACATTTTCTAATGGAATTTTCTGTTCTGATTTAGTGCTGATTCCATATAAACTGATACCTAAGCGGACCATATCGAACTTGGCCATAGGATAGTTTTGGATAGCAGCTGAATTGGCTATGTGCAATAATGGACGATAGCCTAAAGCCTTTTGTATTTTTTTGGCCATTTTATTGAAAAGGCTAATTTGATTCAACGTAAATTTTTCATGTGTAGGGTTTTCTGATGCTGCTAAATGACTCATGATACTCACTACCCACAATTGTGGCATTTGCGTGATTCGTTCGGTGAGTTCGGGAATATCTTGTACCTCAAAGCCCAAACGTTTCATCCCAGTATCTAATTTGAGATGTATTTTTATGTTTTTAGATTGAACGGTACTATAG
>CAIVPF010000129.1 GCA_903907745.1 uncultured Cytophagaceae bacterium | reverse complement strand
GCGCCCCGCCGAAAGATCTTGCATCCCCGGCTTTAACATATAGGACTGAAAACCCGCATCCTCCAATCGCCCCTCCATCATCGACTTCAAAAAATGACTCAAGGAACCCATATACGCATCTTGCCTATTTTCATCCCATTGGACAGCCTGCTTATTATCCGTCGGCTTATTCACCTCAAAGCGCGCCAAGCCGCGAAATGATGTTAAAACTTTACTCACCTCCAATCGATCCAATTCATAGGTAATCGTATAGCCCAATGTCTGATTTTCCACAACCAATGGACTGCTTGCCGTTGCGATCAATAAGTCATCCGTCTGCTCAAAATCTACCGCCTCCCGATTCCGAATTTTCACCTGTTTCTTATTGTAACTTTCTCCCAAAAATATCCGCTCAAAGGTCTTCATCTGCTTCTCCCAAACTTTGTCACGCCTAGACACCACCCGAATTTCATCCAATGTCTTCGCATCCTCCTCCAATTGAATGGATAAATTTTTAGCTTGTTTATCCACATCCAAAATTTCAATCGAAGGCTTATATCCCACCATCGAGGCCACGATTTTGTATCGACCAAAAGGTATATTTCTCAAATGAAATCGCCCCAATGAATCCGTTTGCGTCCCCATCGTACTTCCTTCCAAATAAATATTTACCCCCGGAATGGCTATTTGTTTTCCCCCGAGCTCCACAACTTTCCCCTGTACCGACCCTTTCTCCTGCGCACAAATCCGTCCAGAAAAAATTAGCAAAATCACAAAAACCGAAAGCCTACTGTTCAAAAATTTCCGCATGCCTACTCAAATAACGCAATTCGTTTATTTTGGATGATCGGTTTCGCCCAAAAACCTATGCTAAAAATATAGCCTAAACTGATGAACAATATCCCCATCCCCGTTTTTAAACCCAAATTATCCCCAATCCACCCAACCAAAAATGGCACAATCGCCCCTCCAATAATCCCCGTCACGATGATGCCCGAAAAGGAGCCATGGTGTTTATCGACCGAATTTAAAGCCAACGAAAATATCACCGGATAAATTACCGACGCAAAAAATCCTACCAATGGAAATGCCACCAAAGCATAGTCTAAAGGCCCCCACAACGCAAAACCCAAAGAAATCATCGCCAAGAACGTGAAGGAAGCCAGCACCACCCGACTATCCAGAATTTTCAACAATACCAATCCCAATATCCCCCCCGCCGTCATCATGCCCCAAAAATAGGCGATCGTATCAGCCCCCACCGTCTGCGGATTGGCCTGGTGATAGGTCACTAAAAATTGAGATATCCAATTCGCCACCCCCTGCTCCGTCCCCACATAGCACAACATCGCAAAAAAGTATAAGAGCACATATTTGTTTTTAAATAATTCTAAATGCGTGGCGAGGGGTCCCGCTTTTTCGTCTTCCTGAAGCTCAACTTTCGGGAATGATGACACATAAATCACAACAATCATCCCTAAACAAATCGCCACAAAAAGAAAATACAAGGAAAGCCAAGATAAATTCTCAGGTAAATAATCAAATATGGCCGACATCCAATTAGCCTCCGTAAGCGCTAATTTTTTTTGGCTCAAAAAATACTGATAAACCATAGGACTCAGGAAAGAGGCGAAACCAAAGGTGAGCTGACCCATCACCGAATAAAAGGCATAATGTTCCTCGCCACCCGCCGTCCGAAGTAAGGGATTTATGACCACTTGGAGCATCGCCATGCCGCAACCAATCAGAAATAGCGATACGATAACCGATAAATAATTTGGAAAAATCACAATCAACATCGAACCCAAACAGGCCAACGCAAAAGCAAAAATCATCACCTTCTTCTCATGATACACCTCCAAAAACATACCTGCCGGAATGGACATGATGCCATATGCGATGAAAAAAGCGAATGGAAGCAAGGCGACCAAAGTCAGGTTTAAATGGAAACCTTGAATGATATCTGGAATCAGGGGACCAATGATGTTCGATAAAAAAGAAATCACAAAAAAGGTCAACATGATGATGAAAACAAGGTAGGGGCTTTTTCGCATGAATTAATTAGGTTTTTGTCGATGTAAAAATAGAAGAAAGCATGAGAAATGTTCAGAGAATTGGAAATTTAGTATGAATTGGTTAACATTGATTTTTAAACCTATCCTGTTATGAAATCTATTTTTACCTTCGTTTTTATGCTTTTTGCATACAGCCTTTTGGCCCAAACCAAACCCTTGCGGATCATGTTTATCGGCGCACATCCAGATGATTGCGACATTAAAGGCGGCGGAACAGCAGCTTTGTTTGTCGAGATGGGGTATCAAGTGAAATTTTTGTCGGTAACGAATGGCGATGCAGGCCATCAATCGCAAGGCGGAGGCATGCTGGCCAAACGTCGGATTGCCGAAACCAAAGAAGTAGCCAAGCGCCTTGGGGTTTCCTATGATGTCTTGGATAATCACGATGGGGAATTATTGCCAACCTTAGAAATTCGTTTACAAATTATTCGGAAAATCCGGGAATGGAAAGCCGATGTGGTCATCGCACCGCGGTCGAATGATTACCATCCCGACCATCGCTATACAGGCGTTTTAGTTCAAGACGCGGCTTTTATGGTGGGCGTGCCAAACGTTGCGCCCGATGTGGAGCCATTACGTAAAAATCCAGTTTTTTTATATTTTCAAGATAATTTCAAAAAGCCAAATCCATTCCAACCGGACATTGCCGTGGACATCACACCTGTGATTGACAAAAAATTAGCAGGCTTGGATGCGCATCAGTCACAGTTTTACGAGTGGTTGCCCTGGATCGGAAATTATGAAGAAGACGTTCCCAAAGACCCAGCCAAACATAAGGCCTATTTATTGCAAAAGCGGGTGAGTAAACCAAACGCCGAAGTACAAAAAAGCCTAGAAAAATGGTATGGCGCGGCGCGGGCGGCAAAAGTACTTTATGCGGAGGCCTTTGAGATTTGTGAATATGGATCTCAGCCGACAGAGGCGGAGATTCGAGTGCTATTTCCGATGCTGAAGGGGAATTAACGGTAATTTCCTACAGCCATTTCTAACCTTCTCTGCATCTTGTCCCGTAATACAGCGGGTTCCAATACCTGTATTTCATTCGCAAATCGCATTAAAAAACCTTCCAATTCTTGGTTGATTTCCATATGTAAACCTACCGAAAGACCGTCCATGACCTGCGATTCATGGATGGGGTATTTTTGGATGTATTGGCCTAGCCAAGAGGCTTCGGGACTAATTTTTAAATGTAAACGTTCCTTCTGAATCGGCGCAGCACCATGGGTGTTTCGGAAAATGCCCAACACATCCTTGAAAAAATCAGCCGGATTAAAACCCGCTGGAATACGGATTTTGGCAGGCCCTAATTCCTGAATCGATTCGATGCGGTCGAGGGCGTAAATCCAACAATCCTCCAAACGCGGCCTAATCAACCCCGTCATTCCCTCTACCCGATAAAACAATAAATACCAGCCGGTATACCAACCATTATTGTATTCCTTAATCATCAAAGGCAAACCCCTTTTGACACTCGCCGGACCTTCCGCCTCCAAACCTTTGTGGGTGATGGCGATGAGTTTTTTGGCATAAATACAG
>CAIVPF010000128.1 GCA_903907745.1 uncultured Cytophagaceae bacterium | reverse complement strand
CTAGATTGGGATAAACCCGCCGAAAGCCTGCGCGATATCGAAAGCCCCGTCCCATCCAAGGCCTACGATAAGTACCTCCCAAAAAAATAATGTAAACTTTTTCACTTTCAATTAGTTTCATGAACATGAAAAATCTGTTCTTTATCTGCTGCCTCCTTGGTTCGGTTTTTACGTTACAGGCCCAACAAAATGGCCGCATCTCCGGAAAAATCATTGATCAAAGTACCCAAAAAGCCATAAGCGGTGCGAATATAAGCCTCGATGGAAGCGGGAAAGGAGCCCAAAGCGATAGCCTCGGTTTCTTTAAAATAAACCAAGTCCCCCTCAAATCCTATAACCTAAGCATCAGTAGCGTCGGTTATAAAAAGACCAAACTCTTTAATTTAGTCCTGAATGCTGGAAACGAATTGTTCGTCACCGTTGAACTAAGCCCTGAAAATCAAGAATTAAACGAGGTGATCGTGACTCAAAGTCGAAAAACAGCCCGAGTCGCCACGCTCGAATCTCCCTTAAGTGTCCAACGCCTCACCACCGAAGAGATCAAAAGTAATCCGGGTGGTAACTTTGATATTAGCAAGGTGATTCAAGCCCTTCCCGGCGTAGGAGGTGGGGCCCAAGGAGGTGGATTCCGAAATGACATCATCATTCGTGGGGGTGGCCCGAACGAAAACGTCTATTATTTAGATGGCATCGAAATTCCAGTCTTAAACCATTTTCAAACCCAAGGCAGCAGCGGTGGGCCGCAAGGGATGTTGAATGTCTCTTTTATTGAAGACGTGAAATTGAGCTCCTCGGCTTTTGACGCCAAATACGATAATGCGCTGAGTTCGGTCTTTCAATTCCGCCAACGCAGCGGAAACCCCAATAAATTCCAAGGAAACGTCCGTTTAAGTGCTACTGAATTCGCACTGACGACCGAGGGCCCTTTGGCGAAATCAGGCAAAACTACTTTTTTAGCCTCCGCGCGCCGTTCCTATTTGCAGTTTTTGTTTCAGGCTTTGGACATTCCGATTCGACCTAATTTCTGGGATTTCCAAACCAAAATCACCCACCAAATCAATGCCAAAACAAGTATCTCCTTCATGGCTTTAGGGGCGATCGATGATTTTAGTTTTTCAACCATCAAAAAAGAAACACCTGAAAAACTCTATATCTACAATTCAAATCCGATCATCTCACAGTGGAATTATACCACGGGTATTACGCTGAAACACCTGACGGAAAATGGCTATTACAACTTGGCCATCAGTCGAAACGCCTTCGATAATGATATACGAAAATACGAGGATAACCAGTTGAAAGATCCAAATCAGATCAACCTTTCCTTGCAATCCCGCGAAACCGAAAATAAAATTCGTTTTGATGCGAATCAAAACATGAATGGTTGGAAATTAAGTTATGGTCTTTCTCTTCAATCTGTAGATTATGCGAACCAAACCACCGCCGTCTTCAGAAAGGCCGTTTATGGCGCACCAGGCCAATTAATCCAACCCGAAATCAAATACCAATTCAATAGTCCCTTAGGAACTTTCGCAAAATACGGAGCTTTCGGACAAGCCAGCAAAGCCTTTTTCGATACCCGATTAGGTGTGAGCGTGGGTGTCCGCACCGACATGAATTCCTTCACTGATTCCGGTTCCGATCCACTCAAAACCCTTTCTCCACGCCTCTCCTTAAGCTATGTGATGAATGACCAATGGACATTAAATAGTTCCGTGGGCCGTTATTTTAAATTAGCCCCTTACACGATTTTGGGATTTGCAGACAATGCAGGAAAATTGGTCAATAAAAACGCGGACTATCAATCGTCCGACCATTATGTCCTAGGCTTAGAATATTTGGTTAATGACGCGCTGCGATTTACCGTGGAAGGTTTCGTGAAAAACTACGGGAATGTGCCCATTTCTGTCAATAAAGGAATTTCATTGGCAAACTTAGGCGGTGATTTTAACGTGTTAGGAAACGAGGCCGTTCGCACGACCGGCAAAGGCGAGGCCTATGGCTTCGAGTTTTTTGCACAGAAAAAATTGACCGATAAGTTTTTTGGTATTCTTTCATATACGTATTACAACAGTTCATATAGCGGTTTAAATGGAGTTATGACACCAAGTAGCTGGGATAATCGACATTTACTGAGCCTAACATGGGGGTATAAATTCCCGCGCAATTGGGAATTGGGCCTCAAATTCCGCTATCAAGGTGGGGCGCCTTATACGCCATTTGACGAAACTGCTTCAAGGACAAATTTCTTGAGTCAGGGATTGGGGATTTTGGATTATGGCCAATTGAACACCAAGCGTCTACGTAGTTTTCATTCCAGTGATGTGCGGATCGATAAGAAATATAATTTGAAAAATACGACGATTGATTTGTTTTTAGACGTGACCAATTGGTACATCGCCGCCGCAGATGCAGCGCCTTATTATGCTTTTAAGCGGACGGATGACAACAAAGCCTTTGCGACCTCAGACGGGAAGCCGATGATGCCAAATGGTAGCAATGCAACGCCGGTTTTATTAGGCAATGACAAGGCTTCGGTGACACCGACGATCGGGTTTATTGTCGAGTTTTAAGCAATAAAGCCGCACCTTCCTGCATTAATCGATCTAATTCTATTTTGTGATCGGCGGTCAGCGTACCTACGTCCCGTCGGGTGTATAGGTCGATCGGAAAGCCATTTTTCTGAAGCACATATTTCGCCGCCGTAGGATAAGCCGCGTGCATCGGATCCATGTTATTCGCGAAAAATGCTTGGACCTCATCCACCATCGATTTTTTAGCCGCATCCCGTGCATGCGCGCAAAGCCAAACAATCAATTCTGGAAAAAGATTACCTTGGATACAGGAAAGGCCTTTGGCGCCCGACTGCAAAGACAGCACCGCATGGCCCATGTAGGCGTCATAAAGTCCAAAATTATACGTAGCCCCGGCATGCACGCGATCACGTACTTTTTGAATATCTAAACTCGTATCCTTATGATATACCAAACGGCCCGTTGGCAATAAATTTTCCAAAATTTCTACCGTAATCAGCCGTTTATAAGGCACCGGACATTCGTAAATCCCCAAGGGAATACCGGGAGTCAAGTGCATAAAGGCATGTATATGTTCTAAAAATACGGCATCCGATTCCGATTCTTTGGTCAAAATATTATTCAACACGATGACCGCGGAAACCCCCATGCCCCAAAGGCGTTTGGAGAAATCAGCCATTTCCTCTAGCGTTCCGCCTAAGGTTCCGGTGGCCACGACGGGCACACGACCAGCGGCGGTATGTACGACGGTGTTCACGACGTCTAAGCGTTCTTGAACACTGAGTTCGTACATTTCACTGGAGAGGCAATTGGCAAAAAGACCTTTGGCGCCCCATTGAATATATTTGTCGGTCAGTAATTCCAAGCCTTTAAAATCCACCTGGCCATCGGCAAGAAATGGGGTAAGCATTACAGGAATAAAACCTTCGGGTAAAGAATTCGATATCATGAGGATTTTTTAACAAGTTTTGAGAGGAGGTAACCGGTTCCCACAATGCTTAGGGTACCGACAACCACCGTCATTTTAGAATCTAGTGGAATTTTAAGCGATTCAGGCAGCGCATCTTTAAACGAAATGAGGGCGATGATGATAACGCCGACAAGAGCGGCGATTTTGGCTTGCCAATTTTCAATGTGTTTATTTAAGAATCCCATCAAGAAAATGCCCAACATGCCCGCCGCGAAAATACCAGACAATTTCCACCAGACATCCAATAAACTTTTCACCCCAATCATGCTTATTCCAAAGGTGATGCCGAGTAGCCCCATGACCACAGTGGCGATATGCAGGATTTTTAATTGTTTGGCGGCACTGACATCCGGATTCACATAGCGCAAATAAATATCTTTGAGGAACACGGTCGCCGAACTGTTCATGCCGCTGCTCATCGTGCTCATCGCGGCCGACAAAAGGGCGGCCATTAAAATACCCAAAAAGCCCGTGGGAATCTGTGTCTTCATAAAAAATGGCAGCACTTTATCTCCGTAATCGGCGGCACTAAGCGCCTCCAAAGGGATGTTTTTTTCCAAGGATACTTGTTGTTTTAATTCCAAAATCAAGTTCGGGTTTTGCCCATAAAACACATAGAGCGCGGTGCCGATGAAGAAAAACAAAAAGGAAACGGGCAAATAATAAAGTGCGCAGAGCCAAATACTTTTAGCTGCATCTTGGGTATTTTGGGCGGTATGGTAGCGTTGGATGTAATTTTGGTCGATACCGAAATTCGTCAGATTAATGAAAAAGCCATACATCAGGACGACCCAAAAGGAACTCGTACTCAGATCAGGTGTCATTTTTCCGAGGTCAAATTTATGTTCGGCGCTTCCTTGGCTAAGCACCTGATCGATTCCCACTTGGGATAAAATAATGCCTAAAATCAACAACGCCCCTAGCGTCTTAATAATCGCCTGAATCACCTCCGTCCATATCACCGCTTCCATACCCCCAAGGACCGTGTAGAAAATGATGCATAAACCAGAAACGATGATAATCAAGCGCATATCCAGCCCCGTTAATGCATTTAGTGTGAGCGCGATGCCATAAAAAATGGTTCCCATGCGAGCCAATTGGGTCATGATAAAACAAAGCATCGCATAGGTCCTGGCCCAAGAACCGAAGCGTTTTTCCAAATGCGTATAGGCACTAATTTCACCGCTGCCTCGGTAAAAAGGCACAAAAAATTTCGTGGCAACAAAGGCCGCAAAGGGAATCGATAAGCTAAAAACAAAGGGATTCCAATTAGAGCCAAAGGACTTGCCTGGATCACCCAAAAAGGTAATCGCGCTTAGAAAGGTGGCATAAAAACTGAGTCCTAGCGCCCAGCCGGGAATTTTCCCAGAGGCGGTGGTAAACTGTTCCGAACTGCTATTTTTTCGTGAAAAATACACCCCAATCCCAATCATGCTGATGAGATAAGCAACGATAATCAATAAGTCAAGAATGGGTAAACTCATGCTACAATTCGATTACAACGTGTTTGATTTTTTGTCTTTTCCACGTGTAAGTAATGTGGATTTTGCCGTCTTTGGTTTGAATGACTGCGGGGTAGGAAAATTCGGCCTTGGGTTCGTTTTCGAGAATGGCGATTTCTTTCCAGGTCTGTCCATCGCTTGAAATGACTACATTCAAGGGTGAACGACTACCGCCCCAGGCTTTGGATTCCTTGGTGACGTGGTTATAGACGAGGACGTGTTGGCCATTTTTTAGGGTTACTGCATCGGTTCCTGAATTAGGATTGGGTAAGGCGGTGGCTTTCAAGGCTGACCACGTGGCCCCCTGATCCGAGGAAAAGGATTCTAGAATGGCATTATTTTTACTCCGGCAAAGTAATTGCAAACGGCCATCAGGTAAAAATAAGACACTTGGTTGAATCGCAGAAAACTCCTTTCCGTCGTTGATTGCCTCGGTTCGGCTCCACGTTTTACCCCCATCGCGGGTCATTTCGAAATGCACGCGCCAGCCATTGTCTTCGGAACTGGTGGGGCATAATAGGGTGCCATTTTTTAATAAAACGGGTTTGTTTTTAATCGGGCCATAAATGCCATCGGGTAGTTTTTCGGCTTCGGACCACGTGATACCATGGTCTTTGGAACGTTTAATCATGCCCCACCAAGACGCTGGCGTAGGTCCCACTTTATAGAATAGAATTAATTCGCCTTTAGGCATTTGGAATAACACAGGATTCCAAGTCGGATAGCGCAATTTTTCATTTTGAACTCCATTCGCAACTTCCACAGGTGCTGTCCATTTTCCTTGAACGATACGACTGACCCAAATTCCCACGTCTTTGTTTCGCTCTTCCGTACCGCCAAACCAGGCAGCGACTAGGCCTTTTGGTGTTTCTTCAATCGTGGATGCATGGCAGGAAGGGAATGGAGCTGTTTCGTAAATAAATTCGGATTGCACTTGTTGTGCGAAAGCTGGACTTAAAATGGCCAAAAAGGCCAATAAAGGAATGAATTTCATATCTTGTTCAATAGGTTTAAACGCAATTTATAATAGAACATTCAAAATTCAGCATATCCATGAAAATCTAACTAAATAAAAATAACATTTGGGTAAAGCCGATAAACAAAATGTAGAGAATCCATGGCCGAAACATACATTCATTCAATATTTTTTATAAATTTCAAGATCCAAAAACCTTAAGCAATGAAAAAAATTATCCTAGGATTCAGTTTTTTGCTTTTTGCCTGTCAAGAAAAAGAAAAGCCGAAAATAGCCTTGTCCGAGGAACTTCAAAAAGCCCTCCATTCGATCCAAGTGATGGATGGATTTGAGGTGGAATTAGTTGCTTCAGAGCCACTTTTGGGTGATCCGGTAGCCATGGAAATCGACGAAGATGGAAATTGGTATGTCGCGGAAATGCCCGGATATCCGTTGGATTTAAGTAAAAAAGGCCAAATCAGAAAACTGATCGACACCAATGACGATGGCTATCCCGACAAAAGCATTGTCTTCGCGGATAGCCTAACGCTTCCGATGGGCCTCATGCGCTGGAAAAAAGGTATCATCGTGGCCGATTCCCCGAATATCCTATATTTTGAAGATACAGATGGCGATCAAAAAGCTGATAAACGCGAGGTGATTTTGACGGGATTTTCCTTGTCGAACCCCCAACATAATATGAATACGCCAAAATTTGGCATCGATAATTGGATTTACCTGGGTCATTCCGGTGCGATTAATTCCTTTACTTACGAGAATATTTTTGGCGACAAAGGGACTGAAATTCGCTATCCTGGCAAAGCGGATGCGGCATTTTTACCGAAAAACGGAAATGGTCGGAATGTTCGCTTCAAACCTGATTCGTATCAAATCGAGTCGCTTTCGGGGGAAACGCAATATGGCCATACGACGGATCCTTGGGGTCGGCGCTTTTACACCGACAATGCCGATCACTTATTTCATGAGGTCATCGACGCACGCTATGTGAATGCAAACAAAAATTTAGTCATCTCGGAAGCGATGGAAAAAATCCCAGACCATGGGGATGCCTGTGAGGTATATCCGATTTCAGAAAATCCAAATCATCAATTATTGACGGATATCGGGGTGGTGACTTCCAGTTGTGGCATTACTTGGTACGATGGCGGGGCATTTGGTGACACATTTAAAAACGTGACGTTTGTCGGGGAACCGGTGCATAATTTAATCCATGCAGACAGGATTGAATCCAAAGGCGCGACCTTTACAGGGAAGCGTTTATTGGAGAAAAAGGAATTTTTAGCTTCCAAAGATCCGTGGTTTCGTCCCGTGAATTTTTACGTGGGACCCGATGGGGCGCTATATGTGATTGATTATTATCGACAATTAGTTGAGCATCCGGAATGGATGTCGGAGGAGGTAAATAAAAGTGGTGCATTGTACAATGGCTCGACCAAAGGTCGGATTTACCGCATTACCAAAAAAGGCGCTGGCGGAATGGATTGGATGAAAAACCTTCGTCTATCAGGAAAAAGTTCGGAAGAATTAACGGAATTGCTCACCAACGAAAATGGTTGGTACCGAAGAACAGCGCAGCGCTTATTATTTCAGCGGGGTGATAAAAAAGTAAGTCCACAACTGAAGGAAATCGTGGCGAAAGACCAAGCCCTTGGAACCGTTCAGGCCCTGTGGTTATTGCATGATTGGGGAAGCTTAGAGGCGGAGGATTTGTCGAAAGCGCTAAGTTCATCCTCGGAAGGGATTCGGGAAAACGCATTGCAAATCGCGGATCGCGTCATGGACAAACCGGGTTTTACAGGGAATTCGGAATTAGGCGACAAACTTGTGGCCATGGCGGAGGATAATTCTCCGAGGGTTCGTTTTCAGTGGCTTTGTTCCTCGAGCTTCTTGAATTTGCCAAACGCGGCGAGCCTACGCGCGGGTGTTTTGAAAAAAGATATCGAGGACCATTGGACCGGCATTGCGGCGATTGCTTCCTCGCAAAATTCTGAAAGGGAATTATTGGAATCCTCGGCGAAGGCTTTGGGGGGTAAAGAGTCTCCGGGAAAATCAGCCTTTTTTAGTTATTTGTCGGCGACCTTGGTAAAGAAGGGGGATAGCCAATTTATCTCCATGGCGATTGATCAAAATCCGGCGAATGATTGGTGGCAAGCGGCGATGTTGAAAGGTATCGCCACCTACTTAAAAGAAGTAAAAACCAATTTCGTGATTTCGGCGGCTCAAAAAGAATCGCTCTTAGGTACCTTTGGGCGGACCCAACAGGGTGAATTAAGGAAATCGATCATTTCATTGTTAGCCACGACAGGCATGCCTTCCGGTTCGACGGCCCTGCAGAACATAGAAAAACAGTTTCAGGCTTCGAAGGATGCGAGTTTTCAAGGCGATGCATTGGCGCTATTGGCACTAAGCGATAGTCCAAAAATCCATGAGCAATTGATTCGCTTGATTAGTTCAAAAAATCCGGTGCATTTGCAAGTAGCGGCCATCCAATCCTTGCCGAAAAAACTCAATCCGCAGGAATTGAAACAAGTGAATTTGTATTACGCCTCATTAGAGGAAAAAGCTAAAAAAGCGTGGATTAAATACCTGTTGAACAATGAAAATTATGTAACATCGCTCCTCCAGGAAGTGAAGAAAAATAACATTAAGCGGACGGATTTAGCTTGGCCGCAGATCGTGGAATTGATGAATTATTACGATACGGGCGTTCGGGCACTGGCGCGTTCTGTGCTGGCAATCGCGGAAGATCGGAAGGCGATTTTGCAAAATTATTTGCCGGCAGCGGATTTGATTGGTGATGCGGGGGCGGGTCAAAAGGTTTTTGAGGCAAATTGTATCGCTTGTCATAAAATCAAGAACTTACCCGGCATAGAATTTGGGCCAAATTTAAATACCCTAAAAAGTAGAAATGCCCTATCCATTATTACCGAAGTCATTAATCCTAATAATTCGATTGCCGACAAATACGGCCAATGGGAAGTGGAATTAACCGATGGCAGCCGTTTAAGCGGCATCATCACCTCCGAAAATGACCAGAGCATCGCCTTGAAATTAATGGGCGGTACGGTTCAAAACATTTCCAAATCGCGCATTAAATCGAAAAAAGATACGCGAATTTCAGCGATGCCAAATGGCTTGGAGGCCAATATCAATGTGAAGGAAATGGCGAACCTGCTCGCATTCATTAAGAATTAAACATAAAAATTAAAAAAATAGCTCATGATTAATTGTCTCGTTTTATCGATTTTATCTTTTTTTAATCCGGATTCCATGACGCATCAATTAATCGTAGGCTCCTACACTCAATCCGGAAATGCGGGTTTGGAGATTTTTGATGTGAATGTGGCGAAGGGCCATTCCAAAAAAGCATATGAATTAATCAATCCGAGTGCCTCCTATCAGCATATTTCTAAAGATGGGAAAATGCTATTTTCTGTTAGCGAGGAAGCCGGTGGAAAATCAGCGATCACTTCCTACCGCAGAAAGCCGAATGGGGAGTTTGAGCGAATAAATTCGAGCCTGACCATCGGTAACGGGCCCTGTTTTGTGGTCTACCGCGAGGCAAGTAAAACCGTGTACGCGGCGAATTATGCTGCAGGCAGTTTAAGTGTCTTTAAGACAGAAAATGGACAGATTTTACCGATCAGTCAGCACATCAAATACACCGGAACGAGCGTTCATCCGACGCGGCAAAATATGGCGCATGCTCATATGACGATTTTGTCGCCAGATCAAAGCTATTTGTTTGTAACCGATTTAGGGGCAGATAAAATTTACCGACATAAAATATTAGCCGATGGCACTGTGGATGAAAATTTCACCTTTACAACGATTCCAGCCGGCCAAGGCCCAAGACATCTAATCTTTAATTCCACAGGTACTCATGCCTATATGATAAATGAATTGATGGGTTTGGTGGATGTATTTTCATTTAAAAATAATGAATTCACGCGGATACAAACCTTGGTTGCCGATACGAGTAAAGTCTCAGAAAAGGCAAGTGCGGATATTCATTTGTCTCCAAATGGCAAATGGTTAATCAGTTCCAACCGGATCAGTTCGAACCAAGTGACCGTGTTTGCCGTGCAACCTAATGGAACCTTGAAACTAGCAAATTTCACGAATGTGGCACGCAAGCCGCGAAATTTCACGTTTGATCCGAGCGGTCGTTTTGTGTATGTGGCCAGTCAAGATGACAACATCATTCAGGTTTGGGCTTTCGATAATAAAACGGGTATTTTAACAGATACGCATCAGGATATCGCGGTGAAGGCACCGGTGAGTTTACATTTTATCAAGAAATGGTAAAAATTTCGAAGTAACGAAAAAACAAAAATGGATTTGAGATAAAAATGTAAGGCGTAAAGAATTTCATTTATTTTCTATTTTTCTGCTTTTTTCGGAAGTATCGAAAAGCGTAAAACCACTTCATGTGTTTGGTTACTCACCTTCGAAATCTGTGAAATAGGCATCTCATACACATAGCCCACATAGATCTTTTTGGTCGCCTGTAAGCCCAAGCGGAAACCATAGCTGTCTTGGTTACGATAACTAATTCCTGCATCCAATTTATCCACCAAACGTGCCGTCACATTGATATCCCAAGATAATGGAACATCTTTCGCCATGCGCAATAACACAGACGGATATAGCATAAATTGTTCCGAAACCTTTATCCGTGTGCCAAGCATCGAATAAAAATAAGGCACATCTTTATAGGCGATGTTTTGATTGCCAAAATCGTATTTCAACATGCGCGGTTGGCTCAAACTCACAAAAAACTTATCACCACGGTCAAAGCGCAATCCCCATCCTAGATTAGGTTGGAATCCCGTGCTCCGGTCGCCCATAAATACCACATCGCTCGGCGTCACTATCCGGATTCCCGAATAATTTATCGACATGTTCGATAATCCGGCACGGATTCCGCCCGACATGCGCCAACTAGCATTCAAATCCGTATGGTACGCAAAGTCAGCTGAAATCGCTGTCGTGGAAATGGGGCCCAATTGATCCGATAACACATTCACGCCCAATCCCTTTTTTGTACCCCATTTCAGATTCGCCGTTAAACCAAGGGTCTTGGGCGCACCTTCGATTCCGATCCATTGCTGGCGGTTCATGACCGTTATCTCAGAATTCTCCGTGCTTCCTGCATAGGCTGGGCTTAGGACTTGTGGGTTAAATCGGTACAAGGAATACATCGTCTCCACCTGCCCATAACCTGAAAAACTTCCTAGTAAAACAAGGGATGCAAGGGCTATTAAGCCCTTGATCCGCTTCAATTGATCTACTCTCTGTATAATTATCTTTATATGCTTTATCATGATTATTTCGCTAAACGGTTAATAAATAGGTAATTGGATATTGTTGGCCGACTGCCATTAAAATCAATCACATAGTAATAAACGCCATCTGGCAGTAAACCATCAGACGCTAATGGATCAAAGGAATTCGGCGTCTTGCCTCCCCAGTCATTCTTGTAGTTGTTAGCCTCGAGGACAATATTCCCCCAACGGTTAAAGACCGTCAATTTATTATTGCCCATTCCGGCTAAACCCGGTATGACGAAGGTGTCATTCACCCCATCGCCGTTTGGCGAGAAGCCTTGTGTCAAATACGTTTCACAAACATCCTTATCGATTCGATTGGGTATGCCATCGCGATCGCAATCTGGCAGCGCACCAAAGCTTACATCATCTTCCAAACGATCCAAAATCCCATCATTATCCGAATCAATATCTTGGAAATCGGGCTTGCCATCTCCATCCGTATCCACAGGTGCGTTTGGATTTGCTCCTGCCTCCGTGCGGTCTAACAATCCATCCCCATCTGAATCTAAATCTCTAAAGTCAAACGCGCCATCTCCATCCGTATCTAATGGACTCGCTGGATTCGATCCGGCCTCAAGCTTATCTGGTATCGTATCTCCATCTGAATCTAAGTCGCGATAATCAGGCAAGCCATCTCCATCCGTATCCACTGGATTATTGGGATTCGTGCCTGCTTCCAATTTATCTGCGATTCCATCATTGTCAGAATCTAATTCTCTAAAGTCATAGAGGCCATCTTTGTCTGTATCCAATGGATTCTTAGGATCAGCTCCCGCTTCGATCTTATCTGAGATTCCATCATTGTCTGAATCTAAATCCTGGTAATCAGGCGCACCATCTTTATCTGTATCCACCGGAACCGATGGGTCTTTGCCCGCTTCTATCGCATCTGATATCCCATCATTATCTGAATCCAAATCTTGGTAATCCGGCATTCCGTCTTTATCCGTGTCCACAGGCATCGCTGGGTTCTTGCCCGCTTCTACTGCGTCTGGTATGCCATCGTTGTCAGAATCCAAATCTTGGTAATCCGGCATACCGTCTTTATCCGTATCCACAGGCATCGCTGGGTTCTTGCCCGCTTCTACTGCGTCTGGTATGCCATCGTTATCTGAATCCAAATCCTGGTAATCAGGCGTTCCGTCTTTATCCGTGTCCACAGGCTTCGCCGGGTTCTTGCCCGCTTCTACTGTGTCTGGTACGCCATCGTTGTCAGAATCCAAATCTTGGTAATCCGGCATTCCGTCTTTATCTGTATCG
>CAIVPF010000127.1 GCA_903907745.1 uncultured Cytophagaceae bacterium | reverse complement strand
TAGCGATAGTTTTCTTTGGATCCTCGAAATCTGCACTGGCAAAGGTGACATTATTCCAGGCGGATGAAGAAAATAAAGGCCCAATCATTGCTACCCCGAATAGGCTTGCAAATTGGCCCAAGGAAATATCAATGAAGCTTTTTGTCGAAGCGTCATAGGTCGTGGTTGTTCTAAAAAAGTCATTAAAGTGAATCCAATCGTTTTGAATACCTACATAGAAACCTATAAATATTAAGAGAATGATGGCCCCAATTTTTGTGATTGTAAATACATTTTGTACGATAGAAGCAAATTGGATGCCTTTTAGGTTTACGAAGGTGAGGGTAGCGATGAGGAGAGCGGCAAGAATTTGTTGGCTCGAAATATAATTTCCCACCATCGGTATATCATTAATGACATTGGGGAAAATAAAGCCGGTGTATTTGGCAAAAGCAACGGCCACCGCAGCGATGGTTCCGGTTTGTATGACTAAAAAGGCAGCCCAACCAAATAGAAAACCAACTAATGGATTGTAGGATTCTTTCAGATAAACATATTGGCCACCGGTTTTCGGGAAGACGCTTGAAAGTTTTCCATAGGCATAAGCCCCTGTGATGGTCAAAAATGCGGTTAATAGCCACGTAGATATCCAAGCGATCGGTGAATTTACGGTTCGTGCTACTTCTGCACTTACTAAAAAAATTCCTGAACCGATCATTGACCCCATCACTAACATGGATGCGTCCAACACATTTAATTTTTTATTCGCCATTGGTTTTATTATAAATTATCAATTTTATACAATAATATTCAATTGTCTTTTTAGGAATCTAATTCTAAATTCTTAACCAAATATGGTTGCTTTCTTTGATTTAAAAAAATGTAAACGTTTACGGAAACGTTTACGGAAAAAAATATAAGATTTTCCTTTAATTATTCAATCCAGTATGTATATATTGACAGCTAGGAAAAAATTATGCTTTCCGAAAAACAGTTAATTATTTAAATAGTACAATTAATTAATTTTAAATGAAGCAGCGGATTAATGAAGTTGAAATTTGGGATCAAATGCGAAATGGAGACCAAAATGCTTTTACTAGTTTGTATCAATATTTTATACAACCGCTTTATTCTTATTCAATGGGAATATGCACGGATAAGGATTTAGTTAAAGATTGTCTACATGATTTATTTGTAGAAATTTGGAAGAATCATGCTACGTTAGGACCTACGACAAGTGTTAGGTATTATTTAATGGCATCGATCAAGCGGAAGTTGGTCCGTCATTTAGAAGGAAACCTACGCAATCAAACCCATCACTTAAATTACATGCGTGATTACGTGGAAGATTTACCTTCACAGGAACAGGTGATGATACACGAAGAAGTGGAAATACTGGGAAATAAACAATTAATTCAGGGTATGAAATTATTAAGTCGTCGGCAACGCGAGGCAATTCAACTTAAATATTTTCAAAATTTAGATACAGATCAAATCAGTGAATCGATGCGCATTAACCATCAATCCGTCTATAATTTGATTTTTGGGGCGCTTCGGGTGATGAAAGAGGGGATGACAAATAAATCATTTGCTATTTAATAGAATTAATTTTAGAATTCTTTGAGTATATCAAGGTTTTATACTGCTTTATGGGGTATATTAAACGTTTACGTATCAAATGTCCCATCGCAAAAGAGAAAATAAATTCCGCTTTGGATTAATAGGTAGAAATGCCTTGTTTTCTGTTTTGAAAAAGGTTTCAATTTCTTCTTGGTTGAGGGTTGGAATTAAAAATAGTCAAAATGACCAACTTACCCAGGATGAGTGCGAAGCATTGTGGGTTCGAATAAATAAAACTTTGCATTCTTTTAACTAATTTTTTCAACCCTATGAGAAAAAAATTACTTTCAAAACTCCTATTTAGCATGTTATTCGTGCTGTTAGGAATTCAAATGCAGGCGCAGGACCGTACGGTTACTGGGCGTGTGACTGCTTCAGATGATGGTTCCGGTGTTCCAGGTGCCAGTGTTTCTGTAAAAGGAACATCGAAAGGTACTTCGACTGATGGAGACGGAAATTATAAAATTTCTGTTTCAGGCCCTTCAGTAGTGTTGGTTTACTCTTCGGTAGGCTATAATACCCAAGAAGTTTCAGTAGGCACTAAAGGTCAAATCAATGTTGCTTTAGCAGCAGATACAAAAGCTTTGACTGAAGTAGTCGTTGTAGGTTACGGTACTCAAAAGAAAAGTCAATTGACCGGTGCTATTTCCTCGGTGACGTCTAAGCAGATTACTGAAATGCCGATTACCAATTTAGGTCAAGCGATGCAAGGTCGTGTGGCAGGGGTGGACGTAGCTCAATCAGGTTCAAAGCCAGGTACAGTACCTAAAGTTTTGATTCGGGGTCGTCGGTCCTTTAATGCGGGTAACGATCCATTGTACGTGGTGGATGGTATTCCATTATCAAGTGGTTATGAGGATATGAATCCAAATGATGTGGCCTCGATGGAAATCTTGAAAGATGCGACAGCAACAGCCATTTATGGTGCCCGTGGTGCGAATGGTGTAGTTTTGATTACAACAAAACGGGGTTCTAAAGATGGTAAGACTGTCATTTCGTATGATACATATGTGGGTCAGACAAAAAATTTAGATAAAATTAAATTATTTAATGGAGAGGAATATGCTGAAATGAAGCGTGAATCTCGTCGTACGATTGGTACATACAAGGATGCGAATGGTAATGTGGTACCAACAGGCGTTGTTGATGCTTTTGCAGATTCTAAACTATTCATTGCAGTTGAATTAGATGGTATTGCAAATAAGCGATCATTGGATTATCAAGATATGATGGTGAAGCAAAGTATTCAGCAAAATCATGCCTTGGGCGTTCAAGGAGGTAATGAGAAAACTCAATTTTCCATTAATGCAGGTTATTTTCAAGATAAAGGTATTATTGAAGGTTTAGATTTTACTCGTTATTCGTTCCGTGCTAGCGTGGATCATCAAGTAAATAAAAGTTTGAAAGTGGGTGCATCTTCTTATGTGATGTATTCAGAAACAAATGGAGCTAACTTAAATCCATATGGATACCTTTCATCTCAAAATCCATTGGCTAAAGCATATGATGATCAAGGAAATTTAATTTTCTCTCAAACGGATGATGCTTTATTAACGAATCCATTGAATGAAATTGTTCCGGGTGCTAAAGTGGATAACACTAAAAAATACCGTGTGTTCAATTCTATTTATGCGGAGTTACAATTAGCGAAAGGCTTAAAATATCGTGTAAACTTTGGTCCAGACTTTACTATTTCTCGTAATGGTCGTTTTAACGGGGCTTTGACTAATGATATTAAAGGGGGTAATCCAACGGCTAGTACGGATAATCGTTTTGGATTTAATTATACCATTGAAAACATTTTGACATATTCTAAGCAATACAAAGAACATAATATCAATGTTACTTTATTGCAGTCGATGCAGCGGGATAATTTTGAGCAGTATACGCAAAGTGTGATGGGTGTTCCTGTTGAAACTCAATCCTACTTTAACCTTGCAAATGCTTCTTCGATCCAAGGGGTAGGTTCTAACTTGATCCAATGGACAATTGCTTCTTACATGGCTCGTATAAATTATGACTATAAGGGCAAGTATTTGTTAACCGTGACTGCGCGTCGTGATGGTTCTTCTCGTTTTGGAGAAAACTCGAAATGGGGTAACTTCCCAGGTGCGGCTTTAGGTTGGAATATGCACCAAGAAGATTTCATGAAGGATTTAACTTGGTTAGATGAATTGAAATTACGTGCTTCTTTTGCGCAAGTAGGTAACCAAGGTTTATCTCCATACCAAACAGTTGGTTTAGAAGGTAGAACATCTTACGCCTGGAACAATACAGCAGCGTACGGATATCGTCCTAACACGATTGGTAATGCGGATTTGAAATGGGAAACAAGTACTTCGAAGAATATTGGAGCCGACTTCAGTATTTGGAGAGGAAAAGTGGCGGGTTCGGTTGAATACTACCAGACAAATACAACGGATTTGTTATTGTCGGATCAATTACCTACTTCAACTGGTTTTGCTGCCGTTACTCGTAACGTAGGAGAAACTAAAAATACAGGTATTGAAATTTCCTTATCTACCGTTAACATAGATACCCAAAGTGGTTTCAAATGGAACACTGACTTTACTTTCTACAAAAACACGGAAGAAATTGTTTCATTGTATAATGGTGCAAAGGATGACGTAGGTAACCGTTGGTTCATCGGAAAGCCTTTAAATTCATACTATGATTATAAGTATGCTGGAATCTGGCAAACTTCTGAGGCTGATATGGCGAAGTCGATGGGCTTTACGGTAGGTCAAATTAAAGTAGCTGATTCAAACGGGGATGGTAAAATCACTGCTGATGATCGTGTTTTGTTAGGATCAGACGTTCCTTCATGGACGGGTGGTATTACGAACCGCTTCTCTTATAAGGGATTTGACTTGTCTTTCTTTATTTTCACGCGTCAAGGACAAATGATTGTCTCTAAATTCCACCAAAATTCAAACTACCTACAAGGTCGTTATAATCAAATCAAGGTGGATTATTGGACTCCTAATAATCCGAATGCGTATTATCCACGTCCTAACTTTAACCAAGAGTTTCCTGCCTATAATACAGCAATTATGTATTTCGACGGGTCCTTTATTAAAGTCCGTAACATAAACGTGGGTTATTCATTCCCAGCGAAGACAGCTCAGAAGCTCGGTTTATCTTCTTTGCGTGTTTATGCGAGTATTCAGCAGCCATTTATTTTCTCGAAATATCGTTCTGTAGATAATGGTGTGGATCCTGAAACGTCAAACGGTAATATTGAAAATAACGTAACTCCGGCTACTTCAGTTTCAACTTTTGGTTTAAATATTAAATTTTAATCCCTGAAATAATGAAAAGTTTATATATCAAAAATTCATTAAAAACATTAGGTATTGCTTCAGCGATTATGTTGGGTACTGCCTCATGTAGTGATCTGCTAAAGGAGAATGTAATTTCTTCTATTAGTAATGATTACATCGCTACGACTCCAGGATTCGTAGCTGCGACAAATGCCGCTTACACTCCTTTGCGTTCTTTTTATGCAACGGAAAGAGGTGTTTCCATGTCTGAGTTTGGTACTGACATTTATAGTGCAGGTGCTGATGGATCTTACAAAGGATTCCACTTCTATGATTCTCAATTGACATCGTCTGTAGATATTTTGGCTGAATTGTGGGATCAAACCTATAAGGGTATCAATACCATTAATGCGGTAATTGACCGTGCGCCAAGTGTAACGGGAATCTCTGAAGCGGTTAAAACGCAACGGGTAGGTGAAATGAAGTATTTGCGTGCGCATTATTACTTTATTTTAGTTCAACAATTCGGTCCTTTGGATCTACGCTTGAAGGAAACAACGGGTCCTACCAAAGCAGCTACACGGGCACCTGAGCAAGCTGTTTACAAGCAAATTGAAGCTGATTTATTGGCTGCCATTCCTGTATTGGAAAACAAGAAAGCAAGTTCAGATTATGGTCGTGCGACGAAAGCAGCGGCAGAGAATTTGTTAGCTAAAGTGTATTTAACTCGGGCATCTTCAAAGTTTGCAGAAGCTACGGATTATGCCAATGCAGCTAGTTTGTGTAATAACGTAATCAATAACTATGGTTTCAAGTTATTGCCAGATTTTGCTTCCATATTTGATCAATCAAATCAAATCAATGATGAAGTTATTTTCGCGGTTCAATATACCTCAGATCCATTAACAAATGGTTTTGTGGATAATCAAGGAAACAAATTACACTTGTATTTTGGTATGCAATATGACGTTCAAGCGGGTATGAAACGTGACGTAAATAATGGTCGTCCATTTAAGCGTTTGAAGCCTACGCCATATTTATTGAATACGGTTTTTGC
>CAIVPF010000126.1 GCA_903907745.1 uncultured Cytophagaceae bacterium | reverse complement strand
ATTTCGAAAATGCCATAGGCGAAGGCGAAGGAACCCATGATCCAGCCGAACTGTTTTTCGGTGAGGTTGAGGTCCTTTGTGATTTCAATTCCGGTAATGGAGATGGAAGTACGATCTAAATAGGTAATGATGGAGAATAGGACTAATACGATTAGTACCCAAAATCTTTTTTTCATGGGGGAGGTTTAGAAGCTTAAAGATATGAAAATTAATCTTAAGCTTTATTTTAAATCACCCCCAATTCGCCTCCACCATGTTCAAGGCCCGCTCGATGATTTGGTGCATGTCGTAATATTTATATTCCCCTAAACGACCCCCGAAAAATACGTTTTTTTCCTGAGAGGCCAAGCTTTTATAGCGCTCAAAAAGCGCCGTATTTGGTGCATCATTCACCGGATAATAGGGCTCTGTTTTGGAGGCCTCATAAGGCTCCGGATATTCATAGCTAATCCAGGTCGCCGACGTCTCATTAAATTCAAAATGCTTATGCTCAATAATCCGCGTATAAGGCACCGCCTCGTCCGTATAATTCATCACGGCCACCCCTTGATGATTGGGATAATCATGCCGCACATGCTCAAATCGGGTCGTTTTATATTCCAATTCCCCAAACTCATACCCAAAATACGCATCGATCGGGCCCGTATAAATCACCTGTTCCGCCAAAGCATGGTATGCCTCCTTATCCGCTAAATAATCCTCCCCTAAGCGCACCTCGATTCCGTCCAATAATTTTTCAAATATCTGCGTATATCCTCCCTCCGGAATTCCCTGAAAACGGTCATTGAAATAATTGGTATCAAAAGTAAATCGGACCGGTAAACGCTTAATGATTTCCTTTGGCAATTCCTTCGGATCTTTCATCCACTGCTTGGCCGTATAGCCTTTGATCAGTTTCTCATAGATATCTTTCCCAACCAAACGGATCGCTTGTTCCTCCAAATTTTGAGGATCCAAAATATCCTTGCCCTGTTCATCAATGATCTTTTGCGCCTCTGCAGGTGTGTTTACCCCCCACAATTGCTTAAAGGTCCACATGTTAAAAGGCAAGGCGTATAATTCACCTTGGTAATTGGCAATCGGTCGATTCGTATAGTGGTTAAAGCGCGCATATTGATTAATCCATTTCCAAACCTTTTCATTGGAGGTATGAAATATATGTGCACCGTAGATGTGTAAATGAATGTCGTCTCGTTTTTCAGTATAACAATTCCCGCCGATATGGGCACGCTTCTCGATCACCAAGCAGCGATGGCCTTTGTTCGTCAATTCCCGCGCACAAATGCTCCCGAAAAAACCGGCACCAACAATCAAAAAATCATAGGGTTTACTCATCGGGTACTTATTTAATCATTTTTAACTTTTCTATGGCTTGATCTTCTTCCCAGTCATACAGGTCTTTATTAAACAATGAGGGCGTTCCTCCTGCCGACTGACTCGTCCAGCCATGCACCGCATAATCATCAAAACTCACATGCCTAAATTTAAAACCCCTTAAAGATACATCCCGAAACCAAGGAATCCCAAAATCTAACTTATTATGTATGCCAAATGGCCGAATCGTTCCAAATGGAATCCCAATCGGCCTCGCTTTTTTCAAATTAAACAAGGTCACATATTCATTCAAACGACACTCCGGCAAAGGCCACCCCAGCTCTCCTACCACCCCTTGCACCACCGCCCGGCGATTTGATGCGCCTTCATATAATTTTCCTATTTCCGATGCATTGGGCCGATATTCAAAATAACGATGGCTATCGCACAAGGTCCCATGCGCCGGACAATTCCAACATTGACCCACGGTCCCAACCGCCAAATCATCCTGAATTTGATCCAAATAATAGGCCAACAAATCCCCCGAAAACAACATGTCATTGTGTAACACAAATAAATATGGGCTACGACTGGATTCCCAAGCATATTGGTATTTAATCGACTTCCGATACGATGGAATGTAAAATTTTAAACGCTGCGCCAAACCCGAACCGCTCATATCCCGAGGTCCAAAAAAACGCTCGGACACATTGTATTTGACCGGCAAACCCTCCAACAATTCCTTCAGAATTTCCGTGTCTACATCAAAGGGTTGTTTCTTTTCAAAAGTCACATAAATCGTATTGATCAAATGACCCGAATACTTATAAAGTGAGTGAAGGGCTACTGCCGTATGATACGGTTTTCCATAGACCATCATGGCAACATCGATTGGCTTCATGTATTAGAACTAAAACGTAGATATTTGATAAAATTACGAAGATAATTTTAAGAAATTAAACCTCCAATAAAAATACCTTTGCCCTAATGCGGCAATTGATTCCGGAATTTACCATAGACCCAAGTACCCAAAAGCGCACTCGCTATCACCACCAACACCACATAAGCTCCCGTCGCCACCTGCGCAAACAATGGACCCGGACATGCTCCGGTCATGGCCCAACCAAATCCAAAGCATAAACCACCTATAATTTGGCCTTTATTGAATTTCTTATCTGTAAACGTAATCGCCTCCCCATGAATGGTTTTAATCCCAAATTTTTTGATCAAAAACACCGAAATCGCACCCACCACCACAGCCGTCCCAATCACCCCATACATGTGAAAACTTTCCAAACGAAACATCTCCTGAATCCGAAACCAAGAAATAATCTCAGCCTTAATAAACACCACCCCAAACAAAATCCCCACCAAACTATATTTGAAATTATAATACCAAGGATGAACCAAATT
>CAIVPF010000125.1 GCA_903907745.1 uncultured Cytophagaceae bacterium | reverse complement strand
TGGCGCAGCAACTGTTCCCTTCGAGTTCGCAACTGAATACAAACCTGGAACGATCAAACCACCATTGGTACCTGCTGAAATTGCACGAGAATAAGACTTACGTAAGTTCAAACCAGCTAATCCACGAACATTTAAGCCCGTAAATACATCTTTGTTGAAATTCGCCATCAAATCATAGTTAGTCTCGTTGAACGTACGATCTAAACGACTGTAACTTGCCACTCCTTGAGATCCATCTGCTCTGCGCTCTTCTTGGAATTCATTGTATGTGTCAATAGTAACACGACCCATGAAATCTAAATAAGAAGTTGCCTTATAATTCAACATCGCATTTCCAAAAATACGAGTACGTGTATCATTCTGATAGTTTTGATAACGTGTCCAATAATAATTATCCGTATAAATTGGTTTTAAACCCGCAGCTGATGAAGGATCACCCCAGTTCCAAGTTACGTTTTTCTGATTACGGAAATAAGCTTCTTTTTGCTCTTGGATATCCACGTTACGTTGGTACCACTGACGGAAGTTTTGATTTACGTTTAATCCAGAATATCCTGATCCATAACGGCCTTTTCCATCAATGATCGAAAAGTTAGCCGAAGCAGAAGCTGTGAATTTCTTAGAAAGGGTATAAGTACCCGCTAAGTTCATGGTGTTTTTAGACACTGAGCTATTTGGCAAAGTACCACGCTCATCATTACGCGTATAGCCTAATTTAAAGCTTCCTTTGTCTGTCGCGCCATCTAATAAGATGTTTGTGTTATTTGAAATCGAAGTTTCATAAAAAGTAACCGGCGTATTAGCTGCAGCTACCCATGGCTTCGCTTTCAAGTAGTTTGGACCAGCAGGATCAAATGCATCCCAATGATAAACCATCAAGCCTGGATTAAATTTAACTCCATAAGAAGCATCTTCGGCAGTTGGTACAACTAAATCTTTCGTTCCATCACCATTTGCATCAAAATACAAGAAACCATCTTTTTGATATGGATCTGAATATCCAGCTCCGTATCCATCTTGGTAAGAAGCGAAGGTAGATTTATCGATCATCCCAACGGTCAAACCTGCATTAATTGTCAAACCTAAGCCTTTTTTCGCTTTCTTTGTCGTGATCATGATCACACCATTGGAAGCACGAGAACCGTAAAGTGCAGTCGCAGCAGCTCCTTTCAATACAGTCATCGACTCGATATCGTCTGGGTTAATATCCGCAGCAGCATTGCCATAATCGTAACCACCACCCCCAGATTGCTGAGTACCTGTGTTTTTAATTGTGTTATCGATTGGAACACCATCTACTACGAATAGCGCTTGGTTATTTCCTGTTAACGATTTGTTACCACGAATAACCACGTTTGTCGAACCACCCACCGTGTTACCTTGAGTAATTTGCAAACCTGCTACCTTTCCAGATAAAGCAGAAAATGCATTTCCATTACGTACACGAGTTAATTCTTCACCTTTCACTTGTTGAGCCGCATAAGGAAGTGAATTCTTCGTACGAGTCAAACCTAAGGCTGTAACAACCACCTCATCTAATTCAGAGGCATCTGATGCTAAAACCACGTTGATGTTGGTTTGGCTACCTACATTAATCGTTTGTGATTTGTAACCAATAAAGCTGAAAACAATCGCATCAGCGTTTCCTACAGCAATTTTGTAAGAACCGTCTGCGGCTGTTGTAGTACCCCGAGCGGTACCTTTTAGGCTGACACTGACACCTGGAAGCGCAGTACCATCCTCAGAGGCAGTAACCTTACCTGTTACCTGCCTTGTTTGAGCAAAAGATGAACTGATAACAGCCATCATCAATACCCATACGAGTAAGAGTTTTTTCATGTTGATTAGTTTATTTAATGAAAAAATAATTTTAAAGTTCGGCAAATTATAAATTTTCCAATGTATCACAAAGTAAAAGCAAAAAAAAATGGGGATTTTCTTGTCGAAAACCCCCATTTTAAATAAAATTCGAATCGATTATTTTGGATTCTTTGTAGGTGCACTTCCTGCGCCAGCTGGATTATTTGCTAGCTCATTATCTGGTACATCCCAATAATCTAAATAATTGTATTTGATTGTTGCATTTTTGCTAATCGAAGAACCGTCTTTGGAAATCACGACACAACCTGTGCGACCGTTTTCCAAAACACCCCAACGACGTGCATCATAAAACGAGAATCCACGGAAAGCTAAAGATACGCGACGCTCTTTACGTAATTCTTCTTTCACGGTTGCCGCATCTTTTGATGTAATATCATCGATACCAGCGCCTTGGTACTTACGTACCGCGTTGATGCTCGCTGCAGCTCCGGCCACATCGCCTTTCCACAACTTAGCCTCCGCCTTCATCAATTCATTCTCTTCATAAGAACCTAACATATACAATACGGCATTACCAGCAGTACGACTTACGTAGGTCATGACACCTGGTAATCCATTACCGCCGTCTTTGATAGCCCAACGTGTATTGAATGAATTTCCACGGTCAGCATTACCAATCCAAGTATTAAATTGCTTGAAGTTTTGTGCCAAACGTTGGTCACCTGGGTTAAAGTCCTGAATTAAACGCTCAGAGATTTTATAAGATCCACCTGATGCATTTGAACCTACCGAACGAGCAGCTACATTATAATTAGAAGCTGAGAAAATATCACCATTCGCATTTGTATTTGCAGCAAAAACAGGATCTGAAGCGCCTACGCCAGCATTCGCTAAGCTTAAAATCGCATCCCATTGCGCCGCAGACATCGTAGCCGTTGGTGTATTTACCAAGATATTACGCGCTTTCAAGGTATTGATGTTCTTCGCCCATTGCGCTGCAGTTGGAACCGCACCTTTATCATTCTGAAAGAAATCAGGAATCAAGGCGGTGATAATATCCGTAAACGCAGCTGTAGATCCAGATGCACTTGCCGCAGCAGCAGCTTTATCATAATTGGCATTTGCCTCCGTGATAATCGCCTCTTTGGATACATAGGTACTATTCGTTACCGAAGCTGTATTGACAATTAAACCTGCATAGTACATGGAACCAATGCGTGAATAGGCATAGCCTTTCCACAAATAAGCCCAAGCTTTGATCGCATTTTTCTTTGCAGCCGCATCGCCAGAGAATGTAGTTTTTTCAACCGCCTCTAAAATCGTGTTACATGCATTGTTTAACTGATACATCATCGCCCACTCATGAAAACCTGGGTTACCCCCTTGTTGTGCATTCGTATTCACCGAACGCAACAAGGTTTTTTGCACTGGAGGGTTATTTGGATTAGGTACCTGGGTACCATTATCTAAAACAACCATATCCGGAGAAGACAAGTTGTTCATGTAGGTATTCGCAGCCTCTGCACCAACAATGTCACCCATTAACTCATGTAATCCTACTACTCCATTGTAAAATGCTCCTACAACTCCATCATAGTATTTATTACCCGCTGAAGTAAAACCATTTTTATAAATGGCACCTTGCGCCAATCCTAAAATACCTGATTCAGATGCTGCCGTTGCCGGTGTAGGCTGATTAGGATTTTGGATATCTAATTGATCTTTACACGACATCACCGTTCCAGCTAAAAGCAGAAAGGAAAGTGCGGTTATTTTCATATTTTTCATATTTCTAAAATTTAAATATTCCCTTTTTCTATTCTGAATTAGAAACCTACGTTTAATTGGATTTGGTATGAACGTAAGTTTGGCATCGAGTTGTGGTCAGTTCCACGGTCCCATGCTGAGTTCACAGAACCAGAAGAAATCTCTGGATCCATACCCGTGTAATTAGTCAAAGTATATAAGTTACGTCCAGAAGCTACTAATTGTAATTTTCTGAATCCTTTCAAACCTAAGGCTCTCACTAAATCCACACCCACAGATAAGTTACGCAAACGAGCGAAAGAAGCATCTTCATAGAAGTAGTTCTTCGTACCATTACGTGAAACCTCTGCGTACACACCCCGGTAGAATGCAGACCAAGCACCTGTCTCACCATTGATGGTAATTGGTTTTTGATAATCTGCATGGATACCATCACGATACATCCACTCTTTTGTTTGGTTGTATAAGTGAGCGCCTTGAATCAAATCCACTTGCAAATTGAAGGTAATAATTCCTTTGTAAGACAACTCATTAATGAATGAGGCATTAAACGTAGGATTTGGATCTCCAAATGAAAATTGCTTTGTAGAGAAATAAGGAGCTTTTGTCGATTTATTCACAACCCAGCCATTGCTCGCTACTTCATATAAAGAACGTTTATCCGCTGAGATTGCAACTGAACCATCTGGCAACAAAGCATCCAAGCTATGAACACCATAGAAGCCATATAATTGACCAATTTTCTCTCCACCGCGCAACACATAGCCTGTAGAACCTGCTGCTGATAAAACAACTACCTCAGCACCGCCACGAACAGCTGTGATTTCAGATGTTTGCTTTCCGAAATTCGTTGTGAAATTCCAAGTCCAATCTGCATCCTTATAAATCTGTGCATTTAAACTTGCTTGAATACCTGAAGAAGCTAATGAGAACGCATTATCTTTTACCGTACCGATACCCGTAGAAGGTGCCGCATCTACGTTAAAGATCGCATTATCCGTCGAACGCTTCCAATAAGAAGCCGATAAATTCACATTGTTCAACCAAGGAGATGATTTTCCTAAGTTCAAACCAATATCCGTACCTATCTCTAATTCTTTTGAAATCTCCACGTTCAAATTAGGATTTGATTGTGTCAATGGGAAGAAGAATGCATTTCCACCACCAATTACCCCTGTATTCAAGGTAATGTAACGGTCAAATGCGTTTGGTTGAATACCTGCTTCTCCATAGGCCGCACGTAATTTGAAATCTTCCACCGTCGAACTAATCGCCGCATTTTTGAAGAATCCTAATTCAGACAAACGTAAATACGCATCTCCACGAGGGAAGGTTTGTGGCGTAGAAGCCGCACCAAACGCAGATGAATAATCCGTACGGAAACCAGCAGATAAACCACCGATTGAACCATAATCTAAACGTTGTGTCGCTAAATAACCATAGGTAATGAACGGAGTTCTATAATCCGTAGATACGTGCGTTTCAGCCGCTTGAGATGTATTGAATGGCGTGTAAGTTGGCAAGCCGATACCATAAGATCCATACACCGTGTTATAGCGATTACGGTAGTCAAATGCCACCTGGGTCGTTGTACGTAATGGAATGTTAATACCAAAATCCTTTTGGAAATCTGTTTTGAAATAAGCAGATGCTAATAAGTTTTGGAAAGTACGAGTCGACTGGAAGTTTACTAACTCTCCGTTCGCATCGTTACCATTATAGTATGAATACCAATATTGCTGATCCATTACGTTTTTGTTACCTGATTGGTTCAAGTATGTGTATTTCTCAGCCGTGTTTTGATAGTTGATACCATATTTCGCATCTAATGACACGAATTTGTTGATTTCGTAATTCAAGTTTAAGCTTTGATTTACGTCTACCGTATTAATCAACGATTGTGTGTAATAGTTTACGAAGTTAGGATTCGCACCATTTACACCCACCGCGTCACCGAAATATACCGGGTAATTACCATCTTTATCCTTAAACTCATAATCAGCAAAAGGACGAGAGTTAAATACGGAATAGATAATCGAGCGACCTGTCGCATCATTAATCGTATTCTTGGTATATACTAATTGAGTAATTGAACGTAATTTCAAACCTTTCGCTAATTCAAAACCTAAGTTAGCTGTCAAGTTCGTACGATTTAATCCACCAATGTTTTTGAATGGACCCGCATTATCTGAATTCGATAAAGTCAAATTGTAATCACTTTTATCTGCACCCCCTGAAATAGATAAGGAGTTGTTGTAATTCGTAGTGTTAACGAAGAACTCAGCAAAGTGATCGTTGTATAACAAGTTTTTGTTGTACGGTTTGTTAATCAAGACCGTAGGGTCCGTACTAGCAAAGATTACGTTTTCGCCATAAGAACCATATTCAGGATCTAAAGTTAAAGGCTGGCCTGAACCACCAATAACCTCATTGTTAGAATTGGTTTTGAAACCATGCATATCTGCCTTACGAAGACCACCTACGTTTAAAGGAGTTCCTGAGATGACAGACGAAGAAAAGTCAACATTCACTTTTCCTGCTTTTCCTTTTTTGGAGAACAATTGGATTACTCCGTTCGCTCCTTGGGCACCATAAATGGTTGCGGCCGCAGCTCCTTGGATTACCTCCACGCGTTCTACCACGTTTAAGTCGATTGAATTTAAATCCGTCGAACCTAATTCCACTCCATCCAATAAGATCATCGGAGTCGTACCGCGGTTAATGGTGTTAATACCACGTAAAACGATGTTTACCGGTTGGCCTGGCATACCATTACCTGAAGAAATCTGCGCACCGGCAATTTTACCGACCAAAGCTTGGTCAATCGAAGCACCTGGAACAGATGGTAAGTTTTTAGCTGTAATCGCTTGAACGTCGATCGCCGTAGAACGCTTATCGATCGCTGTACCTGTACCTGTAACAACTACCTCAGATAACTGACGAGCATCGGTACTTAATTTGACATCGATTACAGACTTGCTTCCTACTTGAACCGACTGAGGATTTAATCCCACAAAGGTAAAAACTAAAGTAGCTGAACTCGGAACTGAAATGGAATACGCTCCATTCACATCCGTTTGTGTTCCTTTAGTGGTTCCTTTGACTGAAATAGTCACACCGGGCAGACCTGAACCGTCTTCGGCCGAGGTCACCTTTCCTGATACTTTCTTATCCTGCGCAAATAGACTTGCAGCAGCTAAAAAGGTTAACAGAAAAGTCATGAGTAAATTTTTTTTCATGAACTGTTGAGTTAGGGTTGAAAAAATTTGTTGAGTGATTGAATTTGAAAATTAAATAAATATTAAATAAATATCAAGAAACTGATATGTAATTTTTAAAATTTGTTAATAAAAATTCGGGATTTCTATAAAAATCCAAATATTACTAAGCCATAATGCATGTAGGCCCACATATTATTCTTTTCGTTATATTTCGAAATGAAGGGTTAAATCAGATAAAATTGGATTTTAAAAAGAAGTTTAATGGATAATAGCCTGTAAAATTAAAACTCCTATTAATCCAACCGCCGAAACGATGGATTCCATGACCGACCAAGAACGAATCGTCTCTGAAATACTTAGATTAAAATATTCTTTAAAAAGCCAAAAGCCTCCATCATTCACGTGCGAAAACATTAAACTTCCCGCACCGATACTCAACACCATTAAGTTGGGGTCCACTCCTCCCCCAGCGACCAATGGATATATCATTCCTGCCGCAGTTAAACCAGCTATCGTTGCCGAGCCCACACAAACCCGAATTATCGCCGCCATTAACCAACCCAATACCAAAGGAGGAATAGGCATTGCCCCTAAATAACCAGCAATTTCTTTGCTTACGCCGGAGACTAATAAAACTTCTTTGAGCGTTCCAGCCCCCGCGATAATCAAAAGAATCATCCCCACATCCTTCACCGCCTCCGCATAAATATGCATGATATCCTCCATCTTTTTCCCCAAACGCAATCCTAAGGTGTAGGTGGCAAAGCAAATCGCGACCAACATCACCATGGCTGGATCCGAAATTAACTTAAACACTTGGCCTACAACCGTCGTCTTATCGATATACACTTCCGCGATGGTGGTAAAAACCAATAAAAAGACCGGCAACAATGCCGTAACAAAACTTGACCATTTATTAGGCAGCTCATTTTCGGGCAATGATTTCATCGAAAATGTTCCTAACGATTTAATAGGCCGATTGACCAATGTCTTCGCAAAAATAGGTCCCGCTAAAATAATAGCTGGTATCGCAATGACAATTCCGTACATCAAGGTAAGCCCCATATTTGCCTGAAATTGCGCCACTAAAGCCGCAGGAGAAGGATGCGGGGGTAAAAATCCATGTGCCACAGACAGCGACGCCATCATCGGAACTCCCGTGACTAATGGGTGTAATTTATACTGATGCACCAAGGCAAACACCAACGGAATCATTAATACAAAACCCACATTATAAAAAAGGGGAATGCCGATAATAAAACCGGTCAGCATTAATCCCCAAGCCATATTTTTTTGACCAAAAATATTGATTAAGGTGCCAGAGATTTGTTGGGCCGCGCCACTCTCCGCCACCAACTTCCCTAACATAGCCCCCAACACAATGATGGTAACCAAAGAACCTAAGGTATCTCCTAAACCTTTTTGGATGGTTTTTGCTAAGTCAGTGATTGGAATTCCCAACATCACCCCCGCCGACAAACTGATTAATAAGAACGCAACAAAAGAATTAACCTTTAAATAGGTAATAAGGAAAACCAAAAGTAAAATGCAAACAATGACGATGAAAATTGACATAGGTTTTATAGGTTTTAGGTATTAGGTAATAAGTATTAGGTATTAGGTAATAAGTATTAGGTAATAGGTAATAGGTATTAGGTAATAGGTATTAGGTATTAGGTAATAGGTAATAGGTATTAGGTAATAAGTAATAGGTAATAGGTTTTAGGTAATAGGTAATAAGTAATAAGTATTAGGTAATAAGTAATAAGTAATAGGTATTAGGTAATAAGTAATAGGTAATAAGTATTAGGTATCAGATAATATATATAAGTAAATATTTTTAGTGGCATTTAACACAATATCATTTATCTTGAGATTCTTTTAAAATTTATAAGAATAACCTTAAAAACTATACCTTTTAAAATACCTTCAAGCCTATATTTATCTAAACCTAATACCTATTACCTATTAC
>CAIVPF010000124.1 GCA_903907745.1 uncultured Cytophagaceae bacterium | reverse complement strand
CGAGTCATTTGAGGCATGAAGCCGATAAATCTTCGATATTCCCATTGACCCAAAATGGACTCCCCCATGAAAAGAATAGCTCCATGATCCACCTGCACCATTTGCAAAATCGATTTCAGCAAGGTCGTTTTTCCGCTTCCATTGGGCCCAATTAAAGCGACACAAGTGCCAGGTTTAAAAGCCAAGTCGATCTCCTTCAAGACTTCGAAATTCCCAAATCGCTTAGAAACATGTTGAACTTGAATCATAGGATATTGGGTCTCATGAGGGGGGCATTATCTTTTAATAAATCAGGTGTTAGGCTGGGGATCAACTTCTCCGTTTTATCCAATAAGGCCGCTATAAAACTTCTAAACATGATTAAGGCGGTCGCATTTCGCTCCAAAATCACCGAAAATAAACTAACAGGACGATATGGGATATCACCTATCCGATCTACGTTCAAATCATAACCTTCATATTTATCCCAATAATTATGGTCAAAATTATTGAGGACTAAAGAGCCATTCGTGCTTACATCAAAGGTATTTCCAATAAAATGATTGAGGTGAATTTGATTATCAGCACAACTCGCTTGAATTTTTAAAGCCCATCCATTTCGAACAAATTTGTTTTGATTGATATGCAATCGATTCACCCCTTCAAGATAAATACCCGTCGTATTTTTCTCAAAAACATTGTAGCGAATCTGCCCATCAGAAATTTCTTTTAATAAAATGCCATAGGAAGCATCACCCCAGTTTTGCCGGAAAACATTGTAATACATATGGACATGATTCGAAAACATCACGGCCACGCCCGCCCCATTATCTGAAAAAATATTCTTTAAATAGGTGTCATGGTTGGAGAACATAAAATGTAAACCATATCGTAAATTCCGAAAGGAGCGATTGTTCTTAATCACGGAATGTGTCACAAATTCAAAATAAATTCCATCCCGATGACCTGTGATGACATTATCTGAAATGTGAAGGTGATGGCTATTCCAACAATGAATCCCATTTCCACTAGCCTGCTCATCTTTGCCGGCAGCTAAAATTGTATTGTTTTTAATGAGACAATGGGAGCCATATTGGACATATATACCAAAAAACGAATTAGCAATTTTATTGTTGATAATACGAACATGGGATGAATCATAAATTTTAATTCCCGCTAAATCCTGCAAACTTGATGCCCCCGAATTCAGAATATGAAAACCGCTAATCGTTACATGAGATGCCTTTACAGACAATACTTCATATTTATTCTCCCCATCTAAAATGGGAAAATCAAGCCCTATGAGCGTAATGGGCTTATCAATAATCAAGTTCTTTTCGAAGTAATGAGCCCTAGACACTAAAATCGTATCGCCATGATTGGCCATGTGAATGGCTTGTTGGATGCGATGCGGATACGCTTTTTTCCCAACAAAAAGGGTCCTAGACCAAAGTTCATGGAATGAACCTAGGAAAAAAATCAAGTATAAAATCAAAACAAATTTTCTACTCATGGATGTAAACTTTCCCAGGTAATTTGTTCGCCGGGAAGCGATTTTGCTAAATTTTTTAAGTCGGCCAATTGGGAAAAAGCAGCCACATTTCCCTGCATCGGGCTAATCAAATACGTACTAGAAAAAAAATAAGCATTTTTGACCGGGGTAAGGGCATGATTCCCTGTGAAATCACTCACATAAATTTCTTTGACATCCGCGCCGTTAGGTGCTGAGTTTATGTAATTCTTCATGCATTTCACATCATCAAAAGTCAAGCTTCGACCTTTATTGGTCAGGATCACGACTGCAAACTTGAGGTCACTAATTCCCATTTTACAGGAATAGCAGTGGTCGCGGCCTAATTGAATTTCTTTGACGGGGATTTGGCAGGAAAAGGTCATCGCCGACAAGGGAATCAAAAGCAGTAAAAACGTCTTTTTCACAAGCTTTTCAGCCGAATACCAAACCCTACATACAGCCGCAAAAAGCATCAAACCTACCCCGATAAAAATCCATCCACCGGTATCTGGCATAGAATAGGCGCCAAAATTGAGCAATTGCTTAAAACCGATAAATGGAGGCTGGTAGGACATACCGGGTATTTGAATCGCTGCTTTAGGATCTAAATGATGCCCATAGTCGTATTCCCATTTCCAAAAATCAGCCATGGAAATGAGTCCAAAAGTCACAAAAGCCATAAATATTGTGTAAAACATCGGGCGCTTGTTGACCAAAAAACCGATGAAAAACAAGATTGCAAATCCAATAATGGCATAAGGCAGAATCGTAAATTCAATAAAATCTTCCTTGTGCAACGTTTTCATTCCGATGTAATGATTTAGGCCATTGATGATATCCACATTCCCTTTTATATCATCGGCATGGATACGTAATTCCAAACCTTCTGGATATTGAGGTGCATCCAATTCAATTCGCCAGAGAGGCAAAAAGACAACCAAAGGCATCAAAATCGCCGATATCAGAAAGAAGAATCGGGGGTAATGGGGCAGCTTATCCGCGTTCATAAAAATCATTTGCTGGGATTGGGTGGCAATAAAACTTGGTCGATCACATGAATAATCCCATTGGAGGCAGGTATAGAGGCGATGATGGTGGCAGAATTATTCAACATCACCTTCCCATTTTTAATACTAATTTTGACATTATCGCCATTCACCATTCCTAGGTTTTGCCCATCTTGAAAATATTCCGCTTTGATAGAGGAAACCGTCACATGGTATTGAAGGATATTTTGGAGATCGGCCTTTTTCGCATCGGTCATTAAAGCATCTAAAGTTGCCTTATCTAGTTTATCAAAAGCGGCATTGGTCGGCGCAAAAACCGTAAAAGGTCCCGCATTGGACAAGGAAGTAACGAGCTCAGCTTGTTTTAAGGCGGCCACTAAGGTGGTGTGATCCTTCGAACTTGCGGCTACTTTCACGACATCTTTTTGAGATTCATCGTCTTGAACATTTTCCTGACCACCGGCTGAGGCCACTTCAGGGCTTTGGGCCACTTCTTTTTCCGCAGAACTACACGCTGAAAACAGTATGACTGAAGATATTAATAGAATTGATATTTTCATGATTTCAATGTTTTAGGATTTATAAGCACCTAGCTTTCACTAGGTGCCTATTGTTTTATTTTTTTGCCAAAGGCTTGTTGGTACCTAAGCTAAACGAAATGGGTACAGGACTATTTTTAGGTGACACCCGAATATACCCCTGCATTTCTTGATGAAGCGCACTACAAAAATCAGTACAATACATCGGGAAAATACCTATCCGTTCGGGGATCCATTTCATGGTTTGCGTTTCACCCGGCATGATTAATAACTCGGCATTACGCGCGCCTTTGATCGCAAATCCATGGGGAACGTCCCAATCCTGCTCTAGATTTGTTACGTGTATATACACCTCATCCCCTAATTTGATCCCCTCAATATTGTCCGGTGCAAAGTGCGAACGAATGGACGTCATGTATACATGTACCACATTTCCATCTCTGACTACACGGGCTTCCCCCTCCCCTTTGGTAACGTATTTATTGGCATTTTCTTCGATTTTATAAAACTTGATTTGTTTATTTTTCAATAAATCGGCCGAAATTGCCTGTGCATAATGAGGCTCGCCAATCGTCGGGAAATCCAAAATCATTTGCATTTTTTCTCCACTGATATCATATAATTGGGCACTTTGGGCTAGCTCGGGACCTGTAGGCAAATACCGATCTTTCGTAATTTTATTATAGGCAATCAGGTATTTGGCATTGGGTTTTTTGCTATCACCCCCAGGGATACATAGGTGGCCTACAGAGTAATAGGTTGGCACACGATCGACCACTTTCAGGTCTTTTATGTTCCATTTAACCACTTCACTTGATACAAAGAAAGTGGTATAGGCATTTCCATTCCCGTCAAATTCCGTGTGCAAAGGTCCCAAACCAGGCTTTTTAACCTCCCCATAAAGAGCCGCCTCATATTTGATGACAGGAATTCCTTCAAAATCTCCGTCAAATTGTTTGTTGGCAATCGCCTTCATCATTTTATCAAAACTAAATACAGGAATCAAGGCAGCTAATTTTCCACTTCCCACAATAAATTCTCCCGTAGGATCCACATCGCAACCGTGCGGCGATTTAGGACAAGGAATGAAATAACAAATTTCCTTCAGGGCTTTGGAGTCTAAGACCAATACCTCGGTTTTCATTTCAGACGTGGCCGTATGTGTTTTTTCATTGTATTTATTGTGTGCATATTTGGCCGGAATGCGTTTGGCTTTCCCAGCTTTGATATATTCTTCTGCTTTCTTCCAATTGACCGCCATGATAAAATCTTTATCTCGCTGGGATGCGTTGACTTCCAATAAGGTATTTGCCTGTTCGGTGTTATAGCAACTGAAAAAGAACCAGCCGTGGGACTTTCCTTTCCCCGCATGACTTAAATCAAAATTAACCCCAGGGCATTCGATTTGAAAGGCCAAATCCATTTCCCCATTTTCTTTTTTGACTGAAATAAAACTGATGTAGCCTTTGAAATTTTTCTTAAAGGTATTGATAGGAACATCTCCATTGGAATTATCCGGCGGTACACTAAAACGAGTTCCGGCTACCACATATTCTGTATTTTCCGTGATAAATGGAGAGGAATGGTTTCCGGCGCTGTTTGGTAATTCGATGATTTCAGAGGTTTTAAAACTCGTTAAATCGATTCGAGCGACGCGCGGGGTATTATTTGCATTGCCAAAAATCCATCGACCATCCACTTCGCCATTCGTTTGTGACAATTCCGTATGGTGTAAATCGTCCCAAGGAATGAAGCCATGGGAAGTATTTAACATCGGTTTTGTTTCTTCGCTGTAGCCATAGCCTTTTTCTGGATCAACGGAAAAAACAGGGATTACACGAAATAAACGACCGCTTGGGAGTCCATACACGCTCATTTGGCCGGAGAAACCACCAGATACCAGGTTGTAAAATTCATCATATTGGCCGGGTGCCACATAGGTTTTAGTGGCAGCATCAGCACTAATTAAATTTCCGGCATTTTTGGGTTTACAGGATTGTACAGTCAAAGCCGCCAACAGCAGAAATAATGGGATGGGATTAATGTTCGATTTCATTTTTTTAATTTTTTGGTTAATTATTTTTTTGTATCATTTTGACGCATAAACTCATAGATCGAGCGGGCATCAGCGTCACTAAGATTTTGATTCGGCATGCGAACGAGACAAAGTTCTAGTTGGGCTTGCACTTGGGGATCTTTGTTGATCATTTCATCGGTGTTTGTAATGAAATTCATAATCCATTCGGGGGCTCTTCTAGCGGTTACGCCTTTCCAGCCGGGGCCCACTAAGCGTTCGGTATTTAGTCGATGACAGCTACCGCATTTTAAGTCGAAATGCGATTTTCCTTTTTTGACCATGACCAGGTCGATGGTGGGACTAATTTCCACATTTGTAAATTTTCCGGTTCCACGCTTGGGATCATAGCTTGGATTTTCAGGATTATCCTTTTCGGTTTTGACTTCGGAAGTGGCGTCTGAGGTTTGGGCTTCATTTCCGCCACATGCAAAAATCCCAAGACTAAATGCAAGGAGTAGTAAACGTATTTTCATGGATCTTTAAATTTGTTGGTACAATTTTAGACCTATGGTATTTTGTAAATTATGCGTTCAATCACATTGTTGATTTATGGGTATTCCAAGCAAACAATGGGCACCTCTTAGACTCAAAAAACTATCTTCATTCTTCTCTTTGGGTCATTTTTTCAAATTGTGATTTTAATCATATGGCTATATGACCTTACTCACAATTTTATGCGTGAGTTTGTGGGTGCTTCGATGAATTTTTAAAATGATGATCGAAGAAAAACTTTTGATGGAGTGGGGAGCTGAATACAAAGAATTCGATAAAAACGAAGTGATTTTTTGGGAGGGTGATTCGTGTCACTATTATTATCAATTAAATGCGGGAGTCATCAAATGGGTTAATTTGTGGGATAATGGAAAGGAATATTTACAAAATATTATTTATCCGAACCAATGCGTGGGCGAATTGCCCTTATTCGACGATGGGGTCTATGCGGCTACTGCGATTGCCACAACGAAATCCATTTTACTACGCTTGCCTAAAAGAAGTTTTAAATTATTACTCGAGCAATTCCCTGCGATTCATTTTTCATTTTCGAAATTATTGACTGAACGATTACGCTTTAAATTTTATTTGTTGAATAAAATGGCCTCGGATCACCCAGAGCAATTAATTGTGGGGCTTTTGGACTATTTTAAAATAAACAATACTCATATTTCAAAGGAAGAATCATTGGTCATCTTAACACGCCAACAAATCGCGGATTTAACCGGATTACGCGTAGAAACGGTGATTCGAGTGATTCGTAATCTGCACTTGACAGGCAAATTAACCATTAAACATGGAAAGATTTTTTATGCGGAATGCGCGTAGAAACGTTTTGATTAATAGGTTTAATTCTCCACAAAAAGAAAGCTTGTTCCTTTTTAAAGCTATGGGACAAGTTGGGAAAGTATCATACTTTCAATTTAAAATCATACATTACATCAGCCCACTCCTATTGTTTAGCTTTAAATGGCTTAACCCTCATCATGGAAGTCCTCGTACCATTTTTTGGATTTTTCACTTCGTTCATGATGATTTACTATTTTACCAGGGAGAAAAAAAATAATTCCTTATTGATACTTTATTACTTGTGCAGTAATGTTCTGGTGTTCAGCAATTTTGAACTTTATTTTTCCAAAAGTCCATTTTGGGAAGCGATTTTTTTCGTTCATTTTATCCCAATTTCCTATTTACTAGGGCCCCTCTTATTTTTTTATATGAAGTATTCTTTTAGTCCCATGAAATTTCAAAAAAGGGACTTTTTTCATTTGCTTCCTGCCCTTTTTTGCTTTTTGTACGCTAGCCCATATTATTTTTTACCTTTCCAAGAGAAAATGGTTTTAGCGCATGAAATTGTCAATATTAGCTTTAATTTCCATTTAAAAATTTCCTTTTTCGCCTTAGAATATATCCTCTATTTTCGCTCGATTCACTTAATGATCTATGCTTTATGTTCTTTGATCTATATGAAATTGAAACTTCACAAAAACATAAAACGCTATGGTCCTCTATCCAAAGACCTGAAAAACTTTGAGTATTTTATAATGCTGCTTGTATGCCTGCAAATGCTCATTGCTACGTATAGCCATGGTTTTACATCGATGGGGCTTTCTAAATACTATTTATTGTTTTGGGGTATTCCCTCGCATTTGATATTTACGAATTTATATTTTTTCAAAATGATGGGGATGGGATTTTTTCTTCAAAATTTCTTTTTATTCTTCTTTCCATCCATCTTGACGAATCGGAAATTTGATGTCAGGATTTTCAGCGACAAAAAGATCCATAAAGATACAAATAGCGCGCTTCCAGATGATTTGAATTTCCAAAATTACATGCAAAAAATGAAGACGATTTTAGATGATTATTTAGTAGAATCGCCCTTTATAGACAATAAATTCAGTCTGAAAAAAATGTCTTTTGAATTACATGTTTCTGAAAGGGAAATTTTGATTTATTTGAAAAATAGGGGGAACACGAACTTTAATGATTGGAAAAATGGCCTCCGATTGGATTATGCAATTCAGCTCATCAACTCTGGCCAATCCAACTTTCTAACCATACAAGGAATTGCCCAAACGGTAGGCATTTTGTCTAGGTCTAAATTTATTGATTTGTTCAAAAAAAATATGGGAATGACTCCCTCGGAGTATATCAAAAATAGAATTCAAATGAAATAATCCTGATTTGATTTAGGTGAATTTTCTCGATCTCGCATCCCGGTCTTTCGGCGTAGCCCTAAAAACAAAAAAACCACTCGTTATGAGTGGTTTTTTTACCTACCGGAGTAGTCCGTACGGTTTAAGGAAACCCTACCCTATCCAACCTTAATTGGATCAAAACCAAACCAGATTAATCTAATTGTATTTTTTGATTTTTGAAACACATTAAAATCGGATGAAATAATATAGTCTTGCTTGTAAGTACCCCCTTTTTCAGACAGTCAAAACTGTAGACATTGGGTTATTAAGCACTTTTTCTTTCCATTCGATAGGAGTTAAATTTCCTAAAGATTCATG
>CAIVPF010000123.1 GCA_903907745.1 uncultured Cytophagaceae bacterium | reverse complement strand
CGGAATCCTTCTTGGGCTAGTTCCACACGTCTTTCTCGACGAATTTCATCCCGCATCGCTAGGCTGTTTGTGTTCGCAAAATCATTTGTTAATGCAGCTACACCACCACGCTTACGTAAACGGTTAATTGTCAAGTTTAAATCGGCATCTGTGATCGCTTCATCTAATTCAAATCTCGATTCTGCGTAGATCAATAAAACCTCAGCGTAACGAATCAAATCACGGTCAATGAAGGAAGCTTGGTTGTTCCAATCCACGATGTTCCAATATTTACGGAATGTGAAACCCGTTTTCGCGAATACTAAAGAAGAAACGTTAAACACAGGATTCGTGAAAATATAAGAATCCCCTTTCTTTAACACATCATCGCTTAAGCGCGTATCACGGTTCACAAAAACATCTGTTGATAAAACGGGTGCCTTATACAAGGGTGATTTATCCATTGGCAATCCGTCCACCATTAAATAGGAATCGACTAAAGCCTTTGTAGGGCTTTTATTTCCATTTTCTAGGGTACTTCGGCAATAGGAATGTGACGTCACACGATCCGTTAATGAAACACCATATTGCTTCACTAACACGTTTTCTTTGTTTGCACGACCTTCACCTTCATATTGGAAAAGATTGAAATAAGGACCCGCATATAAATCATGCTCTTTGCTATCCATCACGGCTTTCGCTGCAGTATATGCCAAGCTTAGGTGCTTTTTCGCATCTCCATACTTGTGGAATTTCGCACGGGTTCCTTCGAATAGGGCCACGCGCGCTTTGAAAGCTAAGGCAGCTGTTTTCGCGATACGACCATAATCAGCGGTTCCTAAGGCAGTGGCCGATGGTAATTTTGCAGCCGCAAAATCTAAATCTGCATAGATTTGATTTAACACATCGTCCCGCGTCGCAGATCCTGCTTTTAGTTCAGGTGAAGTATCATCTAAGGTTTTCGTGATTAAGGGAACGCCGCCGTAGCGTTGTAACAAATTAAAATACCCCCAAGCCCGAAAGAATCTTGCTTCAGCTAAATAGCGATCTAAAAGAGCAGTTGCCAAACCGGTTTTAGGACCTTTCTCTAGGATGTTGTTAGCGGCACGGATTAATAAATATTGGTTGTTGAAATCCGCCGTAGCCGTCGCTGGAGCGAGACGAGATCCATCACTGATATTACTTGATGCCAAACCAAAGGCATCATCTGACCAGTTATCTTCCGTATTAAAATCAGGCAAAAATGTATATAGGTAATTGTTTGCCGTTTTAATATCGGTTTCTGATCTCCAGAACGTCGCATCGGAAATATTGGTTTCCGGAAGCCTCTCTACATCACATGCTGTGAAAAATAGGATGGAGGCGCTAATTGTTAGTATATTTCTTAATGATTTTTTCATTTCAATAATCGTTAAATGTGGGTTAATTAAAACGAAAGATTTAAACCAATCGAAGCCGTGGAGAAATACGGATAATCATTGTCCGTACTATTCGCTGACTCGGGATCAAACAAGGAACCAAAGGCTCCCATCGCTGAAATGGTAAATAAATCCTGTCCCGATACATATACACGTGCTCTCGAAATACCAAGTTTCTTGGTTGATTCAGCCGGAATGTTATACCCAAACTGGATATTTTTCAAACGTGCATATTGACCATTGAATGTATATTTATCAGATACACCAAAGTTGTGCGTCGCACCAATATATGGACGAGGGAACAAGGCATTTGGATTTTCTGGCGTCCAGTAGTCACGGTGAATGGCCATCGCTTGTTTCCAAGTTACCATCAATGGACCTACCGACTCAGAACCTGCGATGAAATTCCTTTTTCCAACTCCTTGTACGAAAGCTGAGAAATCAAAATTCTTGTATTGGAATCCTAAATTAAATCCAAATAAATAACGTGGACTCGATGTTCCCAACATCATTAAATCTCCAAAATCAGCCGAACTTCCTTTTCCTACCGTGATTTGCTTATCGCCATTTTGATCCACATATTTCAAATCTCCTGCTCCTGTCCGGTTGTCTTGGAATGCCCAGGCTTTTACCTCATCTGCCGAAGAGAAATAACCTGCTGTTTGGTAACCCCAAATCGTGTTAATCGGATAACCCTCAATTAAACTGTTATTTCCTCTGGATACCACGATGCGGTTAGAGAATGCAATCAATTGGTTATCATTATCAGAGAAGTTTCCACCAATATTGTAGCTGAAATTTTCACCAATTTTTCCGCGGTATTTCGCTTCTAATTCCCAACCCCATGATTTCAACTCTCCATTGTTTTTACGTGGCGTCGAGATACCGATGATCGCAGGTAATTGTTGAGGCGTCAACATATTCCTATTATACTTCACATAATACTCAGCCGTTATTTGTAAAGCATTTTTCAATAAACCGATGTCTAAACCACCATTCGTCGTTTCGATCGTCTCCCAGGATAAATTGGTCGATGGCAAAGAACCTTGATAGATATATGAACTCCTCGAATCACCTAATACCAAGGCAGAACCACGGGTTAATTGATTCACATAGTCATAATATCCTAAAGTACTACCCAAGGCACCTCCTAAGGTTCCCCATGATCCTCTCAACTTTAATTCTGACAAGAAAGGTAATTGATCACTTACCCATCTTTCACGATGCATGTTCCAACCCGCTGAAACCGATGGGAAAATTTTGGTACGACCATCTGCGGCTAGTTTAGAACTTTCGTCTTGACGTAGCGTGGCCTCAATTAAATACTTATCATCGTAATTATAATTAAAGCGTCCAAAAATTGATTGAAACGCATAGGTTCCAATCGACTCCGAGTTCGTTTTCGTCTTGTCATCTCCTAAGTTCAATGTAGGTAAATCATTACTTACCAAGTTCGTCGCTCCCGCATTCGTACTCACAAAACGATAAGCCTCCCACTGATAACCTGCGAATAAACCGATCGTGTGCTTCTTATATTTATAATCGTAATTCGCTAAAAATTGCAAGTTTACGTTGTTCGTTACATCATTTGTAATCGAGTACGAATTCACCTGATTCACATAGCGGTTCACCCCAAAACGTCCCCATAATGGAACTGTACGTTTAAAGATGTAGCGATCACCGCGGCGATATTGCGTTCCAGCCACGGAGCGAAGTGTTAAACCCTTCACTAAATTTTCGAGCTTAAAGGTAAATGTTCCGTCGAAAAAGTTACGACGCAAGTTATCATATCCACCCTCAGCTAAGTCAGCATAGGTCGTGGCTCCAGAACCTGCTCCATTATATTGTCCTAGCGGAGTAAAGAATGGCGTACGTGTTCTCAACCGATAAATATCGTAAATCAAACCTTGACCACTGGCACCTCTTGAAGACTGTTCCGTTAATTCATTCGTGTAGGCGATGCGAGAATCCAAAGATAATTTTTTGGATAATTTGGCGTTAAGGTTGACACGTAAATTATAACGGGTCAATTGATCCGGACCTACTTTAAACAATCCTTTTTTGTTATAATATCCCCCTGAAATCAAGAAATTTAAATTATCTGTACCCCCTCTCGCTGAAATGTTATGCATTTGCATCGAGGTTGTTTTTTTCAATACTTGGTCCTGTAAATTAGCTTGGTTGTAAAATAACCATTGGGTCGTATCCGTCGGATTCACGACCGCTGGAGTTCTATTTCGAATCATTTCCAAATCGAAATCAGAATACTCAGCACCGGAACCTGAATTTTTACGTGCTAAATTTGAAAATACGGCTTCCTCTTCTAAGCTCATACGACCCGGAATATTCGCAGCCCAATCCACTCCCGATTGACCAGAATAATCAAATGTAACTTTACCCGTTTTTCCTTTTTTCGAGGTAAGTAGGATAACCCCTCCTGCCGCTTGTGCCCCATAAATGGCGGCAGCTGCTGCATCTTTCAAAATGGAAATGCTTTCAATATCATTTTGATTCATTGTACGCAAGGTGATGGAAGGTACCGTAACCCCGTCTAAAATAACGAGCGGATCTACCGAACCATTAGCCGTAGTAGCTCCACGAATCTGGATACCCAAACCTTCATTACCTGGCTGGCCATTCGTACGCGTAACGATCAAGCCCGGACTTGTTCCTTGTAAGGCCGTTTGTAAACTGGTCGTAGGGCGATTTTCCAACATTTTGGCATCTACCGTCGATACAGCTCCCGTCATGTTCACTTTCTTCTGTACCCCATATCCCACGACCACGACCTCTTCTAACGCTGCTGCGCTTTCTTCCAAGGTAATTTCAACGTTTGATTTGGTTCCCACCGCCACTTCTTGGATTTCATACCCGATCGAGCTAACGCGCAAAACGGTTTTGGAATCCACATTGCTTAACTGGAATTTTCCACTTACATCCGTCGTGGTACCTTTCGAAGAATT
>CAIVPF010000122.1 GCA_903907745.1 uncultured Cytophagaceae bacterium | reverse complement strand
ATGATAAAAGAGCCCAAAGCGAGACTGGCTTGCGCGAGGAACTCCCGCCTTTGAAGCGGTTTATTCGAAGAATCTTTCATTTTAAATAGGTTTTTAATTCCTGTAAAATTAGAAGAAATTTTGAGAAAAACGAATCAAAGGGGAAGGAAAGGATTTGTTGCGTTTCGGTTGACAGCTTCATTTCATTCGCTGTCATCCGCAGAGGGCATCTTGCACAAAGCCTAATACCATTCGCTTGATACTCAAAGTTCGGGAGTGACAGCTCCACTCCGTTTCGCTGTCAGCCCGCAGGGCATCTAGCACAAAGCCTGCCACTGTTCGCGCTGCGAACCGTGGCTTTTTTAATGGGCGTTCGTTCTATCTCGCTAGCGGAATTCACTTCCGCCCATTAAAAAAGCCTCTCAGCTCACGCTGAAAGGCTTTGTAGAGGGGAAGGGATTCGAACCCTCGGTAAGCTTGAGACCTACACACGCTTTCCAAGCGTGCTCCTTAAACCACTCGGACACCCCTCTGATTGGGATGGCAAAGCTAACAATTATTTCGAAGAATCGAAAAAGGAATCGATGTCCTTCTTGAATTGAATTAAGGATGGTTTGTGAATGTAATACATATGCCCCGACTCATAATAATGAATATTCACCCGCGAACGCTGTTCCGGACGTAAAAACATATGTTCGATATCATACACCGCCGTGAAATAGGGCGTCGCAAAATCATAATAGCCACAACCCAAATAGACTTTCAAATACGGATTTTTCGCCATCGCATCCCGCAAACTTTCCGCCACATTCAAATACTTGTTTTGCACATTATTGTAATTCCATGGATATACATCACCAAAGACATTATAACCCTTCTCATCTTTAAACTTCAATTCCCGTTCCAAGTAATCATTAATCACCGCAGTAAATGGCCCATCAATATTCGTAAATGACGGATCAAAATCCACATATTCCCCCGCATCATCCAAATTCCGCCCCGTAAAACGAGCATCCAAACGCCCCACAGATAATCCATCGGCCCGACGCAATGCCTTGTAAAACCGATTTTCATCCACCCGCAAATTCGCCTGCAAACATAATTCCTTCGAAAGACCAGTCCAATACGCCATTTTCTCCGCAACGGCCTCCTTTTCTTTGGCAGACATCCAGCCTCCTTTAATTAATGCAGACGCATATTCCCCAATCGCCCATGCCTCCGATTCCTTCAACACCTCCGCGACCGGCCGAGCCTGCAAAGCCGGTGCCAATTTTTTATGGTACCAAGCCGCCGCCGTATACGAGGGAATATACAATGCCCGAGGCAAATCATTTCCAATGTCATAATTATTCGTACCAAAATTCAATACCGCCGAAATCAAAATCACCCCATTGATGTAAATCCGATGCCGGTCCTGCAAATACTTCGACAAACCCGCCGCGCGTGTCGTTCCATACGATTCCCCCGCCAAAAATTTCGGAGAAGCCCAACGCTCATATCGCCCCAAAAAAGTCCGAACAAAATCACCCACTGACGAAATATCCTCCTCAAATCCATGGTAATTTTTGGCCTGCTCCCCATTCACGGCCCGAGAAAAACCGGTCGAAACTGGGTCGATGAAAACTAAGTCCGTTTTGTCCAACCACGAAAATTCATTCGGCACATACGTAAAAGGCGCAGCCGTGGCCGTTCCATCATCTTTCAACACCACGCGCTTCGGTCCCACGCCCCCCATATGTAACCACAAAGAAGCCGATCCCGGTCCCCCATTAAATGTAAACGTGATCGGCCTTTTGCCCGCATCCTCCCCCTCTTTTTGGTAATAAGTAAAAAATATTTTAGCCAAAACCTTCCCCGTATCCGCCTTCATGTGCATATAGCCCGTAATCGCCGAATAGGAAATGGTTTTGCCGCCGATCTGAATACTATGATTCGTTTTAACCACCTGAACACCCTGGGGATCGACATCAGCCACGGCCGGTAAACTCGTTTTTTGTGCAAAAATTGTACCCGAAACAAGGCACAACATGAAGTAAATGATTTTTTTCATCGATGAATTTTTTTAAAAAACGAATATAAATATTCTTTGGCAATAAAATGTATTTGTGTACTTTTGCATCTTCTCTATATATTATATAGACTATATAAGTTTTATAAGATTTTTTTGACCTATGCAAAGCTTCCGTACGGAGATTGAAAACCCGATTGTTGAGAAAGACATCCTCGATTTGGCTAAAAAAATAGCCCAATTTAAGGCCGGCGAAATCCATGAGGAAAAATTTAGAAGTTTACGATTAGCTCGTGGGGTGTATGGGCAGCGCCAACAAGGCGTTCAAATGATCCGCATCAAACTCCCTTATGGTAAAATTCAATTCCATCAATGGAAGCGTATCGCCGATATTTCAGACGAATACTCCACGGGGAATCTGCATTTAACGACCCGACAAGACATTCAAATCCACTTCGTTTCCCTCGATCGGACCCCGGAATTATGGGCTCAATTAGAACAAGACGATATTACGTTGCGCGAAGCCTGCGGAAATACAGTACGAAATATCACGGCCTCCCCTACCTCGGGGATCGATCCGAAAGAATTATTTGACGTGAGTCCTCATGCGGAT
>CAIVPF010000121.1 GCA_903907745.1 uncultured Cytophagaceae bacterium | reverse complement strand
ATAGTCAAAAATTAGGCCATTGGATCCCAATTTATCGATGGTCGGGGTGCGAACCACTTTGTCGCCATAAATTCCGGCGTGTTTCGACCAATCGTCTGCGACGATGAACAGGATGTTTGGTTTTTTACTAGAATGTTGGCCAGATAATTCGAAAAAAGATAGGCCTATGGCGATTAATATCAGTCCTTTTTTGATCATGGGTTTAGAGGTATTTATTGTCCAAGATTTGATACTGGACAAAATTTAATTGCAAGGTAATAGATTATCGCAAAGATCATTACGCCATTTGTCGGATTTCATCGGAAATATTGACAGCCTACAGAAGAGCGCTTTCTACGACATTTTTGCCCGGGAAAATCGGAAGGAAACGAGGCCCGGCCTAAAATAAAAAAGGAGGTCATGGACGACCCCCCTTTTACTTATTTAAAACACAAACCAACATATAATTTTAAAGAATTTCGTATACTTTATAAGAAACCGTTGCACCAGGTTTTACAATGGTCCCAACGCCCACGCAAACCGTATGATTTAAATAGGCGTACTTTTTAGAACTTGTTTCAAAATAAGGCGTCGTTCTAAAATAATAAGTTCCATCGGCGTTTAATTTTAAAAAGCCCTGATAACTTACATAGATATTTTCGCCTTCATTCGTTTGTAAAGAAGCCCTCACATCTAATTTATTGGTGCTTTCATTTACCTGAACTAACCAATCGCCCCCATTCGGCAAGACCTTTCCTTTTAAATTTGGCCCTTCAAAAAATCCATCTAACACAGGATAAATGGTCCTTTTCCCAGGTAGGGTCTGGCCGATTTCAACCCCAGGTTGTAGGTTAAATGTCACCTCAAAAAGTAATTTGCTTTTTAGTTCCTGTGCAAATGACGGGAGGTTAAAACCCAAGACACATACAATTCCAAGTACTATTTTTTTCATGAGCGTATTGATTTGATGAGGACAAATTTAAATATCTTTTTGAAACTAAAAGCAATGCTTTGTTATTTTTTACCCAAAAGCAATTAAACCCGTGTATGTTTTTATTGAAATCTTTGTACATTTCATTCTAAACCAATCACTTATGAAAAAGCTATTTATTTTTACGTGTGGTCTTTTTTTGGCCATGGGCCTAGAGGCTAAGCCAATTCGTGTAGGCATTGCGGGGATGACGCATGGGCATGTGGGGCAGGTGTATACGGCGATTAAAAAACCTCAGTCTGATGTTATCATCGTCGGATTTGCCGAACCTGATAAGGCGCTTGCCATGTCGATTTTAAAGAATCAAAACCTCCCAGATTCGTTGTGGTTTCCATCTTTGGAGGCCTTAATCGCGAAAACGAAACCCGAGGCGGTCGCGGCATTTAATAGTATTTATGAACATTTAGAAGTAGTTAAAGTTTGTGCCCCTAAGGGTATTCATGTGATTGTGGAGAAGCCTTTAGCGGTTAATGTGGATCATTTAAATCAAATGAGGGCTTTGGTGGATCGTTATAAAATTCATTTGTTGACCAATTTTGAAACGACCTGGTATTCCTCCCATGCGAAAATGTGGCAAATGGTGAAGGAGGAAAAGGCTTTGGGGGAGATTCGCAAGGTGGTGATCATGGATGGACATCGGGGTCCTCAGGAAATCGGTTGCGCGCCGGAATTTTTAAAGTGGTTAACGGATCCGGTGATGAATGGGGGTGGAGCGATTATAGATTTCGGTTGCTATGGCGCAGACATCATGACCTGGCTCATGGATGGAGAAAGGCCGACATCGGTTACCGCCGTCACGCAGCAAATGAAACCAGCCATATATCCAAACGTGGATGATGAGGCTAGTATTATTTTAACCTACCCGACTTGTCAGGCGATTATACAAGCTTCTTGGAATTGGCCCTTTGACCGAAAGGATACGGAAGTATATGGAACGAAGGGAATTTTGGTGGCCAATAAGTTGAAAAAAATGCGATACGTGAAAGGAGACCGATTTGGGGAAGAGGGGATGATTGACTTAAATCCTTTGCCGCATGAGGTGTCTAATGTATTTCCTTATTTATCGGCGGTGGTACAAGGGCGGATTAAGCCGAATAAGGATTTATCGTCCTTCGCGATTAATCAAGTGGTGGTGGAAATTTTGCAAGCGGCGAGAGAATCTGCTAAAACAGGTAAAAGGGTGTTATTGAAATAAATGATTTTTACAAAAACGCCTAGGCGGGCATTCAATTTTCATAAAATAATTTAATCATTTCGATAATTTTATTTAAATTTTATTTATGAAAAGTCCTTTTTAGCTTTGTTTAAAATAAGGCTAATACGTTCATGTAGTAGTTTATTTTAGATGAAAAAATAATTTTTTTAGGCCAGGGGCAATGCCCCTGGCCTAATTTTATTCAAAATGTAGTTTCTTTATTTCTTCGGAATGTTCCAAGACATAGGTCATGAAAGCTTTTGCGATAGGCGAAGGGGTTTTGTCCTTGTGCCAAATTAGTTTCCAGGTTGATGAAATGGGCAACCCTTTCCTCGGCATGATGACTAAAGCCCCAGTTTTTAATTCATTTTTTAGACCGATGATGGGCATGATGGAATAGCCCAAACCTGCGATAACGGCTTGTTTTACGGCTTCGTTGGACACTAATTCGATTTTCTTTAAGAATGAAATTCCCTGTGATTTAAGATATATTTCCATGGCTTTTCTGGTCGCAGAGCCATTTTCTCGGAAAATTAAAGGTAATTCATTCTTAAATTCATGGTATTTAAAGGTAGGATTTAACAGGGCAGTTTCCCTATTTCCAAAGAGAAAAAGGTCGTTTGGAAGGATATCAATGTAGGCATAATGTTGGGTATCCGGAAGGTCAGGAACTAAACTGAAGTCTACTTCATTTTCTACGAGGCTTTTGCTTACTTTTTCTCGGTTGGTCACATCGATGGTAATTTCTACACCCGGGTTTAATTTGAGAAAATCGCTTAGAAAATAGGGTAAAACATATTTGCCTGTGGATACAATGGAAACTTTCAATCGCCCCACTAATTGATCCTTGAAGGCCATCGTTTTATAATTAATGGCATATACCTGATCCAATATACTTTCAGCAGACAGGGCAATTTCCTTGCCGAAGTCTGTAATGTATATTTTTTTGCCAATGATTTCTAACAAAGGAATTTCAAACTGGGCTTGAAAATTTTTTACTTGAATAGAAACGGCAGGTTGTGTTAAATTAAGTTCTTCCGCGGCCTTGGTGATGCTCGTGGTTTGAACGACTTTCAGGAAAATTTGAAGTTGGTTTAACGTATAGTTCATAAATTACATTAATCTAATCCATTGTAAACTTAAATAAAAATAGAGAAAATTTGGGTGATTAGTAGTCATACGGAAATTAAGTTTACCAAAGGCGACTAGACGAAATCCCTTCCATTCCCCACAAGTCATGCCAGTAATTTTTGTGGTCATAGGGAAACGTTTTCCATTTTCATAAAAGCACGTAATGCTTGAATAATCTGCCATCCATTTGGCCAATTTATATTCGTATAGTCCGCTGAGCTTTAGGATTGACTGATTTTAATCAGCTTTTTTTCGATCTGTTTTGATCCAATAAGCTGGGTAAAGTAGATAAATGGACGTTTAGTGTTTGTAAACAATAGGTTTATCCAGTGATTTTTATGTTGGGATGTTCCAAGAAACTGATATTTGAAAGTTATAACTTTTTTCAATTCCTATTTGGACGTACATTTGTGATGTTTGTCGTTTTAATGGAAGAAGTTTGTTGTTTAATGGAAAAGGAATCACCAATATCGTTTCGTTCTTTATGTCCCATAGCCACGGGGTTGGATGTGGTGGGCGACAAATGGTCTATACTGATCTTGCGGGATATGCTTTTCGGGCATAAAACTCTTTTTAGCGAATTCAAAGAATCTCCGGAAGCGATGCCGAGTAAAATGCTCTCTAACCGATTGAAGAAATTGGAGGACATGGGTTTTATTAGTCGGCACAAAGGCACCCTAAATAAGAAAAGCGTCTATTATTTTTTGGAAAAAAAAGGAATTGAAACCTTACCTTTCATGGTCGAATTGATGCTTTTTACAACAAAGTTTTTTTACGATCACCTAGGTTCAAAATATACCAAAGACGTAAAAACCCGCATGAAAAATGATAAGGATAATTACATAAATGAAATTATTTATAAGTACAATCATTTCAAAAAAAGGGTAGTAATCTAATTTTTCTAAAAGTATTTTTTAGCTAGGCCTCTTCTGTAAATCAGCAAGAGGTCTTTTAATATTTTCCCCACATCGTTCGAGCTAAAATTTTATTTTAAATTCATTTTTAGTGTATAAAAGATATTTATATTTGTTAACATTCTAAATTTAAACATTCTAACATGAAAAATTTATTCATCTTGGCGGCTTTTGTGATGATTAGCCATGTAGCCATCAGTCAATCAATCCCCAAAGGTGCGCTAGTGGGCATCCACACATTTACCGTCAAATTAAACGGCAATGCAACCCAAAAACAGGTGGAAGACTTCATCAACACGAAGTGGCTTCCAGCGTCAAACGCAGCCTATACGTGCGAAGGACATATGTTAAAATATGTTCGCGGTGAAGCAAAAAACAAATTGGGGATGTTAGTCATTTATAAAGACGAAGCAACTCGCAACAAATATTACAGTTCAGACGGAAAATTAAATGCAGGCGGTAAAGCTGCTGAGCTTAAAATGAAAGCCGTTAATGACGAATTTGCAAAATTAGGCACCTTATCCGGAGGATATACCGACTGGATAGTACGATAATTTTTAATTTATTTATTGGGAAGAAGAGGTCGATTTCGGCCTCTTTTTTATGCCCCAATCTAATCTCTCTTCCCTTTAAAATAAGCCCAAATGGCCATGCAATGACCATGGCCTAAATCAAATTCTGATTGTAACCAATTCGTTACATCCGTTGCCTTGACGGTTTTGACCAATTCCCCCTGTTGGAAAAAACCTTTTCCCTCCGCCAGTTTGACTAAATCCTCTGGGCTTTTTCCCGTCTTCGCCTCGATGTTTGTTAAGTACGCTTGAAATGACATGATTGTATAATTTTAAAAACAAAAATATTTAATTTTTTGTCAATTTTGATCTCCAATGATCAGCTTTTTACGACTAATCGCTTAGGCGAAGGGGTAGGCGCATGAGGTAATCCAACTGCTCCTCCTCCCCCAATCTAAACACATGCGAATCAAAAATTTCCATACCTTTCTGCTTGTAAAATTCAATCGCGCCCGTGTTTTTTTCCCATACACCTAACCAAATATAACGTAGCTTATTTTCCTTGGCAATGGCCATCGCCTTTTCAAAAAGCAGATTTCCGATGCCTTTTCCTTGCTGCGCCCTTAGGACGTAAATCCGCTCAATTTCCAAGCCATCCACCTCCTTCAATTCCGTTTGTGCATTCCCCAGATTTATTTTTAAATAACCGAGCAGCTCCTTTCCCACCGTCACGACATAAAATGCTGAATTCGACTCCATGATTTCTTTACCTAATTTTTCCGCCGAAAATCCCTCTTCTACGTATTTCGCCATATTCTCCGCCGTATTCTCCGCCGCAAAGCTTTCCTGAAAGGTTTCCTTACTTATTTTTTGTAATGCGTCTAAGTCCTGCAGGGCTATTTTTTTAATCTCTACATTTATCATAGGTCAAAGATATTTTTTTATAATTTCACATAAAATTATTGCGCCTAATTTACTACCTCATCAAAATTATACTATGAACATTCGCCTCATCTATTTGCTGCTCTTTATCATTCTTTTTGCTTGTTCCAAAGAACAAACAGCCATCAGCCCCACACCTACACCCACCGATACCAATGTTCCGGCTATCTATAAAAAAATCTACGGCGCATCCAGTATCACCAGCGACGGAACGTACATCATCATTAAAAGCAAAGGTTTACCCGATCACAAAAGCCCCTATTATCCTGCTACAAATGCCCTATTTCAATCCTATTCCGGCACGACTTTTGGCGGTGTAAATTTCAATAAAAACCCAAATTCAATCATTGAACAATCGGCCACTTTTAAAATTCCCTTGAATCCCAAAGTCGCCACCAATCATGCCGCCACCCCCCTTGGATCAATCGGAATCGCGCTGAATGGCGTACCTTTTTTCAATCAATATGCCGGACCGAATAACCAAGAATTAAAAGGCGAAATGGCCAGTTTTGATCAATTTTATGGACATCCCCAGCAGTCGGGCGTGTACCATTACCACGTCGAGCCATTGCAATTAACCACCGTGAAATTTACTAAATCTGGCCTCATGGGTTTCCTGCTCGACGGATTTCCCGTCTATGGCCCTCAAGAAGAAACAGGCTCCGCGGTGACAAATGCTAGTTTGGATGTGTACCACGGACATACGCACCCGACGGTCGATTATCCTGCCGGCATTTACCATTACCACCTCACAGGCGAAGCGCCTTACCTGAATGGCAATGGATATTATGGAACCCCAGGAAGCCTCGCCCCATGATGAAATACCTCTTCCTGTTTGTTTTTTTAGCAGGCTGTTCAAAGCACGAATCAGCCGATGTTCCTCAGGAAGAAAGGCATTATTTCCCCTCAGGAAAAATTATGGAAATTCGACAAATGATCAAGGGGGTCAAACATGGCCTACAAACAGGATATTGGGAAAACGGGAAAAAGAGATTTGAGTACGTGGCCGTCAAGGATGCCTGCGAGGGCGAATTAAAAGAATGGACTGAAAGTGGCCAATTATTTCACCTCGCACATTATAAAAATGGACAAGAAGACGGTGTTCAAAAAATGTGGCACGCAAACGGAAAAATACGTTCGAATTTTGTCCTGATTCATGGCCGACGATACGGCTTATTAGGCACCAAAAATTGCAGAAACTTCAATGAAAAAATATTGGCTTATTAGTTTCTGTTTCTTTGTGATATCCTGTTCAAACGAAAAGGTCTCCCAAATCCCATTTTACAACGAGCCGGATTTTACCCCCCATTTTCTTAGCGAAACGGTGGCCGATCTACAAATCACACATCGCATTCAAGCCTTTTCCTTTTACAACCAAGACAGTACCCTATTCGAAAGTAAATCGCTTCAGGGAAAAGTCTATGTGGCGAATTTTATTTTTACGCGTTGCAGTAATATCTGCCCCGACATGATCGCCCAAATGAAGCGCATCGCCAAAGCTTTCCAAGGAAATCCCCAAGTCGCACTCCTTTCCTTTAGCGTCACCCCCTGGATCGATGATGTGAAAACGCTGAAAAAATTCGGGGATAAATACCAGATTTCCTCGGCCCAATGGGCGCTTTTAACGGGCCCTAAAGATGCGATTTATAGGCTTGCCCGAAAATCATTTTTTGCCGAAGAGTCTATGGGTTACAACAAAGACAGCAAGGAATTCTTACATACCGAACACCTGATTTTGGTAGATCAAAAAGGCCGTATCCGTGGTATTTATAACGGCACACTGCCTTTAGATGCAGATCAATGTGTCGAAGATATGAAAGCTTTATTGGACTAATTATTTTCCAAAAACAAGCAATTTCCCCGCCGCAGTTTTACAAGCTTCGAGCGTAAATGTTTTACACGCTGCATCTGTGCTGAAATCTGTTCCAGAACTTTCGATGAATAATTGCTGTAAAACAACCTCTACGCAGCCCGCAAAAACTAAGCCATTTAAGGAAGGCATGGCTGTATTTTTAATGGCCAATCCTTTTAATTGAATCCCCTGACTTTGTGAAAAATGGAGCGCGTCGCCACAGGCATTTTGCAAATGAAGTCCCTCAATTCGTATGTCTTTACAATGGCTCATCGCGATAAAAGCAGGACTCGCCTGCGCCGGACTTTCGGATAAATAACCCTTTTGAATTTGTCGATTTAATGCCTCAAAAAGCCCAGTCCCCTGGCCTTCAATGACCCCTTTCCCAAAGACCCCAATGTGCTCTTGTCCCTCGGCCACAATCAAAGCCCGTTTCCCGTCTACCGCCACATAATCATGAATGGAAGTCGTACCCACCAGCACCGCTCCTTCTTTTAATTCGATCTGCACATTGGTTTTCAAGCGAATCGTTCCGGTCAAATAACGGCCTACCGAAAAATCTAATTTCCCGCCCCCTTTTTCATGGATGAAATCGATGGCCTTTTGAATCGATTTTGTATTCAGCGTTATCCCATCCGATTTAATGCCAAATAAGGAGGCATTGTAATCCTTCGCCCACATGGCCACGGGACTAAGGAAGATTAATAGTGCGATTTTTACTAACAAAATTTTCATATCGTTTAAATCAATTGACTTGAATGGGACTCGATTTGTAAGGAAAGACTTGTTGTTTCCCGGCACTTTCTGGTTCATGTACCAAAAGGCCCTTGAAGGTAGCGCCTTGAACATCATCTAAAACCACGGCTGGCCGATAATCCTTTTTGTTCGCCGTAAACGTAACATTCTCAAAATGAATGCCTTCTGCATGCCTCACATAAAAAGCCCAAGCGGGCAATTCTTTAAACTGGGAAAATTCCGGATAGGCATCGCGCATTTGCGGGACACTATCTAATTCTTCGGGCGTTAAACCGCGTTTGGCATACAAGGGATTTCCGTTGCCCGGATAAACCACATGAATGTTTTTGAGGGTAACGTTTTGAATTTTATTTTCGGGCAATCCTACGATGCTCGCCGGAGAAATATTGCGTGGCAAATCCTCGATCGGGCCTTCGAAATTATAACCGGCATCTGGTTTACCAACGGGGATTTCCGCATACACATTCGAAATGGTGATGTTTTTCATATAGGGCTTTTTGCCTTTTCCCCAACGATCTCCGATCCGAAGGTATAAGACATTTCCCGTGTTGATCGAGCGCACGCCTTCCACCACGATGTTTTCAATTTCCCCACCATCCACAGCGGCAAACGTAATGGCGGAACGAAAGGTGTCGTATATCGTTAAATTGGTCACTTTGAAATTTTTAAAACCCCCGCGGGATACGGTCCCAAACTTAGGCCATTGGCGCTTGATCGGCCGACGCAACTATCCACTACCACGTTTTGACAAATGAAATCTGGTGAATGCGATTTGAAACAAAGCACATCATCCGCCGCATCGAAATAGGAGTTTTTAATAAGCACCCCATCGCAATCCACGATATCGATTCCGTCGTTGTTCCAATAGGACTTACTATCGACGGTTATGTGATTCACAAAAACATTTTTGCATTGGTCGTAAGTCTGGTTCCAGCTACCTGGATCACGCAGGGTGATATCCGTAATGACGATGTTTTTGCATTCCCGGAAATAGATGTTTTGAGGTCGATTGGTTTCATTCGGGCGATCATATTTTAATGGATCCGTATAGACACCCCGATGAATGTAACTCACCATATTGTTTGCGGTAATGAATCCGCGGCCATTAATCGTGCCTTTCCCGGTGATGCCAATGTTCTCTTGATTCACCGCAAAGATCATGGACATCCAACCGATTTTCGCGTCTTTGATATAATCGAAGGGATTTGTTGAGCCCAAAATCGTCGCGCCGTAATCAAGTTGCAAGGTCACATTTGATTTTATGTAAATGCTGCCTGTGACATAATTGCCCGATTCGAAAACCAGTCGGCCGCCCCCTTTTTCATGGATGAAATCGATGGCCTTTTGGATGGAGCAGGTATTCAGGGTGATGCCGTCGTTTTTGGCACCGAAATCCGTAACGATGTAGTCCTTTGCGAAGCCTTGAAAACAAGCCAAGAAAAGGACAAAACGAATGAGTGAAAGATGGATCTGTTTCATGCTTATTTCGGAAGGGAAATGTCGGTGGATTTGTACACATGTACTTGTTTCTTTTTCTTGCCGGGTTCGGCCAAGGTCATTGCGGTGAATCGGGCGCCTTGCACATCATCCAATACGACGGCGGGCCGGTAGTCCTTTTCCTTCGTTCGCAGAATGACATGATCTAGATTTACGTTTTTCGCATGGCGCATGTAAAAACCCCAAGCGGGTAATTCCTTAAACTGGGAATATTCCGGATAGGCGGCCGGCATTTCTGGGATGCTGTCTAGTTCGGCCGGTGTGATGCCCCGATAGGCATAATTGGGGTTTGTTTTTCCCGGATAAACGATCTCAATGTGGCGTAATGTCACATCCGTGATGTATTGTCCTGGGAGTCCCACGATGCTAGCTGGTGAAATATTCCTCGGCAAATCCTCCACGGGACCTTCGTATTCCCGACCGGCATCTGCTTTGCCTTCTGCAATTTCGCAATACATGTTTTGAATGGTGATGTGGTTCATGCTGCCGACCCGACCTTTATTCCAGCGCGCCCCAATCCGCAAATAGATGGCATTGCCGGTATTGTAGGCGAAAAGGCTGTCGACGAAAATGTTTTCCACCAATCCCCCATCAGGTGTGGCAATGGTGATGGCGGAACGGTAGGTATCGAAGATTTTATTGTTGATAATTTTGAAATTTTTATATCCGCCGGAGGTGAGGGTTCCGAATTTAATGCCATTGGCACTTGACCGGGCTACGCAATTTCGCACCTCCACGTTTTCGCACATTTTTGTGGCGTCGTGGGATTTAAAACAGATGGCATCGTCGCTGGAATCGATGTAGGAATTGGAAATGATTACGTCTTTGCAATCGACGATATCGATGCCGTCGTTGTTCCAAAAGGCCTTGCTGTCGACGGTGATTTTGTCGATTTTCAGTTGTTGGACTTGGTCACAAACGACCACCCATTCGGCGGCGTTTTTGACAACGATTCCGGAGAGTTCGACTTGTTTGCATTCACGCAAATAAATGCCTTTTGGGCGCCAAAGTGCGGAGCGGTCATTGACTAAGGCGTCTTTTAAAATACCTTTTTGCACTTGGTCGGTCACGTTGTTCGCTAGTTCGCGGCCTTGTCCGTCGATGACCCCTTTGCCGGTAATGGCGATGTGGTCGGCGGAATAGGCGGTGATAAGGGCGGGGAAGCGGACGCTGAGATTATAATCGTAGATGTTAGTCGATCCTACGAGTGTGGCACCTTCTTCGAGATGAATGGTGACATTGGATTTGAGTTGGATTGTTCCGGTGAGGTATCGTCCGACATAAAACACGAGCCGGCCGCCGCCTTTTTCGTGAATGAAATCGATGGCTTTTTGGATGGAGTTGGTATTTAAAGTCGTGCCATTTGATTTAATGCCAAACATAGAGGCTTTGTAATCATCGGCTCGTACCTGAAATCCAAGCCAAACCGTCAAACTAAGGACGCTTAGCAGGTACTTCATGGTGTAAATTGGTTTAGAGCATTTACAGGCCTAAACCTGTAAACATGTTTTCGAAGATATCGATTCTTTCCTGGAGGGGCAATGGTTTTGGTCGAAAATTTGTGTCTTCGTTTGCTTTTAAGCTCAGAACAACTTAGAATGAGGAAATTTAAAACCTATGACGATTAATCGGCGTGCATTTTTAACCCAAGCTTCCATGACGACTGAGGGTATTGGTCTAATTTCAGGATAATCAGGGTGTTTCGATAAATAAAAAGAGGTCCGTTCGGACCTCTTTTTGCGTTTACATACTTTCGTTTTTTCTTTTGAGGGCCTTTTAAAAATGGCTCCGCTAATCAGTGAAAGGATCTTATTTTTTCTTTTTAGCGGCTTCGGAGTAGATGTATTGTTGGATGTCTTTCACATCTTGGCTGCTTACTCGGTCACCAAATGAAGGCATGCCTTTAGGCACGAAAATTCCCTTTTTAACGATATCTTCAATCATTCCGATAATTTCAGGTTTCGAATAAGTTAAATTCGGGATGGTTCCACCGCCAGCTAAATTATGGCATGCGTCACACAATTTCATAAATAGTTGCTGACCATGGGCCACTTGGCTCTGACTACCGGTAACGGGCACGTCCAATAAACTTTTCTTTTCATCTTGAACGAGGGCTGGCATTTTTGCTTTTCCGTTGATTTTAAAGGTGAAAATTCGACCCGGCTGGATACTCTCGGTGAATTTGGCGTATTGACCCATGACGCCACCCCAGCCAACGGCCACGGTGATGAATTGTTCGCCATCGACCATGTAGGTCATTGGCGGTGCGACGATGCCCGATTTTAGATCATAAGACCACACTTTTTTCCCGGTTTTGGCTTCGTAGGCGCTAAAAATTCCCATGGCATTTCCTTGGAAAACGAGTCCCTTGGTGGTCAATACCCCCGCATCCCAAAACGATGCCCCTTCGGAGCGCCAAACTTCTTTGCCTAATGCAGGATCCCAGGCGATGAGTCGGCCGAGTACTTTATTTGCCTTGCCATCAAGCTTGCTTTCTTTTTTCTCATCTACCTGAGATGCGGTATTCCAGGTTTTTGGATCGTATTTAAAATCCGGCCGATTGCCATACATGTAAGACATCTCACGCGAAGGAATATAAACCAATTTAGTGACTGGATTATAGGCCATGGCTTGCCAATTATGTCCACCGATGGGCGAAGGAGCGATTTGCATATTGAATTTTTCATAGCGACTAAAGGGCGTTTCCACCGGCCGCCCCGTTTTCATGTCCACATGCGTGGCCCAATTCACATAGGTATATGGATTGGCATTCAATAATTCGCCGCTCTGCCGATCTAACACATAAAAGAATCCATTTTTAGGGGCTTGCATGATGACTTTGCGGTCCTTTCCGGCGATGTTGATGTCAGCCAAAATTAATTGTTGGACCGCCGTATAATCCCAAGATTCTCCCGGCGTGGTTTGATAATGCCATTTGTATTCACCTGTTTTTACGTCGACCGCCACGATGGACGATAAATATAAATTATCCCCACCCCCTGGACTGCGCACTTCGCGATTCCATGGGGAACCATTTCCGGTTCCGATGTATACGTAGCCTAATTCTTTGTCATAGGCAAATCCATCCCAAGCGGTACCGCCTCCGCCTAATTTCCACCACTCACCTTTCCAGGTTTTGGCTGCATTTTCCATGGCTTTGGATTCAAAAGGTTTAGAGGGGTCACCCGGTACGGTATAAAAACGCCATACTTCTTTTCCGTCTTCCGCATTATAGGCAGTCACATACCCGCGAACGCCTAAATCAGCGCCTGAATTTCCGATGATTACCTTGCCATCATAGACCCGTGGCGCGCCGGTAATCGTATAGGATTTGGATGTGTCGACGGTGGTAACTGACCAGTTGGGCTTTCCGGTGCTGGCTTTGATGGAAATCAAACGGCCATCCAAGGTTCCCACGAAAAGATTGCCTTTGTACATCGCTAAACCTCGGTTGACCACATCGCAGCAAACCTTAATGGCTACTTGTTTCGGTACTTGAGGATCATAGGTCCATAAAATTTTTCCAGTTCGTGTGTCTAGGGCATAGACCAAACTCCACGGTCCGCTGATAAACATGATTCCATCCACGACTAATGGGGTGGCTTCGATTCCGCGGTTGGTACCTAATTCGGCAGACCAAGCGAGGCCTAATTGACCGACATTTCCTTCGTTGATTTGTTCCAAAGGACTAAAGCGATCCTCTTGATAATTTAAACCATAACTCATCCAATCGTTTGGTGAGTCTTGAGGGTTTGATAATTTTTGGTCATCGACTTGTGAGGTAACAGATTCGATGTGTTCTGCACTTCCCTTTGGAGCATCTTTTTTACACGAAAAAACAAGCAAGGAAATGAGCGCGAGGTAGAGCGATGTTTTTTTCATATTTAATTAGTTTCCAAAAGGTACTCATTTTTTTAAAGCTTAAAAAATATAAGGTTTAACAAGAGCTAAAAATTCGGGAACGATTAACGTAGGATCTCCTTTTCGGAGCGTTTCGATCGGGACATATCCGCGGTAATTTGATGCTTGAATGATTTCAAAGGTCTTATTTAGGTCGATGGGCATTTCTGTTTTACCTGAGAATACGGTTTCTTTTAATTGCCAATTGACCGCAAAAGGAACAGCCTTTTTAATTTCTGCATACACTTCTTTTTCACGAAAACTTCCGACATCTAGAATTAAGCCACACCAAGGGCTATTGACCCGCTGAATAATTTCAATCACCTGATCGGCCGTTTTGATAAAATCGTTATGGTTTTGAATGCCGATGATCACTCCTTTTTTGGATGCATATTCCGTGCATTCGATGAGTGATTCTACGACCCAATTGGAAATCTGCGTCCAAGAATATCCAGGTAAATCGCTTTTCCCAGCAAATACCCGAAGGACGGGGGCACCTAATTTGGCGGTGGCATCGACCCAGTTTTTGACGAGTTGGATTTCTCGATCCCGGTCAGATTTGTTTGCGAAAACGAAATCGTTCCGACAACCCGTCCCGCTTAATTCCAATCCGATTTGATGTAATTTTCTTTTCAATGAAAACAGGTAATCATCCGTAGGCACTTGGGGATATCCCGGCAAATAATAGCCGGTTAGGTCTAGTCCTTCTATTCCCGCTTCGACGCAAAAATCCATCATTTGTTCCACCGTCATCGTATGCGCCATCAAGGGGGCATTAAACGAATAGGCGTTCAGACTAATTTTGAGTCGTTTGCTTGGAACCGGAATAGTCTTGTTATTTCCATGTAAGCGAGTTAAAGCTGGACTGGCGAGCAGGTAAGCAAGTGCTGAGCGTCTTTGCATGAGTTCATAGGTTTAGTTTAAAGAAAATCTTCACAAATAAAGCAAATAAACATCTTCAAAAACGTGGAAAAATTTTATTTTTACCACATGTATATATCGATTACAGGACTAAAGCCTAAGGGCTTTTTAAGTATACTCCGATTTTGGAGGCTGGCCGTCCCTTCCTTTATGCAAGCAAAATCTGCCAAAGGTAATCTAAGTGCCGAGGTAAAAAAGATGCATGGTTTTCAATGCACGGTAACGGCTTGGGAAAATAGGGAATTCATGTTGGAATTTATGCGGAGCGGAGTTCACCTCAAAGCGATGAAGGCATTTCCAAAAATTGCGACTGGTCGGACCTATGGTTTTGAATCGGAAGTAATCCCAACCT
>CAIVPF010000120.1 GCA_903907745.1 uncultured Cytophagaceae bacterium | reverse complement strand
CGCTGCAAAGCCACCGCAATCTCCATCGATTTCGTTAATTCGATGCGCTCTAATTTGAATTTATAGCCTAAACTGCGAACAACGATTTGGTAGGTTCTGGCGGGAAGCGTGAGGGAAAATCGGCCCGAAGAATCTGTTTTCGCACCGATCGACAAACCTGAAAATAGAATATTCGCCCCTTCTAAGGGCGCCTTGGTCTCGAAGTCCGTCACCCGACCCGATAAAATCACATAGCCATTTTTTTGTGCCCAGGCGCTGAGAGGCAAGCAAAATAGAAGAATAAGTAGGATTGCCCTCATTTGTGTGTATTTCGTAATATGAGCAGACCTTTCGCCTGTTTCCATGCCGGATCAAAACCGCCGGCAGGAAATTTCGCCACCGCATGGCTTCCCAGCACGAGGTCGATATCGCCATCGCCGTCGACATCCCCCGCATCCATGACGCTCCAACGGCCTAAGTGATGAATGGGTAGTGTTTTTTGAGTAAATGTTTTACCTTGATTTTCAAGGTACATAAATCCTTCCAATGGTCTTTTGGCCACATCTGGAAAAAGGGCAATCGAAGCAATGTCCTGATCTCCATCGCCGTCAAAATCTGCCGCAATGGCTTTCGTGGCTCCGTTTTGTGGGAAAAATTGCCAAGGCTTATAGGTAAAATCCCCCGTGTTTTGATAGATATAAATCCCGTGATAAGGTTTTAAAATCGTAGAGAAATCTGCATTATCTCCGGCGGTACACAACAAATCCAAGTCGCCATCCCTGTCCATATCAGCTAAATCAAAAGACGATGTTCCATAAATCGAAGGAAATCGTTGCAATATCTTTTCCTTAAAATGAAGCCCTCCTTCATTTAGATACAGAATTACGCGTTCGTCGCCTTGGGCAAACAAACTCGCCATGTCCAAACGCCCATCCTGATTAAAATCCCGAACGATGGTACGGGTGGCGCCAGTTTGCGGATTCAAGATCGTTTTTTGATAATCCCCTTTCGCATTCTTTTTCCACACCGATAATCCCCCTTCTTTAAAGCCAAATTCGCTCAAAATTAATTCATCGCCCACCTCGGCATCTAGGTTTTGTGCGGATAAATAAATCGGCCGATTCAGTCCTTTCATCACGGATTTCAGAACGGTATATGTTCCCTTGGATAGATCTACTAAATCCGTGTAACCATTCACTTCGGGATTCGCTTGAGTCGTCGTCCCGATGTAGGTGAAAAAATATTGATTTTTGCCTAGCCCCGTTTTTTCGATATGAGTTAGCGCGTTTTGATTAGTAATTTTTTGAATCAAATTACCTTTGGAATCTAATTGCCAAATAATCCGATTGGATTGATCGCCGGCGAGGATTTGTTGGCTCGCCGCATCAATAGCAATACTTGTCATATTGGGGAAAGTGCCGTTCGTGATTTCCAAAGAAATATCTTCCGCAGAAAACAAACCTTGCAATTCCGGCAAAGGTGCATAGGCAGGTTCCGCTAATGTTTCAGGTGCCTGATCGATGTAGTAGGCCTTAATTTTTTCATAATCCTCCTTCGAAATCATTTGGGTCGAAGGACGTAAAATGGCATAATCCTTTAAGGGGGCGGGTAAATTTGCGATTTCATCCTCGATGCCCATCAAAATACCCATGTAGGGAAGCGTGCTTAATTGCCACACGTTTTTGGGTAATAAGGCTGGCGAAGGCAACACGTGGCAGGAGGCACAATAGGTTTTAGCAAGTGCTTCCCCTTCTTCTACTTTTTTACCACAGGACCATAAACTCATTTCAACTAGACCTAGGAGCAAAATCAATCCGAAAAAAATGTGTTTTCGGTGGTGCATTAAGGGAGATTTCTGAATAATTGGATGTAATCGTTATTACGCGTTACGAAATACAAGGGGCCTTTTGGTGTACGAACTGTTTTAATGTCACGCACATCGCCCTCTTGTAAAAATCCGGTATCCGTTGGAACCAAAGCCTTAAAATGTCCTTTCCCATCCCCCTTTAAAATGAGGCCAAAAAATGCATCGTACCGAGCTTGATACATAGAAGCGCCATTAAAATTACCCCCAATAATCACATCTAATTTTCCGTCTTTGTCCACATCCTCGCTACGGAGTACCATAATTTTGGACACTTGGGCTAAACTAGGCAATGCGCTCATCTTAAATTTACCGCCTCCGATATTTTCAAGGTAAACAGATTCAAAGGTATTGATCAATTTTTCTTCAGCGCCCTCCAATTCCTTTTCATTAAATAATTCAGCTAAGCTCTTTCCGGCGAATTCTTTATAATTCGTATATTTTTTATTGATGATGCTAGGCATCTGCTTACCCATTTCGTCTTTACTATTAATTGGATACCAATCATCATCGCGGCTGTAGCCGATGATATGTTCTTTGGTATCGTTTTTATCAATGTCCTTAATGTACATTTTCAGTTTCCCATCGAGCGATTTACGTAATTTCGTATTCGTACCTAGGTTACCTACCACAAAATCCACATCACCATCCCGGTCAAAATCACCTGCCGTCAAGCCCGACCAAAAACCCGTAAATTCTTCCAAACCATTTGCTAAAGGAGTGAACTTCCCTGCCGTATTGATAAACATTTTAATCGGCATCCAATCCCCCACGACGGTCAAATCCTGATCCCCATCCCGGTCTATGTCCGACCATATCGCCTCCGAAATCATCCCAGCTTCTCTAACATCAGGGGCTTGTGCGACCGTCACGTCCTTGAATTTTCCTTGGCCATTATTGACCAGTAAATAGGACCGCGGCGATTTTCCATAGCTATAGGCTACGACACGACCGCCGACAAACAAATCCATATCCCCATCTTTATCAAAATCGCATGGGCGAACGACCGACTTATTATCGTACATCGGCGGCAAGGCTTGGAAATCCCGAGTGAAATTTCCCTTGCCATCATTTAGATATAGGCGGTCAAATTGCTCCGGCATTTGATCATAAAACTCATTCCCGCCTGTCACCACATATAAATCCTGGTCCTTATCTCCGTCCGCATCAAAAAACAGCGCATCGACATCTTCATAAAGCGAATCCACAAAAAATGCCGTTTGTTTCGAAGGAACAAAACCTGCCCCTTTTTGTAGGAATAACTGGCCCGCCTGGTATTTAGCGCCGCCCACATAAAAATCGTCTAGGCCATCGCCATTCACATCACCCACGGCCATTTTTGGCCCCTCGATGGACACCTTAAATGGAATCAATAATTCTCGATTGAAATCAAAATAGGTGTTTTCAAGGTGTTTGTAAGCGAGCGGAACCGTCGAAGTGACTTCCTCAAACATCGGTTTCACGGGCTCGAAAAACTGAAAATCCTTGACATTTATTTTCGCGTTTTTTTGCGAAAGGACGAGCATTTGATTGATCTTCGGATTTTTAATGATTTCCAATTTTTGATTTTCCCAAACTACAATGAGCGAATCCACTTGCTTTAAGGCACCAATTCCGAAAAGTAGCGTTGGTTCCACCGAACTCATAAAACCGCGAGTGGGCATGAGTTGCTGCATTTGCTGCCCATCCTTCGTTTTCAAAATCACCTTCGCGCCAATCCCGAAGGTATTTCCTCCCTCGCCTTTAAATTTGATTTTGACAAAATTGTGTTTGAGCAATTGCCGCGCATTGTTCTGGTAAATCCCCGCGGGCTCATTTAAATTATTCGAGATTAAATCTAAATCCCCATCATTATCCAAATCCGCATAAGCTGCTCCATTCGAAATTCCTTCCGCCTCAAAACCCCAAGCCATTGATTTATCTAAGAATCGAAGGTCCTTCGCTCCTTTGTATAAATAATTGTGCACCTTGCCCGAAGGCATGAGGTCGATGGCTTGTTGGTCTAATTTCTCCGACGTAGGCAATCCATAATGTAAGGAATCTCCGACCACAAATTTCAAATAATCGAGGTCATTGGGCCGACGTAAAATTCCGTTCGAAATGAAAATATCTTTGATGCCATCGCCATCATAATCGGCTAAAAGCGTACTCCAACTCCAATCTGTCGCCGCCACTCCCGATGAGGCCGCAATGTCCGAGAATTTCTTGCCACCCATGTTCAATTGCAAACAATTCCGGCTGTATTGATTGAAATACCCAAATTGCAATTTGTACAAATAGATATCCAGCGGATCCTCACCCACCGATGATTTTTCCACTTTTTCGTCATCTGGATACATGTCTAGCGTCATGATGTCTTGGTAGCCATCATTATTGATATCCGCCATGTCCGAGCCCATCGAAAAGCGACTTAAGTGTTTGAAATGATCTTTGATGCCTTCTTTGAAGGTGCCATCTTGTTGGTTTATGTAATAATAATCATCCTCGTGGAAGTCGTTGGATACATATAGATCGAGCCAACCGTCATTATTCAAATCCCCCACAGAAAGCCCTAATCCATAACCCATCGCGGCTTGATAAATGCCGGATTCTTTGGAAACATCTTTAAAATGCCCGCCATCATTTCGGTATAGATAATCTCCAGCTTCGTTGTCTTTCAACATCCGTGTATTTACGCGATCATACGAACGGGTGTTGTGAACCGCATGATTCAACAAATAACAATCCAAATCCCCATCTTTGTCATAATCGAAAAAGGCGGCTTGGGTCGAGAATCCAGTAAAATCTAGGCCAAAAGCATTGGCTTTTTCGGTGAAGGTTAAATCGCCGTTGTTAATGTATAATTCATTCGAGCCCTCCATGCCTTTAAAATTCCCCACGGCACACACGTAGATATCTAAAAGCCCATCGGCATTCACATCCGCCATGGTCACCCCGGTTTTCCAATCGGAAAATCCTTCGATGCCTGCCTTCGTGGAAATGTCTTCGAATTCCATGTTGCCCTTATTCAGGTACAATTTATTTTTGCCTTGGTTGGACACAAAAAACAGATCCACCAGCCCGTCATTATTGATATCGCCGGCAGATACACCGCCTCCATTGTAAAAATAGAGGTAATCTAAGATGTTGAAATCTTTGGTTTCAGTGATGTTATTTGAGAAATCGATGTGCGTTTTTTTGCTGTCTAATTTCTCGAACAATACGACATCCTTTTCCCCTGAGGAACATGCCATCAGGTTCAATAAAAGGATACAGAAGCTTAAAAATTTAAACAATGGGTTCTTCATATACTATTTTTTCAAACTAAATACTTGGGCAGGATCGTTGTTTTTCGCAAGGACCCATTTGATAGATTTGCCAACGGATTTCACCGCCGCCATTTTACGTACTTGACCTCGGGTCCTAAACCCGGAATCCTTAGATAATACTACTTTGAATTTTCCTTTTCCGAGGCCCTGTAATAGCAAACCGTAATTCGCATCAAAACGCCCCCATTCCGGCAAGGAATCGAAAAAATTACCCGCTAATAAAATATCCAAATGTCCATCTGCATCAAAATCACCCGTTTCGATCGCGCGAATCGGGGAAAACTGGGCTTGATATGGAAGCGCCACGACGCTAAAGTTTCCTTTGCCATCGTTCATTAAAAAGGAGGATTCGGTGGTCGTCACCTGTTTAATCAGGCTGCCTTCGCGTTGTTCTTTGCTAAACAATTCATCCATCGACTTGTTGGCATAATCCTTATACTTGATAAAATTCTTTTTGATCATCGGCAATGCCCGCTGCATCTCCCCCTTCAAAACCATCGGATACGTATTCCCGTCTTCGGTGACACAGGAGATGATTTGTTCGACTACCCCATTTTTATCAAAATCGCCAACTTGCAAAAAGGCTGGATGTTCCGCCGAGGCCTTAATTTTTGAATTTAAACCCATATTTCCTGCGATAAAATCCACATCGCCATCGCCGTCGATATCAGCCGCTTTCAAACATCCCCAAAGACCTTCTGATCCAGGAATCATTTCTTGCTTCACTAATTTGCGACCACGTTCGTTTTTGAAGACTAAAATCCCACCCCAATCCTGGCTTACAACTAAATCTGGATAGCCATCTTGGTTGATATCCGCCCATTCGGCATCGGTCACCATGCCTAATTCAGTTACTTCGGGCATATAGCGTTTCGACTGGTTTTTGAAAGCGCCGGTACCATCGTTGATGTACAAATTACTAATTGGATTCATACCGTATTTCCCTGAAATCATGCGAGAGCCTACAAATAAATCCATGTCGCCATCTTTATCGTAATCGGCCGCGGTGACGCAAGAACCATTTTCATAGATGGTTGGGAAGCGCAAGTCGCGCACCAAATGTCCCTTCCCGTCATTGATATATAACAAATCATGTAATTCAGGTGCATTTTCCTCGAATTCATTGCTGCCGGTCACGACGAATAAATCTTGATCGCCATCCTTATCCGCATCAAAAAATAAGGCATCGGTATTTTCGGTGGTTTGATCGAGTGAAAAATCAGCTTGAGGCGTATCCACGAACTTGCCGGCGGCGTTTTGGATAAATAATTTTTTCACTTGACCCGCGGCCCCACCCATGTAAATATCATCTAAACCATCGCCATTGACATCGCCCACGGCCATAGCTGGTCCTTGGGTTGAGATTTTTTGTTTCAAAAGCACATCACGATCATAGTCGTTGAACATACTTTCTTGATGCAAATAGTTCAAAGTTCCCGGGGTCACATCGGCAAATAAAGCCTTGGAAACGGGTGCGATATACTGGAAAAGGTCTTTGGCTTGTTGGTAATCTAAGGTCAATACCTGATCAGCCTTCACGTTTTTCAATGTTTGCTTCTGATCATCCGGCCAAATAATTTGCAAGGAATCAATTTTCCCATTTTGCCCTAAACCAAAAATCATTTGATGATCACTGGAGGATTGAAAACCGCGATTTGGCATTTGCTGGAGTACTTTTAAACCTCCTTGTTGGAACACTGTCACCCGCGCCCCGATGCCATTCAGGTTCCGACCGGTTCCTTTTAAATGGACGCTTAGGAAATGGTTTTTCAAGGTTTCAGTTGACTTATTTTTAAAAACAGATAAGGGAGAATTGACGTTATTGACGACCAAATCCAGGTCGCCGTCATTATCCAAATCCCCATAGGCGGATCCATTGGAAAAACCGGGGCCTTCGAGTCCCCAGGATTTGACTTGGTTCGAAAACTTCAAATCACCTTCGTTTTTGAAGGCATAATTTGGAATGGGAACGGAGGAAATTTTGTCGGTAAATTCTTTATAATCGAACTTTTTACCGTCGAGCATTTGTTGCATCGTGTTTCGGTCACCTAGAAAATCAACGAAATCCTGGTCAGTTAAATCTTTGGCTATTCCGTTCGCCACAAAAATATCTTTCTTGCCATCATTGTCCATGTCGAAGATGAGGGCGCCCCAAGACCAGTCGGTCGCATGTACACCGGCTAATTGGCCTACCTCGGAGAAGGTGCCGTCGCCATTGTTCAATTGGAGGTTATTTCGCATGTATTGATGCCAAAAACCGCGTTTTAATTTTAGGTCGACGAGGTTATATCCTTCGAAAATGGATGTGGTTTTCAATCGGCGGTCATCGCCGGGCAACATATCCGTTACGAAAATATCGAGATTCCCGTCATCATTGATGTCCGCAATATCGGCGCCCATGGAGCTGAGGGAAATGTGGGGCATTTGGTTTTCAAGGTCTTCTTTGAAGGTGCCATTGTGCTGATTAATGTATAAATAATCGCGTTCGTAGAAATCGTTTGAAATATAAATATCAGGCCAGTTGTCATTATTGACATCCCCAATCGTGATACCCAAGCCAAAACCGATTAAGCTACCATAAATTCCCGCGGCTTCGGAGACATCCGTGAATTTGATGGTTTTGCTGTCTGGGCTGTCGTTTCTAAATAATTTATCGCCGCCGAGTGCATCGCGTTGATCGCGCAGATTCGTATAGCCTAATTTATCGATGGGCGTAAAACTGTTGTTTAATAAATACATGTCGAGATCACCATCACGATCATAATCAAAGAAGGCGGCATGAGTGGAGAGTCCTCCATCGGCTAAACCGGCGTCTTTGGCAATTTCTTTATAGGCGGGAATTCCGTTTTTAATGCCGGTGTTCAGGTATAATTGGTTGCCCCGCTGGTCGCGTGAACCGGAATTACATACATAGATGTCCATGAGTCCGTCGCCGTTGACATCCGCAAAGGTAACGCCTGTGGACCAGAATTTCTTGCCGACGATGCCGGCATTCGTGGTGATGTCCTCGAATTTCATACCCCCTTTATTGAGGTAGAGTTTATTTTCTTCAAAATTAGAGGTAACAAAAATGTCTGATAAACCGTCTTGATTTACGTCCCCGATGGCCACGCCACCACCGTTGTAAAAATTCCGGTAATTGAAAATATTGAATTCTTTCTTTTCAAGGCTACGGTTGACGAAATCGATTCCGGTTTCGGAAGCGGGTAGTTCTTCGAAGAGGGTATCTTGTTTGGAAGAACATTGAAAAAACAGATAAGAAAGCGAGATGAGGGCAACTAATTTTTTCATCACAAAAGGGTGGTTTTGGGATTGCAAAAATACGAATTTGTAAGCGTTTATAAAAGAAAAAGGCAGAACCGAGGGTTCTGCCTTTTTCAAGAATTATGGATAATTAATATCCTGGATTTTGTTTCAACGCAGGGTTAGCATCGATACGTGGTTGTGGAATAGGGAACAACTCACGAGTCTTGTCTAACTTCTTCATGAACTTACGCTCTAAAGAGAACGTACCGAAACGAATCATATCATTACGTCTCCATCCTTCCCAAGCGAACTCACGTCCACGCTCAGCTAAGATATCAGCAGCCGTAATAGTTGTCAACGGATCAACTCCAGAACGAGTACGGATCGTGTTCACGTCAGCTAAAGCTTCAGCTGTTTTTCCTAAACGGAAAGCAGCTTCTGCACGCATCATGATCGCATCAGCTAAACGGAAAACAACATAGTCATTTGACTGGTCACCGTTCGGGTTGTTGCGTTGGATTTCATATTTCTGAGCACGGATACCAGCTACTTGGAATTCAGGATCAGCATCTGTCATTTGATCTTTTTGGAAATCAGCGATAAATGATAATGGAGCACCTTTCGCATCTGTCAATGCAGCACCTGAAGCAGCATATTGCTGACCTTTAATCCACATCGCTTGACGTAAATCTTTAGACTCAAATGAGTTGTAGAAATCCGCCAATGTACAGAAACCATTCCAAGGAGAGTTACCCAAACCATATGTTTGTGCATTTGCATAGTGCAAAGTTCTCATATGGAAGTTCAAACCACCTGCTTTAAAGCTATCGTAAGGGATCGTCCAGATGTTTTCTCCGGATCCTTGGTTTTGAACAATAAAGTTAGAAACCGTAGAAGAAGCTAATGAATAACCGTTTGCAGACTTGATTACCGCGTTAGCAGCATCATAAGCACCTTGCCAATCAGCAGCACCCGAATAAACGCCTGCATTTAATTTCATTTTAGCTAACAACATCATTGCTGCATCCTTCGTCATACGAGAATATGATTTACCAGCTACCAAGTTAGGAATCGCAGATTCTAATTCAGTTTTGATGAATGCATACACCTCAGCACGCGTTTTCGTTGCAGATGAAGACGTGTTATCTGTTACGATAGGGACGTTTCCAAACGCATCAATCGCCATGAAGTAATAGAAAGCACGTACTGCACGTAACTCATCTACTGCTTTTTGGTTTGTTTTAACCACTGGGATCAATTGGTTAATCTGAGAGATGTTACCAAAGATGAATCCCCACATTCCGTTAAGCGGACCGTGTTGTGGTGTCCATGTGTGACGAGAATACGCCAACCAATCACCCCCATCATACCAGTCACCCCCACGGGTAGGAACGATTAATTCATCAGAAGAAGCTTCACTTGGATTAAACCAATCCCAAGTGATTCCACGAAGACCACCATAAGCAGGTCCTAAGGCCGCAGCAATTTGAGCATCTGTTTTCAAGAATTGATCCGCTGGGATCGCATCGTAAACTGGCTCAGTTAAATCGGTACAAGACGATAGGGCTAACGAAGCGAAAACACCTACTGAAAGTACTTTATAGATATATTTTTTCATTTTTATTTGTTATTAATTAAGTTATATAACTAATAGTTTGTTTTAAATGTTTAGAACGAAAGATTTACACCGGCAGTAATTGCACGAGTTTTGTAGTAAGTCTCACGAACGTCAATACCTGGAGCCGCCTGACCAATTGCTAAGTTTTGGCTAACCTCTGGATCTACACCTGTGTAATTTGTAAACACAGCTAAGTTATTTCCAGCGATGTAAATACGCGCTCTTTTGAATACGCCTTTAACAGGTAAAGTATAACCTATAGATGCGTTATTGATACGTAAGAAGTCACCAGACTCTACATAGTAATCCATCGGGATCGTACGCTCATCGTTGATTACTGAAGTCAATGCAGATTTCAAGGCACCTGATTCAGCTAAACGACCATCTTGACGACCTAATAATAATGCGTTTGTATTTACGATTTTCGCACCTAATTGGCTAGTCAATTGGAATTGTAAGTCAAATGCTTTGTAACGAACGTTTGTCGTCAAACCACCTACGAATGTAGGGTTTGGATTTCCGATGTACGTACGGTCAGCCGCGTTTGGATCGATAGTTCCGTCACCATTTAAGTCTTTGAATACATATTTACCATTCGAGATATTCGCGATTTTCGCACCATAAAATTCTCCTACTGGGTGACCAGCTTGTAATACAGAGAAGTTAACAGCTGATGTACCACGGATATATGAACCTAAAGAAGTAGATAAGAATACCTGATCGGGAGCTGCGAATGAATCATTCTTTAATGAAATGATTTCGTTCTTGTTGAAAGAAGCTGCTAATGTAGAGCTAATGTTCCAATCTCCTTTTTCAACCCATTGGTAAGTCAAAGATAATTCAACCCCTGAGTTTTGCATCGAACCAATGTTCGCCAACATCGTTGGGTATACATATCCTTTTTCTTGTGGTACGTTTACTGTATACAATAAATCTTTTGTTGTACGTGTGTAAACGTCTAAGTTACCAGATAATTTTCCTTTGAATAAAGAGAAGTCGATACCACCACCGTAGTTTTCGTTAACCTCCCACTTCAAGTTCGGGTTCGGGTTAGATTGTACCGAGTAAGCAGGCAAGAAATCATCCGCACCTCCATCATAGTACGAACCTGAAGCTCCGTAGAATGATTTAGATAATAATGGACGAATACCTTCCGAGTTACCAGTTTGTCCCCAGCTAACACGCAATTTCAAGTTGTCGATCGTCGAGTTTCCTTTTAAGAAAGCCTCTTCTGTCAATGTCCAACCTACAGAAACGGATGGGAAAAGACCCCACTTATTGTTATCTCCAAATTTCGTAGAACCGTCACGACGAACGTTAACTGTTGCGAAATATTTGTTTAACAATGAATATTGAGCACGAGCTAAGAAAGAAACCAATTTGTATTCATTCTTATAAGAATATAACAAGTTTGGATTCGAACGGATACCTAAACCAGAGCCTAAGTTATTTGCCTCGAATGCATCTGTCAAGAAATTATTGTTAGAAGCACCAAAACCATCAGCTACTACATCTTGGTAGGTGTAACCAGCTAATACGTTCAATGTCGATACGTCATTTAATTTCTTCGAGTAAGTCAACGTAGTTTCTAATTGCTTATCTGTAATCGAGTTTAAGCTTCTAGATGCTGAGTTACCACCCACAGTAGCCAATAAGTTACCTGGAGTCGTTCTAGCAAAATAGGAACCATCACCTGTTTGCGTACGCAAAGTTCCAGATACGTTAAATACTAAACCATCCATGATGGTATAACCTGCTTGGCCATTGAATAAGAAATCATGTAAACGAAGTGTGTTTGATTTGTTATCTAATGTAGCAACCGGGTTGAAGTTGGCAAATGTTCCAGGAATTTGGAAATAAGAACCATCCGCATTACGGATTGGATCCGTTGGACGCATGTTCATAGCAAAACCAATCGCACGGTTATCAGAAAACTGACTATTCGCTTGAGAAGCAGACATATTGAACTTCATGTTCAATTTTCCGTTCATTGCTTTGGCATCTAAGTTCAAACGACCTGTTAAACGATCTTTTCCTGAGCCCATCAAGGTACCAATTTGGTCTAAATAACCAACTGAAGCACGGTAGGATAAAAATTCAGATCCACCGGCTACACCTACGTTATGGTTTTGAGAAACCGCTGTACGAGTAATCGCTGATAACCAATCCGTGTTAGCACCTAAATCATCAAATTTTTGATTGTATTTAGTAGCAGCAGCACGGAATTCAGCGCCATTTAATAACTGTGGACGTTGAGAAATAGACTCAGAACCTACATAAGCTGAATAATCAACTGTCGGAGCACCTGTCTTACCACGTTTTGTATTAATTAAAATAACACCATTCGCTCCACGAGAACCGTAGATCGCTGCTGATGAAGCATCACGTAACACGTCCATCGATAAGATATCTTCAGGAGCAATGTTTTCGATCGGTGCACCAATCACACCATCAATTACGTATAATGGCTCAGAACCTGCGTTCAAAGAACCTGTACCACGTAAACGAACGGTTGGGCGCGCGTTAGGATCTCCAGATGATTGGGTAATTACCAAACCAGCTACTTTACCTTGAGCCGCTGCTAAAGGATTCGTTACAACCCCAGCGTTAAAATCACGAGAACCTAAACTTGTTACAGTTCCTGAAATCTCTTTACGCTTTTGTGTACCGTAACCTACAACCACCACTTCCTCCAAAGATTTGTTGTCTGCTGATAACTTTACATCGACTACTGACTTTGAGCCGACAGATACTTCTTTCGAAGCATATCCTACAAATGAAAATACCAAAGTCGCATTCGACCCAGCATTCACTTTATAAGTACCGTTTGCATCTGTCTGAGCACCACGAGTGGTACCTTTCACAGCTACAGAAACGCCTGGAATTCCTGAGCCATCTGCAGCATCAGTAACTTTTCCAGTTACAACATCTTGAGCAAAAGCACTCAAGGAAAATAACAGCGCAATAGCAACACTAAAAGCCGACTTAAGGCCTAGATTACTTACACCTGATCGCACAAGGCGACCCACTCTTTTGTAAGAATGAATCATAAGTGAAAAATTAAGGGTTATAAATGATTAATGATTCTTTTTGATTTTGTTTCAACGATATGGTTATAAAGGTTATACAAGATTTACGGACCATCCCGAAATTCAAAACCTTCGCAAAAAAAAGAAGAATAAATTGAATTAAAAAATGATTAACAATAATGAATCAAGGACGACGCTTAGAAAAATTGTACGAAAAAAAGAAAATTTTGATATATAGCACAGTATAGTACAGATTCTGAAAATAATCTAATATTCGTTAACTCGATTTAAACGCCCTATTTTAACAATTTGATAATATGAAAACCCCCTTCATTGATTGCATTTTTTCAATAGTAATTTTTTTTAAAAATAATCAAAATATTTTTCGGCAATTTATTGCCTACCCATGATATTGGTTGAAATTGGAATAATACAATTAATTGATAATTTCAACTGTGCTACTCTGTCATTTCAAACTGTTCTAGTCTGTTCATTTTTAAGGCAAGGGGTCGAAGCCACTGCCGCCCCATGGGTGGCAACGAGAAATTCGTTTGGCAGCCATCCGAAATCCTTTGAAAAAACCATATTTTATAAAGGCTTGTTTGGCATATTCGGAACAAGTAGGCTGAAAACGACAGGAATTTGGCAAAAATGGCGAAATTAAACCCTGGTAGAGTTTAATCAGTAAAAGAAATATGTGCTTCAATAAGTAATTCATGCCATGTCTTGATATAAATCGTAAATTAAATTAAATTGCCTTACAGACCAATGTGAATACCCAATGCCGAAGATAGCAAAAACGCCCAAATTCATTTTTTTTATTTCCATTGCCATTCTTGTAGGCCTTTTATCTAGTTCGCATCAAACTAGAAGCTATTTTCATGCCCATTCAAACGTAGAAAAAAGAAACGACAGTCTCGCCCAATTATATAATCCCGAAATCGCAAAACAGAAATCCATTAAATTGGATACGTTTTTCAAAAAACTCCAACAAAGCATGGGTTTCAACGGGGCCGTTCTCGTTTCCCAATATGGTAAAATCATCTATAAAAATTCATTCGGCTACGCGAATTACTTTACCAAAAGCCCCATCAACACCCATACCCCTTTCCAATTAGCCTCGGTTTCCAAACAATTTACCGCCGTGGCCATCATGCAATTGAAGGAAAAAAATCTCCTGGATTACGACGATCCCATTTATAAACACATTCCCGGATTTCCCTACGACTCTAGTTTGACAATCCGTAGCCTTTTGACACACCGGTCTGGCCTGTCGGACTATGCCTATAACATGGACAAGATTTACGACAAAAAAATTCCATTAACGAATCAGAAAGTCGTAGAAATGATGATTCGCCTCAAACCACGAATCGACTACCGCCCAAATGCCAAGTTTAGCTACAACAATACCAATTACATGCTATTGGCCTACATCGTCGAAAAATTAAGCGGCCAAAATTTCCGAGAATACCTCAAGAAAAACGTCTTCGATCCCGCTGGCATGGTCGAAACTTTTGTATACGACCCCATGCATCCCGAAATGCTCAAAACTGCCGCCACGGGTTACGTACCTCGCCGCGGTGGACCCGTCGTTTCAGATTTCAACCATCTAGACGGCGTAACGGGCGACAAAGGCATTTATAGCACCGTGGAAGACCTGCTCCACTGGGACACGGCACTCAACGAAGAAAAACTTGTTTCAATCAAAACCTTGGAAGAAGCATTTACGCCTCAACATACCCAACCCAAGCTCCTCCCTAAAAACTACGGATTCGGCTGGCGACTAACTCAATTAGATACTGGCGAATGGCTCACCTACCATACAGGCTGGTGGCACGGTTTCAAAAACTATTATTTACACAATCCAAAAGACAATTCCTCCATCATCATTTTAGGAAATATGGCCGGTCATTCATTAGCTAAAGTGAATGTTGTCCAATCCATCCTTTACCCAGAACACGCCTCCTTCTTTATGAAAGGCGAATCTTTACCCACAGAATTCACTAGCGGAAACTAAAAAGCAATGAAAAAAAACATCTTATTCCTGACCTTTTGCACACTGATTAGCCTCCAAGGGATGGCCCAATCTGATGATGAAAGCATCAAATCCACCATTCAATCCTACATCCAAGGCTTTACGAAGGGTGATTCAGCCAGTCTCAACAAAGCCTTCCACCCAAACGCCTTATTGAGAAACCTCAATGCCACCAGCGGCCGACTTCAAGATACCCCCTTAAAAACATTCATCAGCAAAATGCCTAGTGGAGGCGTAAATGCCAGCGGAAAATTACTTACCTATGAATATGCAGGTGCTTCCGGCGTCGCCACAGTCGAATTGCAATTTGCCGACTTCAAATACATCGACCTCCTCAGTTTATTGAAAATTAATGATCAATGGAAAATTGTTTGTCGGATTTACAGTCGGGTCGACCTCAACACTAACTTACAAGGAAGCTCCGTAGCTGCTACAGCTGCTGCTCCTAGCGCCACCGCACCGGGTAAAGCCCCTGTTAAAAAGAATTCTGCGAATGCCAAGCCGAAAAAAGATGATGGTTGGTAATAACAATACCTACCCCATTTACATTTGACTTTCAAAAAAACATAAAAAAAGAGACGCCTCAGCGTCTCTTTTTTTTACCACTTGATCGGCCCAGCGCCGAGATACTTCTCTGCGATAGGTTTGTAATAATGTTTTAATTCCTCATAATTTGGAACCACGGGCGATTTGGTATATAAATCATATTGATTGAAATCTTTGATCCATTCCATATATTGCTCATCCTTGGCTGTCATAAATTGACGATAACTTCCGCCAGTATGCCATGGATAAAAAGAATGATAGCGAACCATCACCATGCCTGCCTCTGGGATTGTATTGGTCGGGTGATTTTTCAACACATGATATAAATACTCATCATGTCCCCATGCCAAATGCAAATTATCCAAACCACATCCCACCGAATAAACACCTAAATCTGTATTGTAGCGCGAATCGGCCATGTCAGGATTCAAGGCATTAAATTCAGGGTAAACACACGTATCTGGTAATTTAGCACCCACGACAAAGACATCACCCACTAATCCCCATTGCTCCGCTTGACTTGTTCCATCTTCATCTGAACCAAATAAATACATCGCTTTGCCTAGGTCATGAATTAATCCGATTAATTGCATCCAATCTGGACGTCCTGCAGCTCGAAGACCTTCGGCCGACTGCAATAAATGAATGATATTCGGTAGATTCAAATCTGGATCTGAGACATCCACTAAGGCATTTAGTCGTTCCATCATGTCCCATAAATCCATCGGACGCTCAAAAGTCAAATACTTTTTCTTCATCCGAAGCACGTATTCATACGTTTGACGAGAACGCATTTTGCGGTAATGTTCTTTTACAGCTGCCGTAATTTCACCCTGTTCATAATTGCGAAAATCGGTCTTTTCTTTCACTAAAGTTTCCATAGATTTGAAATTGAAAACTGAAATTACACAAATGATTGAGAAAATAAAAAATCAATGCGAAAGCAATGATAAAATGATGGCACTCAACAGCATCAAAAACCCAAGCACAAAAAATACGGTCGGATTTAATACGGGAACATTTTTATCACTTAAGGATGCCTCATACGGATTTTCAGACAAATATCGAACTGGAATTTCTTGACCAATCTCACAATTTGTTGCCAAACCCGTTTCCGCTTCCCGGCGAAATTCAAGGCCATTGACATGATAAGCCACAATCGGGAAATAAATCGGGAACCTTCCCGAATAATCATCCCGCGCATAACGCTTCGAAATTTCAACAATCTGCCCGTAGGTGGTTATTGATTTTTGAATCCAAACGGCACGCTTCTTAAATAGAACCACCCCAAACACAAGTAGCCCCACTGATATCGCGAAAAATATAGTCAAGAATAGCGTCATGGACCCCTGGAAATCCCCAGTCGGCCTTGCTGAAATCAATAAAATACCTAGCAAATTCATGTGCGTTTTTTCAATTGAAAGTCAAAACAACATGAAAAAATATTGAAAATCAAATACCTATACTTTTTCCAAAAATGCCCCTGAAGTTGCATTTTTGCCCCTAAATTCTAATTTTTTATACGATTTCGAAAAACAGGATTAAATTTTGGTATTTTTTTATAAAAAATTGTACAATAAGAGCAAAATAGGTTTTAAAAACCAACCTGATTCTTTAAAAAATATTTTTTCAGAAAATTTGTAATTTCTTTCAAATTCGTACTTTTGATAGTTCACAAACCTATAAACATGAAAAATTCGATAAAATTCCAACTCATCGCCATGATGTTCCTGATGTTCTTTTCATGGGGAGCCTGGTATGGTCAAATGAGTAAATATTTACTGACCACGTTGGGTGCCACCGGAGACCAAGTGGGGAATGCCTATACCACCTTTTCCATCGCCTCCATTTTAGCTCCTTTTTTCGTGGGATTAATTGCTGACCGATTTTTTTCAGCACAAAAAGTCATGGGGATCCTGAACCTGCTCGGCGGCGTCATCCTCTATTTTTTAAGTTTGACCAAAGACCCTGAGATTTTCTTTTGGTACATTTTGGCCTATACCATGTGTTTTGCACCTAACCTCGCCTTGTCAAATTCCATCGCGATGAATCAAATGCACAACCCGGAAAAAGAATTCCCAGCCATCCGTGTCACGGGAACCATCGCATGGATTGTCGTTACGAATATTATCGGTTTTTTAGCGCTGGGCGACAATGTGGCCATTTTCCAAATCGCAATGTTCAGTTCCTTCGCCTTAGGTATTTACGCGTTCTTTCTCCCAGATACCCCACCCAAAGCAGATAAAAACGCGAGCATCGGTCAAATCATCGGTCTCGATGCTTTGAAATTATTCAAAGATCGCTCCTTTTTAATCTTCTTCATTTCCTCGATTTTGATCTGCATTCCCCTTTCCTTCTATTATGCGATGGCAAATCCATCCTTGACCGATTCGCACATGACCAATGTGGAAAACAAAATGTCCTTAGGTCAAGCTTCTGAGGTTATTTTTATGCTGCTCATCCCATTAGCCTTCACGCGGCTTGGGGTTAAGAAAATGTTAGTGGTGGGACTTGTCGCTTGGATTATCCGATTTATTTGTTTCGGTTACGGAGACGGTATTTCGAGCGAATGGATTTTATTCATCGGAATACTCCTTCACGGCGTATGTTTTGATTTCTTTTTTGTGACGGGTCAAATATATACCGACCAAAAAGCCGGTGAAAAAATCAAAAATTCTGCCCAAGGTTTGATTACCCTTGCGACCTATGGCGTCGGAATGGGCATCGGATCAAAACTTTCTGGCATTGTATTAGATAAATATACGGCGAATGGCATTCACGATTGGCAATCCGTTTGGATGGTACCAGCGGCAATCGCAGCCTTAGTTCTTTTGCTTTTTATCCTTTTCTTTCAGGACAAAAAACAAGTCGCTTAGGTGTTTTTAATTTTGCGGATCATATAAAACAACAAGCCCGGGAAAAACCGTTTCACATATAGGCCAAATGCCTCCAAGGCACCGCCAACAAAAAACTCGTTTTTCCCGGCTTGGATCGCGCCGACAATCGCCCGCGCCGTTTTGTTCACATCCAAGCCTTTAGCCTGATTCGGATCCATTTTGCCATATTTTTCTCCATGCTCATTCATCGCATGCAAGGAAATATTGGTTTGGATATACCCCGGTAAAATGGTCGTTACCTGAATTCCCTGCTCATAAACCTCCGCCCGCAAGGAATCAAAAAATCCGATAAGCGCATGTTTGGAGGCCCCATAAGCCGCCCGACGAGGCGTACTAATCCGACCTGCCACTGAGGCGATCGGGACGAAACAACCAAAACCTTGTTGTTGGAATACAGGCAAAATAGCCTGAGTCAACGAAATAATCGAAAAGAAATTAATCTCAAATAAGCTACGATAAACCTCGAATTTCGTGTCTTGCACATAGGAACGCTGACTCACCCCCGCATTTAAAATCACATAATCGATTTGACCAAAGGTCTGAATGACCTCCTGAACCTTGCTAGCATGAAGGGCCAGATCAATCATATCAAATGGCAACACGAGCGTGGTTCCATGAAATTGTTGACAATTTTTCGCCACGCGCTGTAATTCATCTTCCCGACGTGCCGACAAAATCACATTTGCCCCCTTCTCCGCCATCGCATAAGCCAATGCCTCCCCGATGCCCGATGAGGCGCCTGTAATCCAAACTGTTTTGTTGCTAAAATCCATAGGACCGTATTTTAAAAATCGTGCTTATAAATTAAAAATCAAAGAAATGAAAAAATTAGCGCGCTTCTAGGGCTTTGAAAAAATCAGCCATCGGATTCACCTCGAGCCTCTGTAGCTTTTGCCATAAACGAATGGCTTTAGTCATTAGACCGCTTTCAATCAAAAAGCCGTCATGGCCATAGAGTGAATCGATCATTTGAAAAGAGGCGCCTGGGATGTATTTGGCCAAAAATTCCTGTTCTACGATGGGAAACAAGGCATCGGATTTAATCCCGATGACCAAGGTTTTGGATTTAATCAATCGCAAAGCCGCGATCACTCCCCCGCGATTACGGCCCACATCCTGTGAATCCATCATTTGGGATAGGCGGAAATAGGAATAGGCATTAAATCGCTTGGCTAATTTTTCCCCTTGGTAGCGCTGGTAGGAAACCGCGCGCAAATCATCCCCGAGTGAGTTTTCCTGCCTGGCTTGGGTGATTTGGTAGGTTTCGTAATTCCGATACGAAATTAAAGCGGTCGCTCGGGCGGCTTTCATGCCTTGAATACCGGCTTGTGGCTGAGATTCGGGCCAGGTGGGATCTACCTCGATCGCCATGCGTTGAGATTCATTAAAGGCAATTCCCCAAGAGGAATGTACGGCATTCGTAGCTACTAGAATGGAATTTTGAATTAAATCTGGTTGGATGATGGACCATTCGAGGGCTTGTTGGCCCCCCATCGACCCACCTATGCAGGTATGAATGGAACTGATTTGTAAGGAATTCCGAAGCAAATCAAACGCATTGACCACATCCCGAATCGTAAATACGGGGAACGAATGGAAATAAGGTTCCCCACTTTGCGGATTGATGGAAAGGGGCCCTGTGCTTCCATAATGGGAACCAGGTATATTGGCACAAAGAATCAAATGGGTTTCGGGATTAAATAATTTGCCCGGACCCACCAAGCCTTGCCACCAATCATCCACTTCATGACTTCCTGTAAAAGCGTGACAGATCCAAATGACATTGTCCTTATTTGGACTTAGTTTTCCCCAGGTTTGATATACTAGATCGAGGCAAGGAAGTGATTCCCCGTTTTCTAAACGGAATAAAAGGGACGAATGGAAATGATGAACTTCTGCTTGCATGAAATCATACGTTATATTTCCCTAAACAGGCAACCGCCTGGGGTAGGAATTAGCACCGGGATCAAATTCTTGACGGGTTGCCAGAAGTTCACAGAGCCTAGTCTCTCCCTTCTTCTTTATAATTCAATGCCAAACAGCTAATGAATGAGGATGCAAAGTAACAGCAGGATTAAGGATTTTCCAAAATTCGTGAAATGAATTTAAATTTTAGGAAGTAAAAGCCCGATATTTGCTAGATGATAAAACTGATCATTTATTATACGGGCGTGGCGCTAATGATTTTCTTGTTGAAGCAAAGTGGCTTTAGCACATGGGTCCATCCGGACATCGCGTTTATTTTTGTTTTCTTGGCCTTTCAATCTTATTTAACTTTGAGTTTAGCCCAATTAGGCCAAAAAAATGAGGGTGAAAAATTCGTTAAGATACAAACGGCCTCCTTTGCGATTCGCTTTATATGTAGCATTCTATTTATTGCATTTTTTGCGTATACGCATTGGCCGCAAATTTATTTGTTCGTTGGCAACTTTTTTGTACTCTATTTATGTAGTTCTTATTTTGAAATATTTGGTTTGCTTCGTAACTTGCGACGTTTTTAGAAAAACCCGAGAATCTTTTTCGATTTTTTCTGCACAATTTTCAGCTAATCAAGGAATTAGTAAAAATTAAGACCCTTTTTATTTTTAAGCGATAGAACAAATGCCGATTAAGACTTTTTTTAAAAAAATGTATTTTTCAAATATAATCCTTGGATTGCTATTCAGTTTTTCGAGTCTTAGCCTATGGGCAAATGAAGCTGTGGTGGCTGATTCTTCGCATGCCTCAGTGGCGGTAGCGGAAGCGGGACATGAGGCAGCCGCGACTGAAAAGTTCGATCCAGGTAAATTAATCATGCATCACATTGCGGATGAGCACGAATGGCACTTTTTTACCATTGGGCACACGCACATAACTTTACCATTACCTTGCATTGTCTATTCGCCATCGCAGGGATTATTGGTTTTTTCTTCGTCCAACTTTAAAAATGAGCATCATGAAGAGGTGCCATACCAAGGATTGGCTTTAGAACATGGCAAGATTCACGCAGAGAATGGGGAGCGTGTCTATGATTTCTCGATTACGAAGAATGTGGCTTCTTTATTGATTTCAGCGGTTTTATTGTTGAGTATTTTCATCGGCATCGGTAAAAAATACCAAGAAAATCCGCATCGTGCTCCGAAGGGCGTTCAGTCATTGTTTGAGCCGGTGATTATTTTTGTGCGTGATGAGATTGCGAAAACGAATATTGGGGAGAAGCATTATCGTCGGTTTATGCCTTATTTATTGACGGTGTTTTTCTTTATTTGGTTTAATAATATGTTAGGCTTGATTCCAGGGGGTGCGAATGTGACGGGGAATATTGCGGTGACCTTGGTGTTGGCGGTGATTGCTTTTGTGATTACGAATTTGAATGGGAAGAAGAATTATTGGTTGCATATTTTTGCGATGCCGGGAGTACCGAAGTGGATGTTGGTGATTTTAACACCCGTTGAAATTGTGGGTGTATTCATGAAGCCATTTTCGTTGATGGTTCGTTTGTTTGCGAACATTACGGCGGGCCACATTATTTTATTGAGTTTAGTGTCCTTGATTTTCATTTTTGAGAATGCGGCATTGGGTGTGGCCGTGGTGCCATTTTCATTGTTCATGAATGTGATTGAGATGATTGTTGCGGTGATTCAGGCGTACATTTTCACCATGTTGGTTTCGACCTATATCGGTGCGGCGGTTGAGGAGCATCACCATTAATTTGTAAATTATTTTTTTATATAAACCCAAATCGTATGTCTATTTTATCGATTTTATTAGAAGTTTCTGTAGGTCTTGGTCTTGCAGGTATTGGAGCTGGTTTAGCTGCTATTGGTGCTGGTGTTGGTATCGGTAACATTGGTGGTTCTGCCATGGAAGCTATCGCTCGTCAACCAGAAGCGTCTGGAAAAATTCAAGGTGCGATGTTGATCGTGGCTGCCTTCGTTGAGGCGGTTGCACTTTTCGCAGCTGTAATTTGTTTGTTGGTTACTTTGAAATAAGCACCCAACCGAGTTACCCAAAGGTTAGCTTTGGAATCAAACTCAAAAAGATTTGAAACGCAATTTGGTTACGCTAGGTACCAAATTGCGTTTTTACCCTTGAAAATAATTTAAAATAAAAATAAGCTATGGAGTTAATTACCCCAGACTTTGGTTTAATATTTTGGCAATTATTGGTATTCGGAATATTGTTTTTCCTTTTAGCCAAATTTGCTTGGAAGCCTATCATTCAATCTTTAGATGAGCGCGAGCAATCCATCGATGATGCCATTAAATTATCTGAAAAAACACGCCAAGAAATGGCTGAGTTAAAAGCGGGTAATGAGCAATTAATCAATACCGCCCGTGCAGATCGGGATGCTTTAATCAAGCAAGCGAAAGAAGCAGCGGATGCGATGATTTCTCAAGCCAAATTAGATGCACAAACGGCAGCTGCTCAGGAAATCGAGAAGGCACGTGTGGCATTCGAACAGGAAAAAGTAGCGGCCGTACATGCGATTCGCAAGGAGGCAGCAAGCTTGTCATTGGATTTAGCTGAAAAGGTATTGAAAAATCAATTGAAAGATAAAGCAGCCCAAGAAAAATTAGTTTCTGAATGGATCGCTGATGTGAAATTGTAATCATTGAGCAATAAAATTTAAAAAGATGTCTGAATTAATTGTTGCCCATCGATATGCAAAATCCCTCCTCGACTTCGCCGTAGAGAAAAAAGTGGTGGAAGTCGTTTATCAGGATATGCTAAGTTTCAAAGAAACCTGCCAAGGAAGTAAGGAATTAGTACTTGCGCTGAAAAGCCCAATCATTAAGCACTATACGAAATTGGCCATCTTGAATAAATTATTCAAAAACATATTCAACGAAGTCACGTTCTCGATTTTTGTTATCATCACAAACAAAAACAGAGAAAGTATTCTTCCCGCTGTAGCCACGGAATTCATTTCCTTATATACAGATTACAAAGGAATTCAGAAAGCTCAAATCACCAGCGCAAGTGCCTTGACGGCTGATCAAAAAGCTAAGGTAACGGCCATTGTGAAAGAATTTTCTGGCAAAGAAGTGGAGTTGACTGAGACCATAGATGAATCACTCATCGGCGGATTTATTTTGCGCGTGGGTGATCAACAAATCGATGATTCCATCAAACGAAAACTAAATGATTTAAAGGTTACTTTAGCCTCCTAAACGAAAAAGCCTTGATCCAAGGCTTTTTTTATATCCCAACACATGAAAAAATTCGCGCTATTTACCGGTTCTCTTTTAGCAGGTTTGTCGGTGGCCATCGGGGCTTTTGGCGCACATGCCTGGAAGGATTATTTACGCGGAATTAATCGACTGGAGACCTTTGAAACCGCAGCACGCTATCAAATGTATGGGGGCATTATTTTATTGATTTTGGGTGTTTGGCAAACCATGGCCACCACCAAAACCCTGAAAACAGCTGCTTATTTCCAATTTTTCGGAACCCTCATTTTTTCGGGCTCTCTTTATGCCATCTGCATTACTCAAAATACCATTTGGGGAGCGGTAGCTCCGCTGGGAGGATTATCGATGATGGTCGGTTTTGGGATTATGGCCTTCAGCGTATTGCGCAAAAATTAATGCCGCATGACGAGTTCTAGGCTATGCCAAACGATTTCACCCATCGTTAGACAGGCTAAAAAACGATCGTCTTGGTAATGTTTCGCTAATTCATTTTTCAACTGCACAACATTTTCCTCCGGCGCAATCTCATCCTTTGCCATGACCTGCATTAAATCATAGACGCGCTGGCTTTCCGATTTTAGGCGGCTTGCGATCATTGAACGCTCCTCGATTTGATATTGCCAAACCGATTCAGGCGTCATGTACTTCATACCCAATTCAATGAGCGCATTATTTTGCTTAAAATACTGAGGCATGTAGACAGATTTTTTGCCTTCGTAACATTGTTGGTCGAAATCAATCGGCCGAATCCGGTAATAAATCTCTTCAAAATCGGGCGTTGTAATGACAACATAATTTGCGCTGTGCATATCACCGAGCAATTGGACCAAACAGCGTTCATTGAACTTCACAAACTCTTTGGCCAGGCGAATTGGCGATTCCATATCTTGTTCCAAATCCTGATTCAAAAAAATATCTCCTGGGACGCCTGCGATATGTTCTTCTACCAACGTATTTTCATGCGTGACGTAATTGATCCGATTGGGTGACAAAATATGTTCTAATTCCAGGCCATATACGCGGGACGCATCGGCGATTTTGATGTAGAAATAATCAAAATTATCGTTTACCCTGTTCACAATCCGAATACGGAAAGGGTGCGTATTCCCGTAGGTACAATAATCCACCCGTTCAATTACTAAATGTTTAAT
>CAIVPF010000119.1 GCA_903907745.1 uncultured Cytophagaceae bacterium | reverse complement strand
TTCCACTTGGGCGACGGAGGAGATGGATGCCATGGCTTCTCCTCGGAAGCCCATGGTTTTGATGGTAAATAGGTCCTCGGCTTTTCGGATTTTGGAGGTGGCGTGTCGTTCGAAGCACATGCGTGCGTCGGTTTCGGACATGCCTATGCCATTATCGATGACTTGGATGGATCCTTTTCCGGCATCTTTGATGATTAATTGGATGCATGTGGCACCGGCGTCGATGGAATTTTCCATGAGTTCTTTGACGACGGAGGCGGGTCTTTGCACGACTTCCCCTGCCGCTATTTGGTTGGCTATGGCATCGGGAAGTAATTGAATGATATCGCGCATGGAATTAAACTCAAATAAAGCAAAAAAAAGGGAATGTTGCCATTCCCTTTTTTAAAAAATCAGGTCGTTGAATTATTTTAATTCAACTTCAGCACCTGCCTCTTCTAAAGATTTTTTCAAACCTTCAGCTTCGTCTTTAGATACTCCTTCTTTAACAGCTTTCGGTGCAGCATCAACTACATCTTTCGCTTCTTTCAAACCTAGACCAGTTAGGTCTTTTACTAATTTAACGATCGCTAATTTATTAGGACCACAAGCCTTTAAGATTACATCGAAAGATGTTTTCTCAGCTACAGCTTCAGCTCCGTCACCAGCGCCAGCAGCAGGACCTGCTACCATTACTGCGCCAGCAGCTGCTGGTTCGATACCGTACTCATCCTTAAGGATAGCTGCTAATTCGTTTACTTCTTTTACAGTTAAGTTCACTAATTGTTCAGCGAACGCTTTTAAATCTGCCATTTTTTGAAAATTTAATTGTTAAGAATTAATTATTTGTTGGAGTTTAAACTCCGGTTAAACGTGTAAATTATTCAGGGCGTTCAGACAATGTCTTCACGAGACCAGCTAATTTCTTCTCACCACTAAGCAATGCTGAAACAACATTTTTAGCAGGCGATTGCAATAAGCCAATCACTTCGCCAATCATCTCGTTTTTCGACTTGATGTTTTCTAGGTTAACCAATTGAGCCTCACCAATGTAAATTCCACCTTCGATCGACGCTGCTTTAAAAGCAATTTTGTCTTTTCCAGCTTCTTTACGGAAGTCTTTGATTAATTTAGCAGGTACTTTTGCGTTTTCAGTTGCAAAAATAATTCCTGACATACCTGTTAATACCTCAGCGTCTAATGACGAATAATCGGTTCCGGTTTTTGCTAATGCTTTCGAAATCAAGGTATTTTTGAATACTTTATATTCTACCCCTCTTTGATAACATAGGCCACGGAATTTATTAGCATCGGCTACCGATAAACCGGCTGTACTTGCAATGTAGAAGTACGGAGTTGCCGCGAACTTTTCGCTCAACTCATCAATAATCTGATTTTTTTCTTCTCTTGTCATGATTACAATCCAGCTACAGTTCCCTTATCGATGATCACGCCCGGAGACATGGTCGATGATAAGTTGATCGATTTAACATAAGTTCCCTTCGCTGAACTCGGCTTTAATTTCATCAATGTATTGATGACCTCTTGCGCGTTTTCAACAATTTTATCAGCTCCAAAAGAAACCTTACCGATCGAGGTATGGATGATGCCGGTTTTGTCAACTTTAAAGTCGATTTTACCTGCTTTTACTTCTTTCACTGCTTTTCCTACTTCCAATGTCACAGTTCCTGACTTTGGATTAGGCATCAGACCACGAGGTCCTAACACACGTCCCAAACGGCCTAATTTCGCCATCACAGTCGGCATTGTAATGATTACGTCGATGTCGGTCCAACCGGCCTCGATTTTTGCTATGTAATCATCCAATCCCACGTGATCAGCTCCGGCTGCTTTTGCTTCCTCCACTTTATCAGGCGAACACAATACGAGTACACGTACGTCTTTTCCTGTTCCATGAGGTAGGGCAACCACACCACGAACCATTTGGTCCGCTTTGCGGGGGTCTACTCCTAAGCGAACATCTATGTCCACCGAGGCATCGAATTTGGTATAAGAAATTTCTTTCAAAATTTCCGCTGCTTTCTCAAGCGAATACGCTTGCGTTGCATCGTATTTTGAAAGGGCTTCCTTTATTTTCTTCGTAAGTTTTGCCATTACCTTTTAATTAAAATGTTTATTTCTGATGGTTAAATCAGAACGGTTTATCACCAGAAACAGTAATTCCCATTGATCGAGCCGTTCCAGCAATCATACTCATTGCTGCTTCAATTGTAAAACAGTTTAAATCAGGCATTTTGGTTTCCGCAATCACGCGTACTTGATCCCAAGATACTGATCCAACTTTCTTCAAGTTGGGCTGTGCCGAACCTGATTTTACCTTCGCTGCTTCCAATAACAAAATCGGGGCAGGAGGGGTTTTAACAACGAAATCAAACGATTTGTCTGCGTAATACGTAATTAGGACCGGCAATACTACGCCGTTTTTATCTTGTGTCCGCGCATTAAACTGCTTACAGAACTCCATGATATTTAATCCTTTCGAACCTAACGCAGGACCGATGGGTGGTGAAGGATTGGCTTGGCCACCTTTGCATTGCAGCTTCACGTAACCAGCTATTTCTTTTGCCATATTAAAACATCGTTTATTTGTGAATTTGAAGGTTATCTGCCAATAAGGGTGGAAGCTTCCTTATCTAATTTCCCTCAGTTTGACCTTCCAGCGTAACAAAACCTTTCAGTCCAATTTCCTTTTGAAATTTTCAAAACAAAAATTGCCGCTTTTTAAACGGACTGCAAAATTAGGGCTTTTATTCTAAATACCAAAAAATGCGCATAAAAAAAGTCCTTATGTTGATAAGGACTTTTCATTAGCTTGTTGATATACGCTATTTCTCTACCTGCGAATAATTAAGTTCCAAAGGAGTATTTCGACCGAAAATCTTCACCATAACAGATAATTTCTTGCTGTTATCATGAATTTCTTCCACGGTACCTTCAAAAGTCGCAAACGGCCCATCGATGACGCGAACCGTTTCGCCTTTGATGAACGTAACGGAAGCGAATTCTTCGATAGCGGCAGACTCATCTACTTTACCTAAGATACGGTTCACCTCAGTTTGGTTGATCGGCATCGGTTTTTTAACCAAGACCTTCACCTTTTTGGTTTTTCCACCCTCGATTTTGGTTTCTTCGACTTCTTCATTCGTTGTTTGAAGAAATCCAATCACCCCAGGCGTCGAAGTTAAAATGTGACTTACCTCACCGGCTAAGTCAGCCTCCACCATAATATATCCAGGAAAAAGATTTTTCTCACGAATCACCTTTTTGCCTTTACGTATTTCGTAAATCTTTTCTGTAGGAATAAGTATTTGCGGAACCGCTTCAGACACACCTTGGCGCGCTAATTCGTTTTCCATGTAGGTCTTCACCTTTTTTTCTTGTCCTGAGATCGCTCTCAAAACGTACCATTTAGTCTCTGCCATGGCAATATGCTTGTTAAGGACGGGCTTTACCCTGGGTTAAAATGAACTATAAAATAAATCCAATCCAGTTTTAAATGCCAAATCCACAACTCCTACCAAAAGGGCAAAAATCAACGAGGCAACCAAAACTAAAATAGAACTTGATTGGAGTTCAGTAAACTTAGGCCAAGTCACATTTTCCGTAACTTCTACCCAAGATTCCTTAATCAATGATGTAAAACTGCTCATAATTTCACCGATTTTTCGGTTTTTAATTTAATTCGTTGCACGGGCACAAGGATTCGAACCCTGACCAAAGGTTTTGGAGACCTGCATACTACCATTATACTATGCCCGTAGAAGGATTGCAAATTTAGGTAAAAATTCAGAATTAACAAATCGAACTTTTATTTTGTAGGCTTTTGGATGCGCTGCTTGGACGAATTTGCACTGATTTATTGACCTTAGCTTTCAAATCTCTATACTTTTACCATTGCGAATAGGCCGTTGGTTCTAAAAATTTCCGAACTGTTCTGGAATGGCTGTTGGCATATTTGGGATCATTCGAAATGCGTTTCCAATCAGCATCTGCAGAAAACTTAGCCCAATTCGCATCGCGCTCCGCCATATTAGCAAAACTAACCATATAGCTAAGACAAGGCGTATTTTCGCCCGCTAGCACTTCGCCAAAAAAGACATGATGAAGGCCAACATTATCAAATATCCTCAATTCTTCCTCATTAAACATCGCTATTTTTCTCCGAAGCGCATCTTCGTTATAGGATTCATAAGTCCTCCACTCATAAATTCGACTAGCGTCTTTGGTTGGTAATGTCAAATTCGGATGGCCCGAAAATCCTTTGGCCAAATAAGTAGATATTTTTTCGTAAAGTGGTTTATCAGGCCCTACTTGGTCAAAATAAGCCTTGCTTGCCTCTTGGTACACTACATTTTTTTCCAACGCGGCCCTGTAACCGGCATAGGCCTCGATGTTTTTAAACGGGATTGCAACAACCAATGTCACCGGCTCCTGCTTCCCATAGTCCTTGAATACACCCACTTTGGAAACTCCGTAGGCGTTTAAAGCCGGAATCAACGCATTTTGAATATAGCCCTCTAAGGACTTAAGGTTCCCCCTAAATTTCATTTGATAGGATCGGATTTCGTAATATTCCTGGCTAAACGCTTGTAAAGAAAAAAAGATAATTGATAAAAAAAGGAATAGCTTTTTCATAGCACAATAGTTGATTTTAAAATTCGTTCTAGCTTTGGCAAACCGGCAAGGATTGCCAAAGCTAAGGGAAAGCAAAGCTTTTCCTCTGACTATACAAATGACTATACAAAAAAAGAGCGGCCAATGACCGCTCTTTTCCATATAGGCTAATAAAAATTAGTCTAAGATTTCAGTTACCTGACCAGCACCAACGGTACGTCCACCTTCACGAATCGCGAAACGTAAACCTTTATCCATCGCTACTTTATTCAATAACGTAACATCAATCGTTAAGTTATCACCAGGCATACACATCTCAACTCCCGCAGGTAACATGATTTCTCCTGTTACGTCTGTTGTACGGAAATAGAACTGTGGACGGTATTTGTTAAAGAATGGAGTATGACGTCCACCTTCTTCTTTTGACAAGATATAAACCTCTGCTTTGAACTTCGTGTGAGGCTTTACCGAACCTGGCTTACAGATAACCATACCACGACGGATATCAGTTTTCTCAATACCACGTAACAATAAACCTACGTTATCACCAGCTTCTCCACGATCCAAAATCTTACGGAACATCTCCACACCAGTTACCACTGATTTCAAGTTTTCTGCTCCCATACCTAAGATATCAACCGCCTCACCTGAGTTAATAACACCTGTCTCAATTTTACCCGTTGCTACTGTACCACGACCCGTGATCGAGAATACGTCTTCAACTGGCATCAAGAATGCCTTATCAACATCACGCTTTGGAAGTGGAATCCAGCTATCAACTGCTTCCATCAACGCATCAATCGTAGCTACCCATTTCGCATCTCCATTCAATCCACCTAAAGCAGATCCTTGGATTACCGGAATGTTATCACCATCGAATTCGTAGAATGAAAGAAGCTCACGGATCTCCATTTCAACCAATTCTAATAATTCTGGATCATCCACCATATCCACTTTGTTCATGAAAACAACCAATTGAGGTACACCAACCTGGCGTGCCAACAAAATGTGCTCACGTGTTTGTGGCATTGGACCATCTGTTGCCGCAACTACCAAGATAGCTCCGTCCATTTGGGCAGCACCCGTTACCATGTTCTTCACATAATCCGCGTGACCTGGACAGTCAACGTGCGCATAGTGACGAGCTACTGTAGAATACTCTACGTGTGCCGTGTTAATCGTGATACCACGCTCTTTTTCTTCTGGAGCAGAGTCAATGGAAGAGAAATCTTTTTTCTCAGCAAGACCTTTTTCAGAAAGAACTTTAGTGATAGCAGCTGTTAAAGTTGTTTTACCGTGGTCAACGTGGCCAATTGTACCAATGTTAACGTGGGGTTTACTTCGGTCAAAATTCTCTTTTGCCATGATTATTTAGTTCTTAATTTAGTTATAAAAAGTTTCAAATTTGTACGCATTCTTTAAACTAGGCTAAACAGCGATTAGAGCCTTTGAGCAGGATTGAACTGCCGACCTCTTCCTTACCAAGGAAGTGCTCTACCACTGAGCTACAAAGGCATTACCTTGCGGCCTAAAGCAAATCTCTTTTGATCTGCCCAAAATAAAAAAACCCATGAAGACACAAGTCTCCATACATTTTTCTATTCTGAGCGGGAGACGGGGCTCGAACCCGCCACCTATAGCTTGGAAGGCTATCGCTCTACCAAATGAGCTACTCCCGCTTTTTTAATTTTTCGACGCTAAAACCTCTCTAGAAGCTAGTTTTCGCGTTTTGAAGGGTGGGGACAGATGGATTCGAACCACCGTAGGCATTCACCAGCAGATTTACAGTCTGCCCCATTTGGCCGCTCTGGTATATCCCCTTATTCAACTTTCAGTAAAACGTTCCACCGAAATAGTTCGCAAAAGTACCTCATTTTTTGATTCCCGCAAACTCCTTGTCGAAAATTTTCTAAATAATTTTTATAATAAACGGATTCCAAAGCTAAATCCACTCAATGCCGGCACCGAATTCTTTTCAAACAAGGGTACCAAATCATAATTGAAAAATAAATCGGGGAAATTTTTAAACGAAAACTCCGTCCGAAGACCATATCGGAACGAATTCAAATTAAAATTCGAAGATTCACGCTTAATTTGATCCGTTTTAGCATCGATCACCTTCGTCCAACTATCTATCCGATAACTCACATAACCCCCCAATCCAATCATCTGAACCGCCGAATTTTTCGAAAATACCACATGCGGCATAATCGGCAAGGTCACATACGAAACCACTAATTTGTTTTTCGACAAACTCAACTCCTTGCCCGCCACATCCATCATCGGCTGGAAAATAGCCCCTGATGCCGCTTTTTGAACGACCCGACTATGATCAAACATGAAATTATACCAGTCAAAACCAATCCCATAACCCAATTTAAATGCCGCTTTTCTCCCCCGCACCAACATCGCCGATTCAGAAACCTCCAAACTCACATAGCGCGAACCCAATGGATTTAATTGTGGATCTGTCGCCATAAAAATAGCCGGATAAATCATCGTCGTTATTTGTGGCACCTGGCCCGACAAACCATTTAATCCCAAATACACATTAAAGCCATCCCGACTATAATAATCCACAAATCCCCGCTTCGTCTTCGTCGAATCTTTCCCCCAAATCACCTTCATTTCCTGTCCATTCCCTTCCTTCACCCTTACCCCATTCCAATCCACATGCACCTCTTCCTTCCCATCCTGAATATGAATCCCATTCAACCCAATCTCCACCTTCTCCCCATTCCTCTTTTCTATATCTACCATGTTCCTCTTCGAAATTGGCGCTCTCCTTTCCTCATCCCTTTCCTTACCCTGATTATGATCTCGAAATGTGCCAATTTTAATTCTTTGTCCTCCCATTTGAATCAACATACTACTATCTCGATCCGTTTCCGACTTCACCATGCTACGGATTTTTTGCCAAAGACTATCCGTTAACACCAAACCCTTTTTTGCAAACACCTGTGACAACTCCTCCTTCAAGGTAATCGACTTATCTCCTTTAGTCCCCACCAAAGTCTGATTACGTTTGTCGATTTTCAATAAAACCGAATCCTGGCCCATATGCGCCGCTTGTGCCGCAAAGCCTACCCACATACATGTGATAAATACGATTGCTTTCATATACTATTGAATTTGAAATTTTTGCTTAATGTTTTCTTCTGTTTGAACATATTTATTAGCGACCAAATGAAAATTTTCCTTGATCTCACTCCACTCTCCCGGATTACCTTTGATCACTTGTTTGATTTTTTTCAATAATTGACCCAAATTCCGTTTTTTCGGTGCCATTTTTTCAGCCATATTCGACATATCCTCTTTCACCTGTAGCATGGGGTCTATATCCACCTGAACCCAAATGACTTCTTCCTTTTCAGGTATTTTTTCCATAGCCACATGTGTGGGCAAAACAGTATTTTGTTTAATCGCGACTTCCTCTTTGACTTGTATTGCCTCTGCGCGCGGAATCGTTTCTACGGGGGTTGATTTTACAAGAGCCCTTTCCGACATACCTTCATTTTTCAATGAGCTATTCAACCTACTTTTTCCTCGAGCCAGCGACCGCACATGTGCTATTTCCTGGCGCGCTGCTCTTTTTGTTGTCGTAGGTAAATTCTTAAGCCCTGAGATTACGTTGCTGTCTGCCTCATGTGTGGTATCCGAGGCATACCAAGCTAGGCCTAGTGCAACGGCTAGCATCGCCGCCCATGGCCACGTTTTGATAAAAAACACTTTCGGTTTTTCTTCCGCATCTAATCGTGCCGACATTTTTTCCCAAAGCCCCTCCGGAATAGGGGATATTTCCTCTTGCATCTTCCTTCGCCATGCTGATTCCATGGATTTTTGGTCCTTGTCTGTTGAATTTTTCATACATGTAATTCGTTTAATTTTTGTTGAAGCAAACCACGAGCCCTCGATAATTGGGATTTCGACGTCCCCTCTTGAATCCCTAGCATCTCCGCGATTTCCTGATGCGTATATCCTTCGATCGCATATAAATTAAAAACTGTTTTATAGCCTAATGGAAGACTTTCGATCAATTTATTCAATTCTTCCACTTCTAAATTCACATAGGCATCCTCCGTTTGGCCTATTTCATACCCAAAATCCGTTTCTTGAAATTTCATTTTCCCCTCCTTGCGCAAGGCCATCAAGGCCTCATTGACCATAATTCTTCGCACCCATCCTTCAAAACTTCCTTGTTCTTGAAACAGATCAATCTTCGTAAAGACTTTCATGAATCCTTCCATGAATACATCTTCTGCCAACGGACCCGCCCCTAAATAACGCTTACAAACGGCCATCATTTTCCCGGCCAGGCGTTTAAATACTGCCTCTTGACCCTTGCGGTCCCGCCTTTTACAGGCTTGGACCAAGTCTCGCTCGTGGGTTTGGGAAGTGTAAATCTGTGTCAAATGATAATTTTTGGAATACGAATACAAAGATGGGCATTTTGCAGAAATGGTTGCTCGGGTTTGATAACAATTCCAAATTCACGTTCTTTGTGGGCAATTCTTTGTCTATGCCAAACAGCTCGCCCATCGGAATTTTTGATAGCGGAATCGGAGGTCTTACCCTCGCCCATGCCATCACCGAATTAATGCCCCAAGAACCCATCATTTATTTTGGGGACACGGCGCACTTGCCATACGGCGACAAATCTGCCACCGCGATTCAGGCCTATTCTGTAAAAATCTGCAATCTTCTATTAGAAAAAAACTGTAAACTGATTTTAATAGCTTGTAATTCTGCTTCGGCCGCTGCCTTTGATCTGGTTAAAGCCTACGTCGGGACAAAAGCCATCGTGGTGAATGTTATCGATCCCGTGATTGATTTTTTGGGGGAACACATGCAATCCAGTACCCTCGGATTAATTGGGACCAAGCAAACCGTTAATTCAGGGATTTATGCCCGCAAGGCCTCAGCGCTCAATCAAGACATTCAAATAAAATCCTTAGCCACGCCTTTACTCGCGCCTATGATCGAAGAGGGGTTTTTTAGCAAAACGATTTCTGAACAAATCATTCGGGAATACTTAGTCCAGCCCGAATTGTCCGACATTGATGGTCTCATTCTTGGCTGTACACATTATCCGTTGATCAAAAAACAAATCGAGGAATTTTACCAAGGAAAGGTCGAAGTGATCGATACGTCGCAAATTGTTGCCCGTGAAATCAAACGGATTTTGACAGAACAGGATTTGTTGAACGTTGGCAGTCCTGGGACGCGACAATTTTTTGTCTCCGATTACACGGATTCGTTTGAAAAATCGACGCAATTGTTTTTTGGCGAAAAAATCAAATTAACACAATACCCGATTTGGGATTAAGATTGTCCGCCGAGCAACTGATTCACACGCTGACGCAATTTCCACTTCTCAATCTTCTCTTGTTGCTCTTTCTTGCTTTGGCGAAACCATAACCAAGTCACCACCCCCACAGCTAAATACGGTGCCGTAAGCAAATAAAGAATCCCTGTATTTAACCCTGTCGCGATGTTCGATCGGCCATTCGAAATGGTACTTTCGATGGTACTCCGGCACATCGCACACTGCGCTTCCGCATCGAGGCCCATGAACACGAATAAAATCAGAATTAAAATGGTCAGAGCTTTATACATAGTAAGGGGCGATTAATAAATAGACGGCCACTCCTGAAATAGACACATATAGCCAAATCGGATAGGCCCATTTAACTACTTTTTTGTGTGATGCGATGTCGTCATTTAATGCAAAATGAAGCGCTTTCAAAACAAGCCGCACTACGCCGATTGATAAAACGATGTGAGAAATTAAAAGAAAATAGTAAATAGGACGAATTAAACCTTCTCCACCAAAAGGCGTCGATGGATTCGAAATGTGGTATAAAATATATAAGATTAAAAACACGGACCCTTGAATAAATGCGGCGCCCATGGCTTTTCGGTGACCTGCGATGTTTTTGTTTTTGATGGCAAATAGGCCGATGATCAAACTGATGGCCGTGGTGCTATTTAAAATTCCAATAGCATGCGGAAGGGTTTTGGTCCATTCGCCTAAGGGTAGTTTGGTTGGGATGCCGATAAGCACCGCAACGGCCAAGGGAATAGCGATGGAAAGAAGATTGATAACTTTTTCGTTGGTCTTATACATACGAATTATGGAGTGGAATAAATGCTTTTTAATACTTTGATTTCAACGAGTAATCGGTCGACTTCTTTCTTATCAGTTCCGTCGTAGAATCCGCGGATAATTCCCTCTTTGTCAACCAATACTAAACGTTCGGAATGGATAAATGTTTCGTCGGGATTTTTAATCGCTTGATCATATTCGGAGGCATCGGCCAGGGGCACGTGGTATCCTGTTAAAATCAATGGATAAATGATTTTTTTCTCGCCGGTTAAAAATGTCCATTGGGCAGGATTTGCATCAAATCGTTGGGCATATAATTTCAATTGTGCTGGACGATCATGCACTGGATCGACTGAAATGGAAATCAGGTGAACTTGAGCATCGCCTTCGAAGGTATCTTGTATCCGGCTGATTTGTGTTGAAATCTTTGGACAAATGGTGGTGCAGCGGGTAAAAAAGAAACTGGCTACGTGAATTTTTCCTTGGAGGGATTTGGAAGAAAAAACTTTCCCTTTTTCATCGATAAGCTGAAAAGGGGGGATGGTTTGAAAGACGGTATCCATGTCGGATTCATTCCATCGGGGGTTTAGCCGTTTGGCCATTTTAATTTCTCCGGTGGTGGAGTCGATGGCTGGAACGTAGCGGGGAAGGGTAAAATGATTACTCCCAAATTGCTTGAGTCCTAAATAGAAAAAGACAGGCAATATTAATAGAATAAATAATAAGCCTGTCTTTTTAGTCATTATCCAATAAAAAGGAAATTAAATCAATATAAGTGTCCTCCTTCGTAGATTAGGGCTGTTAGAAGCCAAACCACGAAAATGGTAGGAATTAAAATCATCCAAATCAAGGATTTCACTTCATGCTTTAAGTGCATGAATTCACCTACGATATAAAAGGCTTTAACGATGGTCATTCCAGAGAATATAGCTACCCGTAATGTACTTGCGGGCACTGTAAATGCAATTACGAATTCGATGGCAGTTAGTACCAATAGAATCCAAAATGTTCTCCAAATAGCCGCTGTTTGAGGAGCCGGTATTTCTTTTTCTGAGGTTTCGTGTGCAACGTGCGAAGCCATAATAATCTGTTTTAAAAAATTAAACTAAATAGAAGAATGTAAAAACGAATACCCATACCAAGTCAACAAAGTGCCAATATAGACCAACTTTCTCAACCATTTCATAATGTCCTCTCCGCTGATATACACCCGTAGCCGCATTGAAGAAAATTAAGACATTCAATATAACTCCTGAAAATACGTGTGTTCCGTGGAATCCTGTAATGAAGAAGAACAAATCCGCAAAAGCCGGAGGGCCATATGGATTTCGAACTAAATTCGCACCTTCAATGGGTGTGATGACACCATCAATTAATTGTTTCGCAGCTAAAGATAAATCTTCTGGACCATGAATAAAGTGAGTCCATTCCCACGCTTGAGATCCTAAAAACGTAAAACCTCCCACGATAGTCCAAAGCATCCATTTCTCAACATCCTTGCGATCCCCACGATGGCCTGCTTCTACCGCCAATACCATAGTTACCGAGGAAGCAATCAAAATAAAAGTCATAATACCAACGAATACCAAAGGCAAGGACATCCCATGTAAAAATGGAACGGCCTCAAATACCTTTTCAGGAATAGGCCAGTGCGTCGTAGAGAAATAAAAGGTACTAGGCGTTCCCTGCCAAGCAGGTTGGCTAAAGCGAATCATGCCATAAGTAACCAATAAGGCTGAAAATGTAAACGTATCCGAAAGTAAGAAAAACCACATCATGAGTTTTCCGTAACTTGCTTTAAGGGGTTCTGAACCGCCTGACCAAGATAAATTTTCAGGAACTACAGGGGCAGCGTGTGCAACTGACATAAGTAAAAGCTTAATTGTTAATCAATAAAAATACAAATAAATAAAGCCACAGTATATCCAAAAAATGCCAATACGTGGAACAAATCTTAATTTGGGTTAATGATTTCGCATTTATCTTGAATCGAAATGCCGCTATTAATGCGAAAATCAACACAATCAATCCAGAAACTAGGTGCAAACCATGCAATCCAGACAACACGTAAACAAAAGATCCCGACGGATTGCCTACAAAATATACGTTCATTTCCACTAATTGGACCCAGCCGTAATATTGCATTCCTAAAAAAAGCAATCCGAGTACAAAAGTAATAGAAATACTTATTCTTAACGCATTAAATTGGTCTTTTTTTGCTGCCAAAAGTGCCGCATGCATTGAAATACTACTTAATAATAAGACCCCTGTACTGTAACTAAATAATTCAGGCAATTTAAATTCTACCCAATTTCCCTCGGCCTTTCGAACGAGATAAGCACTCGTAAAGGCTGCAAAGAGCATAAGAATGGAAACGATAAATAACCACATCGTAAAAATCTTTGGATTTACCGAACGAGTAGCTTGAGGTTCCAAGGTTTCATTAACTGTTTTCATGATTTAATTTGATCAAATAATAAGGCAATTTGCATAATCAATAAATAAAAAAAGGATCCAAACATCATCCATTTCGCGGCTTTGTCCGTTGGCCGCATCATGAGATAAAATGTTTGGCAAAGGAATAAAACGCCAGCCATCACCGTGATGATTGCCGATTTTATTCCTGTCATGTGTAATAAATAGGGGACAAAGCCCAAAGGCACCAAAAACAAGGTATAAATCATGATGGTAAAGGCTGTTTTGATATCCTTTTTTCCATCGTTTGGCAACATCTTAAATCCTGCTTTCTGATAATCCGCATCCGCAACCCAAGCAATCGCCCAAAAATGAGGGAACTGCCAGAAAAATTGGATCGCAAATAAAATTCCCGGCTCCCAGCCAAAATGGCCTGTTGCGGCGACCCAGCCAATCATCGGCGGAAAGGCCCCCGGAAAAGCTCCCACAAACACCGAAATCGGGCCTACCCGTTTCAATGGCGTATAAACATAGCCATATAATACATAAGACAATAGGCCGATGGCAGCCGCTTTCCAACTAAAATAACTCAATAAACCTAACGCGATTACAGCTAAAACATAACCATATATTTGCGCTTGTTTCGGCTGTACAGTTTCCGTGGGCAATGGGCGTTTCGCTGTACGCTTCATTAATTTGTCGAGCTCGATTTCCTTCAGCTGATTCACGATGTTCGCCGCACCTGTTAATACAAAGCCAGCTAGTGTAATCAGTAAGATATCCAAAGGCTTGTGCGCGATGGGAGCAAGAAGATACCCAAATGTCCCTGAAAAGGCCACCGTCAGAGATAGTCTCGATTTCAAGAGGGCTATATAGGGATTCATGCTTGCCATTTTAAATTTTTTGTCTCAATCCATGTTTGGATATGCCAGCCTACCAGTATCAATGCTATCACTAAATGTATCGCCTGACTGCCCAAAGGTAATGCAAAATAAGCCATTAAAATACCGGTCAAAAAGGATATCCCTATCAAAACCATGACGCCATGGCGGTACAATTGATGGGAGCTTTCTTTCATTTTATTCCACAAGATCAAGTGGCTAATAAATACCAACCAAGAAAATGTGCGGTGGATAATGAATGTAACATCTAAATGCGAAACCCATTGATTTTTCGCCCCTTCTCCTAAGTCAAGAATCACATGATCCATATTTTCACGAACCTGCGTCCCAACTAAAATTTGGATAAAAATGACCAACAAATTGATGCCT
>CAIVPF010000118.1 GCA_903907745.1 uncultured Cytophagaceae bacterium | reverse complement strand
TTACGTTATTACTTTCTTGGGTGATGACAGGAGTCTTCGTTTCACTATGAATGGTCATACCATTCGCTAAGAAATTCTCCGCACCGAAACCGATGCTACCCTTTTTGCTTTTGAAATCTTTCTTAAAGCTCAAGCTATAGATTCCAAAACCTCCTTGAGATCCTTGCAACATGATTTGATTCGGACGATAGAAGGAGAATAATTGTGCTCCCCAGCCATTACCAATGTTGTAGTTTCCAAAAATTCTAAAATTGGATTGCAAACCTTGATTGCTCGCATTCATTAATGGATCAGCTACATTATTTCTCAAAACCATGTAAGACAAGTCTCCACCTCCACCGATCATCAATTTATTTGATAGATTCGTGTTGATATTAATGTTCATTCCATAGGCATTTTCTTCTCCAATATTCATCGACGTCGTTTTCACCGTATCCCCCACAACTGTTCTAATTTGATTAATTGCACCGGTATTATTCCGAACAAAAAGCGCGGTAGAAATATAGGTTTGCTTCACGAATTTGCTATAATTGATTTCGTAATTGTTCGCATATTCAGGAGACAAATTCGGATTACCCATCGAAATATTCAAAGGATTTGTCGCATTCACGTTCGGGTTCAAGTTTTGAATACCTGGACGTTGGATCCGGCGATTGAAACTAAAGCGCCATGTTCCTGACTTAAATGTCTTCGACATATTGAAACTTGGAACCAAAACTCCGTATGGAGGAATCGTTAAATTTTGACCCTCTTTTTTCAAGAAACTCGCCTCGATGTCCGTATGCTCATAACGTCCACCCACTTTAATACTCCATTTATTTTTCGTCGAAAGCGTATATGAAAAATACGTTCCCCAGATATTTTGATTGTAATCAAATACGTTACTTGGTAAATTCACTAAATTAACCTTGGAATAATTCGCAGGATCATTTCCTGAAGGATTTAAGAAAGAAGCATAATCCGAATTCACCTGACGACCAATAATCTTCGCTCCAAATTCAATCAATTGCAATTTGGTAATCGGCGTTTGATAATCAATCTGTAATGTAGATTCCTTGTTAACCGAACCGTTGATATTCTTAATCGAATTCATGATTTGAGACATGGATGAATTCGGATTCATAATATCGTTATAAAAATCATTCGTCCGATTGTTGTTCGACATCATCGCCAAAATACTAAACTCTTTTTGTGGTTTCTCAAACGTATGGGTATAATCCACGTTCAAGTCAATATTAGCTGATTCATCCAATGAATTCGTATTCCGTAAACTAAATAACTTATCATTTTTTATTTGACGTAAACCATCGCCCCAACTATTACCATTTCTAAAACCAATTCTAGAAGAAGCCGTAATGGAGTTGAATTTATTGATATCCCAATCAAAACCCAGTTGGTAATTACCAAACATCCCTGAACGTCTTGTATCAGAGGTCTGAACATTCCTGGTTAAAATACCATTATTTGATGTCGTTTGAATCGACTCAGAATGACCATTCACATTATATTCCGAACGACCAAAACCACCCAAGGTCATCCCCCAAGTCTTATTTCGGAAATTTCCGTTCATCGATAAATTCGATCCACGTGCACCCACGGAAGAATCAAAGGAGAAGGTCAAACCTTGTAAGGTGTTTTTCTTAGTAACAATGTTGATGATCCCCGCACTTCCTTCCGCATCATATTTCGCAGATGGGGAAGTAATTACCTCCACCGTCTTGATCATATCCGCAGGAATCTGCTTTAGTGCATCCGAAATACTAGAAGCCAAAATAGTCGATGGCTTATTATTAATCAATACTTTGATATTCGAAGAACCACGCAAAGAAGGATTACCATCTAAATCCACGGATAACATCGGAACTTTTTTCAAGACGTCCGTTGCATCACCTCCGCGATTTGTTTGATCTTTTTCAGCATTATATACGGTACGATCGACTTTTTCTTCGATTAATGCCCGCTGGCCTTCCACGGTCACTTCCGCAAGCATTTTGGTACTGGAACTCATTTTAATCACACCTAAATCTTTATCGTCATTTTTTGATGAGATTTCGACCGGGATGGTGATACTATTGTAACCTAGGAAAGAAGCTACTAATTTATAACTACCAACCGCTACTTTCGTAATTGTAAATTTACCTACTTGGTCAGCGACTGTTCCGTCAACTGGTCTTCCTGTAGTTTTAGAAATTAAGGCAACCGATGCAAATTCCACTGCTTTCGAATCCGTAGAATCCAATAAATAACCAACAATCTTCGCAGAACCTTTTGGTGCAGCTACTGGTGCGGCTACTTCTTTTTTAGGAGCTGCTCCAAAATTACCTAGGCCCGCAGGAACCTGCGCGAATGCAATGGAGGAAATACTTAATAGAGAAAATAAATAGACTAATTTTTTCATGTTATTTTGATTTGGCAATAATGGTTGATCTCATCAAAACTATTCTTCAGAAATCGATACAAAAATCTTATATAATATAGTAATGCACTTCTTTTTTGCGACCAATATGGCTAATTTGTAGGTCAATTCTTGACCGCAATCGAAGCACCGAATGATTTCAATAAAAACTGAGCGACTCCAACTGATTCCATTGGACCACGAAATGTTGTCCATTTGGAAAAATACAGGTCGAACGGCATTAGAAAAATTCATTCACCTTCAGCCTAACTCCTGGAACATCGAAAAGTTTTACGAACAAGAAACATTCCTTGCTTTACGTGATTTTTGGATCCCCATGACTAAAAAATACCCTTTCGATTTTTTATGGTACACAAATTGGGAAATTATTCTCACGGAAAAGTCCTGTTCTGTGGGGGGAATTGGTTTTGGAGGGATGCCTTCGAATGAGGGAAACACAGAAGTCGGCTATTTTGTAGATCAAAAATTTCGTGGCCAAGGTATTGCCAGCGAGGCATTAGCTGCCCTGAAAACCTGGGCCTTCCAAGATCCCGATCTGCACATGCTTCGCGCAGAGACCCCCGTAGATAATATTGCTTCAGAAAAAGTCCTGATAAAGAATCTATTTCATTCCACAGGACAAAAAGAAATTTTGACACCGGAACCCATGAAAGTGATTTGTTGGGAATGTCCCAAAATATAAAATCCCGGAAATTCCTTTCCATTCGGGTTAGATTTGGTAATTTTGGTGCAAAATTTAAATTGCATGCAGAATTTTATCTCCATAAAGGACGCGTATAATATTCAATATTTGGTCAATGAGGCCTTATTGATGAAGAAAATGCCGCATTCGGATAAACATATAGGTAAGTATAAAACCCTTGGATTGTTATTTTTTAATTCCAGTTTGCGTACCCGTTTGTCCACGCAAAAAGCGGCCCAAAACTTGGGCATGGAGGTCATGATCATGAATGTAGGGGCTGATTCATGGCAACTCGAAATGAATGAGGGAGTCATCATGAACGGCGATAAAGCCGAACATATTTCAGAAGCCGCCGCCGTGATTGGCCAATATTGCGACATCGTGGGGGTACGTAGTTTCCCGGGATTAGCCAATAGAGAGGAAGATTATTCCGAACAAGTTATCAATCAATTCATTAAATATACCGGGAAACCGATTATCAGTTTGGAATCTGCCACACGGCATCCTTTGCAATCTCTGACTGATTTAATTACGATCAACGAATATAAAACAGTGGCAAGACCCAAAGTGGTCCTCACTTGGGCGCCTCATGTAAAGGCTTTGCCTCAATGTGTACCGAATTCTTTCGCTGAATGGATGAACCATTCGGAGGTGGATTTTACCATTGCACATCCCAAAGGATATGAATTGGCCCCCGAATTTGCGGGCGATGCCAAGATCTGCTATGATCCTGCCGAAGCATTCGATGGCGCTGATTTTATCTATGCTAAAAACTGGTCCTCTTACCAAGATTATGGCAAAATCCTGTCATCCGATCCCGCTTGGATGGTAACCATGGAAAAAATGAAACGGACAAATAATGCCAAATTCATGCATTGTTTGCCAGTCCGACGAAACGTGGTCGTAGAAGACGCCGTCCTCGATTCGGATCATTCCATTGTGGTCCAACAAGCTGGAAACCGCGTTTGGGCAGCACAAGTTGTCATCAAAGAAATACTATTAACTCAAATGAGAACGGAAAGTCCTTATTTATTTTAAATGAATCATCCCAAGGAAGTCATTCAAGTCGTTAAAATAGGAGGCAATGTCATCGATAATACAGAGGCATTGGCAAATTTTCTATGCCTGTTTGCTTCCATTCAAGGGCCCAAATTACTCATTCATGGGGGCGGTAAAATTGCGACCCACATGGCCAAGGAAATGGGGATTGAAAGTGTAATGATTGAGGGTCGGCGGGTAACCGACGAAGCCAGCCTTCGGATCGTGACAATGGTCTATGCTGGATGGATCAACAAATCCATCGTGGCAGCATTGCAAGCACAAGGATGTTCCTCTTTAGGCCTTTCAGGACCGGATGGCGGAATCGTTTTGGCGAAAAAAAGAAATCCGATTCCGATCGATTATGGCTTTGTAGGGGATATTGAAGAAGTGAATGGAAAGGCCTTGGCTTCTTTGATCCAAGCCGGATATGCGCCTGTTTTTGCCCCTATTACCTCGGATGTTCATGGACAATTACTTAATACCAACGCCGATACGCTGGCACAAGCCATTGCGATTGCATTGAGTGATTTTTTTGAGGTGAAGCTCGTGTATTGCTTTGAAAAAGTGGGGGTTTTAAGTGACCCGACGAATGAGGAATCTCTTATTCCAAGCATCAATGCCGCATATTTCGAGGAATTAAAAGCCAATGGCACCGTGAGCGCCGGCATGATTCCCAAATTAGAAAATGCATTAAAAGCCATTTCAAAAGGTGTACATTTGGTTCGATTATGCCATGCGGATAATTTACTCAATCAAGACCTTGGAACAAACATCCTGCCATGATGCCTTCTGAAACCCTTTTCTTGGAGGCAAAAGCGTTAATAAGCCAGCTTATCGCCTGCCCTTCCCTGAGCAAAGAGGAGGACGGAACTGCTGTGATTATACAAGATTTTCTGAAAGCAAAAGGAATTGAAGCCCAAAGACTTGGAAATAATATTTGGGCCAAAAACCTGCATTTTGATCCTAAAAAACCGAATGTATTGTTGAATTCCCATCACGATACCGTCAAAGCGAATGACTCATGGACCGAAAGTCCATACGCCGCAACGGAAAAAGATGGCAAAATCATTGGTTTAGGCAGTAATGATGCAGGGGCAAGTTTAGTATGTTTAATCGCTACTTTTTGTCATTTCTATGCGATGAGCGATTTGCCGTTCAATCTGGTATTGGCGGCTACCGCCGAGGAAGAAATTTCGGGCCAAGGCGGAATCGAGTCGCTGATACATCACAAAGATTTTCCTGAAATCGCTTGGGCGATTGTGGGAGAACCTACGGATTGCCAAGTAGCGATCGCCGAAAAAGGCCTCATGGTCATCGACGCCACCTGTACCGGAAAAGCCGGCCATGCGGCTAGAAACGAAGGAATCAATGCCATCGAAATCGCGGTTTCTGACATACAGAAAATTCAAGGCCATCGCTTTGAACGGGTTTCCGAAGTTTTAGGAGCCGTAAAAACAACGGTGACCGTGATACAGGCCGGAAAGCAACATAATGTGATACCCAATATGTGTACGTATACGATTGATTGTCGGGTGAATGAGCTGTATACGCTGGCTGAAATTTTAACGGAATTACAAAGCATCGTAGAGGCGCAACTCGTTCCACGATCGATGCGATTACAATCTAGTCGGATCGATGAGCATCATCCGGTCGTTTTGGCGGCAAAAAAACTGGGATTAAAGACCTTTGGATCACCTACTTTATCGGATCAGGCATTATTAACTTGCCCGTCCATCAAAATGGGACCCGGACATTCCGGTCGATCACATACGGCGGATGAATTTATTTATGTAGATGAAATTAAGCAAGGCATAGACTTGTACATACAATTATTAACCTTTTAAAATCGTAGACCGTGGCAAAGCTTTGGCAAAAAGAAAATCAAAGTACCGATGCGAAAATCGAAGCATTTACGATCGGGAATGATCCTTTATATGATTTACAATTAGCCCAATATGACGTATGGGGCTCATTGGCTCATATTGCGATGTTAGAACGCGTGGGACTTTTATCCATAACGGAATTGTCGCCCTTGCGTGCGGAGTTAAAACTCATTTTAAAAGATATCGATGCTGGAAATTTTGCTATCGAATCCGGTATGGAGGATGTACATTCCCAAATCGAATTTTTGTTGACTCAAAAATTAGGGGAGATGGGCAAGAAAATCCATGCGGGCCGGTCGAGAAATGATCAAGTCTTGGTGGATTTAAAACTTTTTATGCGGGCCAAAATCGAGGAAATTTCAAAAGCCACCGGCGATTTATTCGATGTGCTTTTGTCCAAAAGTGAAGCCCATAAAAACGATTTATTGCCCGGTTATACGCATTTACAGATTGCGATGCCATCTTCTTTTGGCTTGTGGTTTGGTGCTTATGCGGAAAGTTTGGTGGAGGATGCGGAATTATTAGAGGCGGCTTTTCGCTTGGCCAATAAAAACCCCTTAGGATCCGGCGCGGGCTATGGCTCATCCTTTCCTTTGGACCGGAAATTAACGACGGAACTATTAGGTTTCGAGCATCCGCATGTGAATGTGGTGAATGCCCAAATGTCCCGGGGGAAAACGGAAATGTATGTCTTAAACGCCATCAGTCAAATCGCCGTTACGCTGAGTAAATTGGCCATGGATGTGTGTTTGTATAATTCGCAAAACTTTGGCTTTATCGAATTACCGAGCGAATTAACCACTGGAAGTTCGATTATGCCACACAAGAAAAATCCGGATGTGGCAGAATTATTACGTGGAAAAGCGAATAAATTGAAGGCTTTGCCGGTTCAAATGCATTTATTGACCAGTAATTTACCATCCGGCTATCACCGGGAATTCCAATTAACAAAGGAATTATTGATGCCCGCCATCGATGAAATTTTGGATCTTCTATCCATGACCAGTTATTTGGTTAGCCACATGCAGGTGAAAAAGGATTTATTGAAAGATGCCAAATACGATTTATTGTTTTCCGTGGAAGAGGTCAATAAATTAGTGGTTTCGGGAATTCCGTTCCGGGAGGCCTATCAAATCGTTGGCAAAAAAATCGAATCCGGTGAGTTCGAAGGCAGTTCACGTACACTATCCCATAGCCATTTAGGGAGTATCGGAAATGTAGGAACGGCTGATATTCAGGCGCAAAAAGATGCCCTCTGGGCGAAATTTGGATTTGAAGGAGTTAATAAAGCTATTCAGGCTTTGTTGGCTTAAGCCTTCGACATCATTTTTTGTAGGTATTTCCCAACGATATCAAACTCGAGATTCACCCGGTCGCCTTCTGCGATTTGATGAAATACGGTATGTTCATACGTATAGGGAATAATGGCTACGGAAAAGGTATGTTGACCAGAATCCACCACGGTTAAACTCGTTCCATTGACGCAGATAGAGCCTTTTTCCACGGTCAAATGCTGACTGTCCTCTGGATACGAAAAATGAAAATACCAAGAACCGTCTTGGTTCATGATTTCCGTACAAATCCCTGTGAGGTCTACATGCCCTTGAACAATATGTCCATCGAAGCGACCATTGGCGGCGAGGCAACGCTCTAAATTTACCTTCTGCCCTATTTTCAAATCGCCCAAATTCGTTTTTTTCAAAGTTTCATCGATCGCTGTTACACGGTATTGTTCAGCAGAAATCTCAACGACCGTCAAACAAACCCCATTATGCGCCAGCGATTGATCAATTTTCAATTCATGCGTAAAGGGACATGAAAACCAAAAGTCCACATTTGTCGCCTGAATTTCCTTCTTTTCCAATACACCCAAAGCCTCCACGATTCCTGTAAACATGTGATTTATTTTATATTTTTACGGATTGAAAGACAAAATTAATCCATTCCGATGAAATTCAATAAATGGTACTTGATAATTGCACTCGGCTTAATTGGGCTGATTTATGTAAGCATTCCCGAAAAGCGCAACCTAGTTCCACTTCAAGACGCTGATTCCTTGCAAGTTGTAAAAGATCGAGCCCAAAAAGACATCGATTTTGTACAAGCAGAAAACTCCCCCATCGTTGATAAAACGGCCTTTCGCCAACTTAGTTATTTCCCCTATTCGAAAAAATATCGAATTGAATTTCAGGTAGAAAGGGCCGCTGAAATAAAAAAAGTGAATATGAAAATGAGTGATGGAACGGAGGAAGAGAATATTTTATTTGGCAAAATAAAGGGGCAAATTGACGGCCAGGAAATTGAACTGATTTTATACCAACATGAAAATGGCGATTTTTTCCTCCCCATTAAAGACAAAACCGCCCCCACAGAAACCTATGGAGGCGGTAGGTACTTGGATTTTCCCCTAACTAAACTAAAAGACAATCTAATTGTAATCGATTTTAACCTTGCCTATTTTCCCTATTGTGCCTATAATTCCACGTTTACGTGCCCCGTACCCCCTAAGGAAAATGAAATTCCATTCAGAATACCGGCTGGGGAAAAAAATCCTTAAGGCACTGACTGAAGGAAAGAAGCGCCGGAAAGATCTTTGTTGATACTCGGTCGGCCGCGATAGGTAATCTTACTCGCGCCGCTGGCATCTACTTTCAAGGTTTTTTGTACGTTCAATTCGATTTTACTTGCACCGCTGGCATCCACATCCACATCCCTGGCGACGAGGTCCTTGGCTTCTAATTTACTGGCACCCGAACAGCCAATTTCTAATTTACCTACCCGACCAGCCAATTCGGCTTTGGATGCTCCCGAAAATTCAAGAACTAATTTATCCGCATTGATTTCCGGAATTTGAACTTTCGATGCGCCGGAAAAGGATAATCGCATTTGTTCCTCATCGGTAAAGCCATTGATATATACTTTGGTCGCCCCCGAAAACTCTGCATCATTCAATTCTGGCATGGTAATTTTAAGTACAATTTTTTTTTCTTTGGACCAAAAACTCCATTTCACATTTTTATTGATCCGTAAGACAGATCCTGAGGAAGTAACCTCGACTTCATTTAGGTCACTGGATTCGCCCAAAGCAGTTACCGAACAGCTAGGGCCTTTTTGTACGTAAATTTCAAAAGCTTCACCAACTTCAATGCCTCGAAACGCATTGACTTTGAATTTACGAGTAGCCTCATCGGCAAAGGTTTGGAAAAGAGGGGCTGTTGCGAACAATAAAAAGCCCAATAGGTATATTCGTTTCATATATGTTGTTTGAATAGTGCGTAGATGTTAAGAGGATAAAATTAGTTGCATCGCCTTATTTTTTTCCTGCAGTGGATTTCCATGAAATAACCACATTGGGGTTGGATTTCAAATTTACTTCGGACTTATCTCCCTTGATTCCTTGGATAGATTTTGTGGCATTTAAATCCATTTTGGCCTGATTACCAATAGATACAAGTGCTTTTTCTGTGACCCATTCGATGGCCAATAATTCCGAAGAATCAAAGGCAGATGCTGCTAAGGTTTGGGAACTGCCTTGCAAAGTCAAACTATGAAAGCCATGCAAAAGCACTGTCAATTGATCTGGGCTGAATCCACGTAGTTCGGTTCTTGCATTTCCTCCTAAATCTAGTTTATTCAAGGAAGGGGTTTGAATGGTAATTTCCAATCCAGATTGCACCTCAGGAAATTTCAAAATGCCGTTTTCAACTTTGGCCATGCTATCGAAATTATTGAAAGAGGCATTTTCGGATTTGAAGGTAATTTGTGAAGGTCCTTGGATGATTTTAATGGAAGCAGATTCCGAATTTGGCATTTCGATGCTGTTAAAATCAGCGAGACTTTTCGTGATTTCGAATTCAGGTTTTATATCCTCCTCATTTTTTTCGTTCGAATTTTCCTCGAAAACCTTGGGATTCCGATTTAAACAAATTAAGCCCTTATCCATGGAAAATGTCCATTGGGAACCGACAAACAAGTCTTCATCATCACTAAAATATCCGCCGTCGATCAAGTTGTCAATAAAATGTGCAAACTCTTTTGACATACCAAACGGCTTTCCATAGGGTACCAAGATTTTCACGCGCAGCCGTTGATTTCTAAATTTGAAATTTTTAAGACCGAAATGTGTATCGAACATCAATTGCTGGCCTTTTTGCTGGAACGCGTATTGGATTCCTTTGGCATAATTTTCCGCTTCGATGCGCGAATTTCCATTGGATTTGGCGTATTGAATCACTTGAATTGTTTTTCCATCATAACCTTCCATGGAAATTTGCGCACGGGAAAATCCACCACGGTTATAATCATGTTGTTCATCTTCATCCAAAAATTCCTCTGCGAGCGTTGTCGAACCTAATAATTTTTCCCAAATGCTTTCGTTGGAAACCCGATTGATTTGGAAATTCATCGTTGAATCTGTACTAATTTCCTTCACAACATTAACGGAGGCGGTTCTTTGGAAATTTTTTCCCACAAAGGCAAAGGCGGCAAAAAGTCCGATCCAACCCACAATGGCCATGGTGGTGGCAACGTATTTATAACTGCGGTTGTAAAATTTGCGGTTGGCCAATAAAGAGACCCCACCAATTCCAATCCCCACGACCATCGGAATCACAGCCGCATATGCGGCCCAGATCGACCATGCGGGTAAATCCTGTGCCAATAAAAATATAGGAACAGACTCACCAAAGGCCAATTGAACAAGTCCATGGTCCATGCCCGAAAACCCAGCGGTACTTAGAGCCACCAAAGCAATGGTGAAGGCAAGGGCTATAATGATGAGCATAATGCCGAATGTATATTGTAAAAACCAGCGAAAGACATTTAAAACCGGTTTGGCCCATGAAAATACAATCGTAAAAATGCGGAATGGGAAAAGCAATAATCGAGTTAAAAAAGTCTCGCCATCCTTATCTGGTTGAATGGTTTCTTTGATATTTTTCTCGATATTTTCGAGAGTGATCGGCTCACCGGTCATGGCCATTTTGTCCGTCAGCGTTTTAGCCTCCGGGGAAATAATCAAAATCACAATGTAGGCAACGATGCCTGAACCAAAAAAGATAGCAGAAAAAACGGCCAAGACGCGCAATAAACCTATATCCCAGCCCGTATAAGCCGCAATTCCGGAAATCACTCCCCCGATTACTTTCCGCTCAGGATCTCGGTAAAATTTGCGGTAAGATTTGTCTTCGGTTAAATTCAATTCGCCGGGGATGGCGATCCAACAAATAATGTAGGCCCAAAAAACAAAATTCCCTACATGCAAAAGCGGCAATAATCCGAAAAAAGTGACCAACAAAACCAAGCGAATCCAAATCGGATCCACACTGAAATAATGGGCTAAACCTGCGGCCACCCCACCGATTTGCTTGCGGGAAATATCCCGACGAAATGGTTTGCCTGGGTTAAATAATTTCTCGGTAGTATTGGTATTTTTGCTTTGTTGGGCATTCTCTTTCTTATCCTCTTCCATTTCCACTTCTTGGAAATCAGCCACGGTTCCTAATGAGGCAATCAAAGCCTTTACGTGTACTTCGGTGATGGCTTCTGTTTTTTCTTGCTCGCGAATGCCCCAAAATTTCTCGGCAATGCGGGTTTCGATGTCGGCTATTATTTCTTTGGAGCCCTCGAAGGATTCAAAATAGCTATGAATGGATTGGATATAAGCGTCTAATTGGGCGTATGCATCTTCCTCGATGTGGAAAACGATGCCGGCGATGTTGATGGATAAAGTCTTTTTCATCAGGTTATTGATTAGTTTGATTAGGAAGAATGATTTGACCGACGGAAGCATGCAAATCATCCCAGGTAGCATGTAATTCCGCCAAAAACAATTGGCCTTTTTCGGTTAACACATAATATTTACGCGGTGGGCCTGAAACGGATTCCACCCATTTGTAGTCTAAAAAACCGGCGTTTTTTAAGCGAGTTAATAAAGGGTACAGGGTCCCTTCGACGACCATAATTTTTGCCGAAGTTAATTCTTCCAGCATGTTAGACGCGTAAACCTCACCCCGAGAAATGATCTGCAAAATGCAGAATTCGAGAATCCCTTTACGCATTTGAACCTTGGCATTTTCAATATCCATGGATTTGTTTGTTTTATTTGACTTGACAAAAGTATAAAAGGTACTATGTATTACAAAGTACCTTAGAAACTTTTTTTTGATTTATGGATAAACGGTCAGTAATTTGTGATGAATGAACGCAATCGATGTTTAAAGATGTTTCTTTGCCCTTAGCATTTTACAACCGGGATACGTGGTTGAAAATCGCCTTTTTCGCGGTAAGCGTGATTATGGCGGCCTTTTCCTTGTATTTTACGGATGGCTTGGTTTCCAAATTGGAGGAGCGCGAAAAACAGCAAATCGAATTATATGCAGAAACAATCCGCTATGTCATGACGAGTGATGACAATGCGGACATCAATTTCTTTTTTGAGCGCATCAAAAAAATCAATGAAAACAATACCATTCCCGTAATTTGGAAAGATGGTAGTGGTCATTTGAATTCCATTAATATCCCGATGAATGAGAGTCTTCCGACGGAAGCTAAGCAGGAGATCCTTAAACTCAAATTGCAGGAAATCATTCTTGAAAATAACAAGCCTATCGAGATGGATATGGGTTTTCAAAAGGAATACATTTATTATGGCAATTCGAAATTGCTGAAGTTATTACGCTATTATCCCTTATCGCAATTAACCGTCGTGCTCATCATCGGATTTCTGGGTTACATCTTTTTTTCCTATTCGAGAAGGGCTGAACAAAACAAAGTTTGGGTGGGTTTAGCGAAAGAAACGGCACATCAATTAGGCACGCCGCTCTCCTCTTTAACCGCCTGGGTGGAAATTTTGAGAAATGAACCCCACATTAACCCTGACATCGTCACAGAATTAGGCAAGGACATCCAGCGCTTGGAAACGATCACGACACGCTTTTCGAATATTGGTTCCACCCCTATTTTGAAACAAGAGGACTTATTGGAATTAATCACTAGCTTTTTGAATTATTTAAAAATTCGTATTTCGACCAAAGTGCACATCGATATTCAATCCAGTTTGGCGCCCAATCAAGTGGCCAATGTGAACAAATACTTGTTCGAATGGGTCATCGAAAATATCTGCAAAAATGCAGTAGATGCAATGAGTGGCACGGGCAAAATTCTCATTCAATTATCGGAAGGGAAAAATAACCAGTTGATCATCGACATCAGCGATTCGGGCAAGGGGATTTCTCCCAAAAACACCTCCAAGGTCTTTTCACCAGGCTTTAGTACGAAAAAACGCGGCTGGGGATTGGGCTTAACCTTGGCTAAGCGCATCGTAGAAAATTACCACGAGGGGAAATTAAATTTAAAATCGACAGAAGTAAATAAAGGAAGTACCTTCCGTATTTCCTTACCCAAACCCGCTTAAGTATGAATTCTCCTAATGTCGTTTTTGGTTCTGCCCTGCTGATTATTTCGATTGGTTATTTGTTGAAATCCTTCGGCTTTATTAAGGCACATGATGCGAAATCGGTCTCGAAATTCCTCATGCATACGACATTTCCTGCCTTGGTCTTTTCGACGATGATTCAGGTGAAACTTTCCTTGGATCTCATTTGGTTGCCCATCATTTGTTTTATATTCGGAAGCGCATCTTCGGCGATTGGGTTTTTTATTTTCAAAAAAGAAGCACCTGAATACCGAGGAATTCTGACCATGGGAAGTTCGGGTTACAACCTGGGCTTATTTGCCTATCCATTAATCGAGGGGGTTTGGGGATGGCAAGGTTTGACTTATGCCATCATGTTCGATTTGGGAAATTCCTTTATCAATTTCATGGTCAATTATGGCATGGGAACTTATTTATCCGCATTACCCAAAAAAGGAAATACGGCCCAGCATATATTTAAACGCATTTTTACGCTACCTCCTTTTCAGGCGATGCTCATCGGCTTAACATTTAATTTAATGCATATTCACGTGCCGGAATTAGCATTTAATATCATAGACACGATTGCGAAGGGCAACAAACCGATGGTATTGTTGTTAATGGGTATTTATTTCAGTGTTCGCTTACCGAAAAAATCTTATATCAAGGTATTCCAAGTATTAAGTCTGCGGTATTTCTTAGGCTTAACGGTAGGTTTGACTTTGTTTTACACCGTGCCCTTTGATGTCTCATTTAAGAACATGTTGCTCATATGTCTCATCTTACCTGCTGGCATGACCTTGATAACCTATGCGGATGAACTGGAATTTGATACGTCCATAGCAGCGGCGCTCGTGAATTTTTCGATGCTCATTAGCTTTGCGCTGATGTGGATTTTAGTGTGGCTTTTCCATATGGCACCCATGTAAAGCAAATAAAATTCGGTAATTTTGCTTGTTCATCAACAATACGCGCATGGTAGTCCCTTATAAAAATCAGTCCAAAGGAAAAAAAGAACAGGTCGCCGACATGTTTAATTCCATTTCTCACAAATATGATTTTTTGAATCATTTGCTCAGCGGGGGAATTGATATCATTTGGCGAAAAAAGGCGATCAAATTATTGAAGAATAAGGGCATTAAAACCATGTTAGACATCGCCACGGGCACGGGTGATTTTGCGATTGAGGCATTAAAAATAAAGCCAGAAAAGATTACAGGAGTGGATATTTCGGAGGGAATGCTGGCTTTTGGAAAAGAAAAAATCAAGAAGATGGGCGTAGATCACATCATCCATTTGCAAAAAGGAGATTCTGAAAAGTTGCCCTTTTCGGATAATAATTTCGATGCGGTCATCGTTAGTTTTGGCGTGAGGAATTTTGAAAACTTAGAAAAAGGATTGAGGGATATGTTTCGGGTAACTAAACCAGGCGGTTATTGCTTGGTTTTGGAATTTTCTAATCCGCGCCATTTTCCCATGAAGCAATTATATGCTTTTTATTCACGCTTTATTTTGCCATTATTGGGTCGTTTAATTTCCAAAGACCCTGCGGCTTATACCTATTTGCCTGAATCGGTTCAAGCATTTCCAGATGGGCCGAATTTTATTGAAAAATTTGAAACAGCAGGATTCCAGGCTGCCCAATGGATTCCCATGACGGGAGGAATTTGTTCCATATATTTTGGTCAAAAGGCAAAAAAATGAGGAGAACCCTGGGATTGATCTTGCTATTCGTTTTTGCACATACATCCATGTGGGCACAAGATCAATACAAGCGAAAATACCATGAATTTTATGATGAAAAACCTGTCCACTTTGGATTTTTATTTGGTTTTGCTTCGTCGAGTTATATTCCTTATGGAGGAGATAATACTGTTGTTTCACCAAGTAAATTCGGACTTCAAATAGGTGGCATTATCAATTATTCTTACAATAAGCATTTCGAATTAAAATCGGGATTAAACATTGCGCTATATGATCGTGAGCTCACTTTTGAGCCATCATTTAGGGATAGTGACATGCTAATTCGTGAATCGACTTGGCTTGAAATTCCTTTATTGGTCAAATATAAATCTATCCGTCGGGACAATCACCGCATGTACATCATCGGCGGTGTTAAATTGGGCATGGAGGCCAATGTTAAAAGTAGAAGTGCTTTGTTAAGTGCTAAAACGGCAGATTTAAGCTTAGAATATGGCTTTGGCTTGGAACGCTTTTTTCAGTTTTTTAAATTTACGCCTGAAATACGCTTTTCACATGGGCTGACGAATTTGTATTTACAGCCCACCAGTGCTGGATCTGCCCCTATTTATTTTCAAATGAATAATATGAAAACCCACACGGTAACGCTCATCTTTAATTTCGAATAAATTTATTTAATGTTTTTACGTGCCTTGTTCGGATCGACCACGGTTTCCATCGTACTAACGGCGGAAACAGCAAACCAACCAGCCCCTTGTAATTTCGAAGCTGCATTTACATTATAAAAATTGGTCGGAATATTCGCGGCCGGTCTTGAAAATAGGCCAGCATTATTCAATTCCAAACGAGCTTGCGAGTAAAAATTAAATTGATCTTCGGAAATCGAATACAATTCCACCTTTATTTTATCATTGGCTTGATATAATTCCGGCGAAATGGATCTACGTATTGGAATAATAAACATCAAGCCATCCGTACCGGCACCCTTTTGAAAAGCCGCATCATAAAAGAAAACTAAATTCTGGGTCCCATTAAATAATTTATCATTTCTATAGGTTTTTACCCGGTAACAATCCCCATCCCCTTTGGGATCGCGGGCATAAAATTGGGCATCATAGCCATTTTTGGGTTTATCAGTGCCTGATTGTCGGCCTGTAGCCTGATCATACTGATACAAAATCGAATCAATTGGCGGAACCCTGTTCATGGTGGCGCTAGCTTGATAAGCCTCATTCGACCATTTAACATTCAGCGTATAAGCTCTTCCCACTTTGGTCATCACCTCCGAGGTATTGGCCGGCTCCCACACATAAGTTCCTAATTCCTTGGATTCTTTAAACGCGTAGATGTTGCCCAAATTATCCTTCACACTAACTTCCGCATTGGAAATTTTGGGTGCCGATGAATTATCAAAATAGGCCTGTGATTTGGATAACAAGATTTTTTGGGCTCCAGGCAAATTGGTCAGATTGGCTTCGACCACCAAATAATTATCCGAAGCCGGACTAGGCAATGATACCACTTCCTCACATGAGCTCAAGGCGATTAAGCCTACAAAAAGCAATAGAATATGTTTGAAAATCGCCATATTAAAATGAGAAATTATATGTGACAGCGGGTACAAATGAACCTATGATGGACAGCTGAACCGCTTCAGTTTGTAACGTATTATCGCCATTCGGACGCGTGTAGATAGAAAATGGATTTTTCCGATTGTACACATTATACACCGAGAACACCCATTCTGAACTTCCTTTACCAAATAAGGCCTTTTTGTTTTTCTTCGTGGCCGAAAGGTCCAACCGATTATAATCAGGTACCCGAATATTTCCACGAGTCCCTGGCAATGTTTGTGGATACGCAATTCCTTCATATACATATTTCTGAGAAGGTATTGAATAAGGAACACCCGTGATGTAAGCAAAATTCGCTCCCAATGACCATTTTTCATTAAGACTATACTGACCTATGACATTAAAGTTATGTGTGCGATCATAGCGATTCGCATACCATTCCCCTCCATTTAATCCAGCTATTTTACGTTCGGTGCGCGCAAGGGTATAACTAATCCAACCCGTTAATTTCCCCACATTTTTTTTCACAAAAAATTCGATACCATACGCCCGACCTTGACCAAATAAAAGATCCTTTTCAAAATAAGGATTCAAGAACAAATTCGACCGATCCGCGTAATCGATTTGATTTTGCATGTCCTTGTAATAAACCTCAACAGAGGTTTCATACTCATTTCCTTCAGGACCCAAATTCTTAAAATACCCGAGCGCTACCTGGTCTGCAATTTGCGGTTTGATATTATTCGTAGAAGAAGTCCAAACATCCAATGGCGTAGAAGCAGCTGTATTCGACATTAAATGCACATATTGTGCTAAGCGATTATAACTGGCCTTCAACGAAGACATTTCCCCCAAATTAAGCTTCATGGAAAAACGCGGCTCCCAATTTCCATAAGATGCCACGGTGGTCGAAGGGTCAACTTTATTTATTTTTAAAATATAACCAGAAGGATTCTCCACCGATTCAGGGACTTTAATTCGATCATAATATTCCCCATTTAAACTTTTGTAATCATAATAGGAGTAGCGAAGACCATATTGTACGGAGAACAATGGACTTATTTTCCAATCATGCCCCAAATAGGCAGAGGACTCCACCCCTTTTTTATTTGCCTGTCCAAATTCACGTTTTTCACCCCCCGAAATCGCGGCCGCCTTCCCAGGTTTAAATTCATATGAAATGATTTGAGCGCCAAAGCTTAAGGTATTATCCGGCTGAATGTAATAAGTGAAATCAGGTTTAATACTCAGATTAACGATATTAGATGTCCATTTAAATGAATCATTGGGTCTTTTATTTTCCAAATCTGAATCCAACAAATAATCGTAATTACTGTAAAAAGCCGTGGTGTTCATGAATAACTTACTGGAAAAAACATGGTTCCAGCGCGCTGAGGTCGTTGAATTTCCCCAATTAAACCCAAATCCCGTCCCAAAAGCATCCCGACCGAAATAACCCGATAAAAAAACGGTGTTTTTCGAATTGATGGTATAATTGACTTTGGCCGTTAAATCATAAAAATTAAAGGTAGCATTCGCATTATTTCCTGTCAGAAATGGCTTTGCTAATACATCTATATACGAACGTCGAGCCGCCACGATAAATGAGGCCTTGTCCTTTACAATGGGTGCTTCGATGGACAAACGGGAAAAAATCGCCCCTATCCCCCCATTAATTTCTAATTTCTTAGCATTGCCCTCTTTCATCTTTACATCTAAAATGGATGATGCCCGACCACCATATTGAGCTGGAATACCCCCTTTATAAAGTTTTACGTCCTTAACCGCATCCGGATTAAAGACCGAGAAAAAGCCGAACAAATGAGAAGAATTATACACTGGGGCATCGTCTAACAACACCAAATTCTGATCCACCCCGCCCCCACGCACATTAAAGCCTGAGGCTCCTTCCCCTACCGTGGAAACACCCGGCAACAATTGAATCGCCCGAACCAAATCCACCTCCCCCAATAAAGCCGGAATTTTTTTAATTGTTTTGATATCAATTTTATTCACCGACATCTCTATACCCGCCACATTTTCATCCACCGCCCGAGCAGTCACTCTAACTTCGGCTAACTCATTTATATACGGCGAAAGCTCCACCGTAATATCAACATTTTTAAATTCTAGAATCTGTATTTTTTCGAGTTTGGTATATCCACTCGACGAATAAATAATTGTGTAAGTCCCTGGACTCAGGGTCAAACTATAAAATCCATACGTATTGGCAGAAGTACCGACCTTTAACTCCTTGACGTACACATTGGCACCAATAATTCCTTCCCCATCCGACAAATCTTTTATGTAGCCACTAATCGTAAACTTTTGAGCCATGAGCTGAGTCATGCACAGAAAGAAAAAAAGTATTGTATAGAGGCGGTTAATTTTCATTGCACAAAGATAACGGAGGAAAATCACAATTTGTTTTAAATCATTCACCACTCATCATAAAATAAATTTATTGATCACCGAATCACATTTTGCCTATATTTGATATTAAATCAGTAACATATTTCCGAAAGTTTTTTAAAATCGAATATTCCAATAATTTTGTAGCAACATTAAAAACCTATGGAACTACAGATTTTCGGAAAAATTATACGCGAGAAAAGAAATGCATTACGTTTGCGGCAAGAAGAATTAAGTGAAAAAAGTGGCGTGGCGATTAAAACCATACACTCCATCGAATTAGGCAAGGGAAATCCTGCCCTTAAAACCATTCTCCTCATTTTTGATATTTTAGAATTAGATTTCATCGTGGTTTCCTCCAAACAAAATACCTAAACAATTCTTCTTATGGAACATGCCATCAGTTTTGAACGCATCCCTACCCACATTTTTGAGAATTCAGATCAAGCCTCCAAAGCGGTAGCACAAGAAATGGCGGCACTCATCCGTCAAAAAAATAGCGAAAACAAACCCGCCGTACTCGGAATGGCCACCGGATCCTCTCCAAAAAAAGTGTATCAGGAACTCATTCGCATGCACAAAGAAGAAGGACTCAGCTTTAAAAATGTGATTACCTTCAACCTGGACGAATACCACCCCATGGAACCCGATTCCGTGCAAAGCTATGTCCGGTTCATGAAAGAACAACTCTTCGACCAGATAGACATACCGGTAACAAATTACCATTTACCAGATGGGACCCTGCCTATTGAAAAGATTCCGGAATTTTGTCGGGACTACGAAGATAAAATTGATAAGCTTGGAGGATTAGATTTTCATTTATTGGGCATTGGACGGAATGGGCATATTGGTTTCAACGAACCCGGCTCCCTCATTAATTCAAAAACCCGGCTCATGACGCTGGACATTCATACCAAAATTGACGCTGCCATCGATTTTGGAGGTCTAGCCAAAGTGCCCAAAAAGGCCATCACACTCGGAATCGATAAAATCATGCACGCCAAACGCATCGTGTTATTGGCCTGGGGCGAACACAAAGCTGACGCCGTGGCACGCTCCGTAGAAGGACCCGTTACTTCGGACATCCCAGCATCATATCTCCAACAGCATCCTAATGTCAGATTCATTCTAGACGAAACCGCCGCGGCCGATTTAACCCGGATTAAAACTCCATGGCTAGTCGATTCAGTTATTTGGGATCGTAAAATGATCAAAAAAGCGGTAACCCATTTGTCTTTGCATTTGGAAAAACCGGTTTTGAAATTGACAAACAAGGATTACAACGAAAACGGACTTTCCGATTTATTATCCCTATACGGACAAGCCTACGAAATAAACATCGAGGTATTTAATTATTTACAACATACCATTACCGGTTGGCCCGGCGGAAAACCAAATGCCGACGATACACACCGTCCAGAACGCGCCTTCCCTGCCAAAAAGAAGGTCGTCATTTTTTCCCCACACCCAGACGATGACATCATTTCCATGGGTGGAACTTTCCAAAGACTTCACGACCAAGGCCATGAAGTACATGTCGCCTACCAAACGACCGGAAATATCGCCGTAGCGGATGATGAAGCGCTCCGATTCGCGGAATTTGTGGTGGACTTCAACGAGCAATTTGAAAGTACAAACGCCAAAGCTAACCGCATTTATAAGGACGCCGTTCGCTTTTTGAAAAACAAAAAAGACTCCGAACTGGACATTCCCGCCGTGCGAGAAATCAAAGGATTGATTCGAAAAGGAGAAGCCAAAAATACCTGCCGTTTCGTAGGCATCAAAAAAGAACATGCGCACTTTCTCCAAATGCCCTTTTACGAAACCGGCACGATCCGTAAAAAACCACTTTCAGAACCAGATATCCAATTAATCATGGATCTGATCGAAGAAATCCAACCGCATCAGATTTATGCCGCCGGTGATCTTGCCGATCCCCATGGCACCCACAAGGTATGTTTGGACGCCATTATGGAAGCCATTACCCGACTCAAACATCGCGAATACATGAAAAATTGCTGGGTTTGGTTATACAAAGGCGCTTGGGCAGAATGGGATATCGATCAAATCGAAATGGCCGTTCCCATGTCACCCGACCAAGTATTTAAAAAACGAATGGGAATCTTTAAACACCAATCCCAAAAAGATGGCGTGGTTTTTCAAGGGGATGATTCACGGGAATTTTGGCAACGGGCCGAAGACCGAAACCGCGGAACCGCACACATTTATAACCGATTAGGATTAGCCGAATACGAAGCCATGGAAGCTTTTGTTCGCTGGAAATTTTAATTTTTAAACCAATGCATCAAATAGAACCTCGGCGGTATGTCGCGCATGGCGCTGCGTACCGTCGTGGATTTGGTGCCGACAACTCGTCCCCGAAGCCACAATTTCCACATCCATTCCCTGCGCACGGACCGTCGGGAATAATACCAATTCTCCGATTTGCATCGACAAATCATAATGCTCAACCTCATAACCAAAGGATCCTGCCATTCCACAACAACCCGATGGAATTAATTGCACCTCAAAATTAAGCGGCAAAGACAAGGCCTTTTTGGCCGCCACGAGTGAGCTCATGGCTTTTTGCTGGCAATGCCCATGCAACTTCAATAATTTCTTCTCCTCTGTAAACGCACTCGGCAAAATCCGTTTCGCCTCCATTTCACGAGCAATAAACTCCTCCAACAAAAATACGTTTTCAGCCAATTTCTTCGCCTTGACCACCGATTCATCCGCCACTAAATCTGGATATTCATCCCGGAAAGTTAAAATAGCCGATGGCTCTATTCCGACCAAAGGAACATCTGAAGAAATTAAATCAGCCCATAAATCCACATTCTTTTGCGCCAAGACCTTCGCTTCGTCCAACATCCCCTTCGATAAATAGGCCCGACCAGAAATCGGATGGGCCATCGTTTTCACTGCATATCCCAGTTTTTCCAACAATAACACCGCCTTGCGTCCCACCTCCGCATCATTGAAATTTGTAAATTCATCCACAAACACATAAACCGCTTTGTTGGATGAAATCGTTTGTCTTCCTTTTAACCATGCCCAAAGCGTTTTATTCGCTAATAAAGGCATCGTCCGGTCGGGATGAAATCCAACCAAGCGATTTGCTAATCGCCGTAGCCAAGTCGTACCCATCACCATATTATATACGAAAGGAACCTTGGAAGCCAAGGATGAGATATCTGCAAAATGGCCGACGAGCCAACTCCGTAAAGGCAAGCCTTTTTCCTTTTGGTACTGATATAAAAACTCCATCTTTAGCTTCGCCACATCGACATTCGACGGGCATTCAGCCTTACAACCCTTGCAGGCTAAACATAAATCCATCACCTCTTTCACTTCCTCATGGGCGAATCGATTCGGTTGGGTCGAATGGGTCAAAAATTCCCGTAAAATATTCGCACGGGCCCGAGTCGTTTCTTTTTCATTGCGGGTGGCCATAAAGGAGGGACACATCGTTCCACCAGAAATAGGTGTTTTGCGACAATCGCCTGAGCCATTGCATTGTTCGGCATGTTGGAGTACATCCTGATCCTGATAACGGAAAGCGGTTTTAAATGCAGGTGTTTCTTGGCCTGCCTCATAGCGCAAAAACGTATCCATCGGCGGTGTATCCACAATTTTATTCGGATTAAAAATCCCTTTGGGATCCCACCAAGATTTCAATTCACGCATTAATTGGTAATTCGCCTCCCCCACCATCCAAGGGATAAATTCGCCTCGCAAGCGCCCATCGCCATGTTCACCGGACAAAGACCCTTGGTATTTTTTGACCAAACGGGCGATCTCCTCGGCGATATGCCGGAATTGACGATGTCCCTCAGCTGTTTTCAAATTAATGATGGGCCGTAAATGCAATTCCCCCGAACCCGCATGCGCATAATGCACACAATATAAATTATTAGCCTTCAAAATGACATTGAACTCCGCTATAAAAGCAGGCAAATCATGTACATCGACAGCCGTATCTTCAATCACCGCCACCGCTTTTTCATCGCCAGGCAGATTCGATAACAATCCCAAACCCGCTTTCCGTAAATCCCATACCTTCTTCACATCGCCACCCGTCACATAAGGAAAATGATACCCTAGGCCTGCATCGCGCATCGCCTTTTCCAGAGATTTTGCTTGCTTTTCGAGTTCCAGGGGATCGTCGGAGCGTAATTCAACCACCAAAATTGCCCCTGGATCACCTTCCACGAAAAAGCGATTTTGACGCTGTTCCGCATTGGCTTTGGTGCACACTAAGATATAATGATCCATCAACTCCGAAGCGGATGGATTAAAAGTCAAGGCAATCAAATTCGCCCGTAAAGCCTCATCGATGCTATTAAAATGCCCACAAACCAAGCCCAAATGAGCCGGTGGTAATGGATCGACATGCAATTTAATCTTCGTCGCAAAACACAAAGTCCCCTCCGAACCGCTCAACAATGCACAAAAATTAAAGGCTGGCTTTCCAGGAATAAACGCATCTGAATTCAAAAGCATATCCACCGCATAACCCGTATTTCGCCGATGAATACTTGGTTTCGGAAATTCGTTTTGAATATTCGTTTGGTTTTCAGGCTTGGACAAAGCCGCCAAAGTATTCGTATATATTTCTTTCAAACGACTTCCCTCAGGCAAGGATTCCAATGTTTGATACGGATTTTCTTCTTCGAATCGCACAAAACTTCCGTCGGATAGATAGCCTTCGACGGCCAACACATGATCGCGCGTAGATCCATAAACCACGGAATTCGATCCGCATGAATTATTTCCAAGCATCCCACCGATCATTGCACGATTTGCCGTAGATGTCTCAGGACCAAAAAACAAACCATGCTTTTTTAATTCTACATTCAACACATCCCGAACGACGCCAGGCTCTACCCAAACATAGGATTCCTCCTGATTAATTTCTAAAATACGATTGAAAAATTTGGATACATCCACCACGAGACCTGAACCTACCACTTGGCCTGCCAATGACGTACCGGCTGTTCGTGGAATCAGCGCAATTTGCTTTTCATCCGCAAATTTAATTAACGCCTCGATATCCGCTATGGTCTCAGGAATAGCCACCCCCAAAGGCATTTCACGATAGGCAGAGGCATCCGTAGCGTACAAGGTACGCATGACCTGATCCGTATGCAATGCACCTTGAAGCTTTTTCGCTAATCCCTCTAATTCCAACATGAAAATTTTGAATTAATTTCTAATCTGCAATTTACATAAACCCAAGGTGAGTAACAATTGAGCCGCAATATAAGTGCTCATCACGGCTAAAGAATTTCCTTGAAAGGCATAATAAAACTTTAATACCGCCAAAATACTGTCCGAGCCAACAAACAATAAGGCGCCCAATGCCACTTGATTATATGAACTATCCTTTTTTCGATTCAAAGCAAAAAACAACATAGAACCTAAAGCGAGCCCATAAACGATAATAGGTATTTGAAGCATAGGCTTCACATGCGGCAAAAGAAAGGCCAAAAACCCGCCCACGTAAATCAGGATGGGTACCAAAAACAAGTACATAATCGAATCCCTTTGCTTAAAAAACAAATTAATATATCCAATTTGAGAACCTAAAAAGGCCAAAATGCCTAATTGGAAATACAGGGGATTCGTACCCGGTAACATCAAAAAAATATCCCCGAGCAGCGAAAAAAACAAGGTAATTAGAAGGGCTTTACGTAGGGACGAATCGGCTTCTTGGACCACATACGCCATCAATAACAGCATCAATAGGGGTTTTGTGATATAGCGCGTATCCTTTAAATCAGGAAAAAGATAGGTTAAAAATAGATTCAAGAGACCATCCACAATATAGAGGATGATCAGGTTTTTTGCGCTAATGAACTTATTTGATTTCTCCATTCAGGATTTGCTTTTCAATGATAAAATTGGGTCTATTTTTAGACTGAAAGAATATACGTAAAATATATTCCCCTAAAATCCCAATGGCAGCCAATTGGATTCCTCCAAATAAAATAATAACAAATAATAAAGCCGTGAAACCTTCAATGACCTCGTCGACAAAAAACTTCTTGATCACAACCGAAATGAAATAAATCATTGAGGAAAAAATCGCAAAACCACCTAACATGGTCACAAATTTGATCGGAAATTCACTGAAATTAAATATTCCATTTAAGGCCAATTGAACCAATTTCCCAAAAGAATATTTAGAATCTCCGCTCGCCCGCTCTTGGCGATCGTAGGAAATACCTATTTGTTTAAATCCAATCCAAGTACGCATACCCCGTATGAATCTGCTTTCCTCTGGCATTTGGTTTAAAACATGAACTACGCGCCGACTTATAAATGAAAAATCGCCACTATCTAATGGAATATCCACATTGGCAATTTTTTTCAAAATCCGATAAAAAATGAAATAGGCCCAGCGCTTGTAGAAAACCTCTTTCCTCTTTTCTCGCACCGCATATACAACATCATAGCCTTCCTTAAATTTGGCATAAAAAGTGGCCAATAATTCGGGAGGGTCTTGCAAATCTCCGTCCAACACAAAAACGCCTTCTGTACCCCGGGCAACGGACAAACCTGCGGTGAGGGCCAATTGATGCCCATGATTTTTTGACAATAAAATCACATGAAAACGAGAATCCTGAAGCGCTAAGGCCTGCAAAATCTCACGAGACCGATCCTGACTTCCATCATCAATCAATACAACATCGATCGCCAAGTCAGATGATTCGATCACTTGGATTAAGCGATCCACCAAGGCACCTAAATTACTCTCTTCATTGTACAATGGAATGACAAATGAAACCTGAGGAAGCGAATTGGACATATACCTAATATCTTAAAGAGCCCTGTCGAAAATCAAAAATAAGCAATCTTTGGCCATTTTTCTTGCGAATGATGACGGAATCTTGATAGGTGGTATCAATTTTTTGATAAAATGGTTCCTCTGCATCAAAATACAAATTCACTAATTGCGCATCGGAAACATCCACGGCTTGCATATTAATGTGCTGTGAATTTAAAAAATTCGTCTTTCGTGATGGATATAAAACCGTATCTCCCGCCATATAATTTTGTCGGATCCGATCCGCAATGAATGGATATGGATTCTTAATTCGTCCTTGTGAATTCGTATATTTTTGTTTTTGGTCTTTATATAAAGGGGTAAATTGAAATACCAAAAAATACAATTGAATCAACATCAAAAGAATCCCTAAACTTCGATACCAGATAGGCAATCGAAGAACATAATCTGCAAAACCTGCCGAAATGAAAATACCAAATGGCAAGGCAAAACTCGCATAGCGTAAAAAATAACCGGTGGTCGTACCTGCATGAATCGCAGTTCCTATTAAAACCAGAATTGGAAAAAATAATTGGATTCCAGCAAATATATATAAGCGCTTCATGGGGATATCGTCAATCGACCGAACCCAACGCACAACCAAAAAAGCAAAAATCACTAATAAGATTCCGCCAAATTTGATGCCTTGGCGCGCATATAAATCATTGGTCCAGAAAAAACAATCTGATAAAATACTAATCGTCCTTTTGGATAAATTTGTGGGATTCGAGGCCTCTATCCAATCCTTGATAGGTCCATTCGTTTGCAAAAAGGCCAAATATTGTTTCCCCGCGTCGGCCTGATAAGCTAAGAAATATTGCCCAGGCCCCCAAAGTATCCACGCGGCAAATGGAATTAAAATACATAGAGCTCCCAGGAACATTTTTTGCCAAAATAGCCATGCTGGCCTTCGAATCAGCATGTAGATGAATTGACCCACCAAAACCAAAGCAGTCAAATAGGTACTAAATAAGGCAAAAACACTGGTTAAAGCCCATCCGTATACATCTTTTGTTTTGGGTGTTTCTAAATCAGGTTTTTGAATGATGATTTTCCAGAAAAAATAATTGGATGCCGTACTAAAAAAAAGGCTGGTGGTATAATTACGTGCTTGTTGGCTAAAAATAATAAAAAAGGGCTCAAGAACTGCCAACAATAAAATACCTAAGGGCCAATAAAATTCCTGTTTTTTTTGACGACGCGCCCAATAAAAAAGCAACCAAAGCGTGAGCATATTAAAAAATACGGAAACGCCTCTTAATGCTCCATCCCCCTTACCGAAAACCTGGGCGACCAGTTTTAACATCATGTCATGAAGGAGGCTATTTCCACTGACATCGCCACGGGCGTCGGCTTCAAACCAGGCTTGAATCCCTCGAGGTGCCCAATAATCCGCTGGGGTAAAAATGGCCGGAGGATTCATGAGGGCACTCATTCCGCCGAAATTCGTATTGCCTACGGCTATAAGTGCACTTTGTTTTTCATCGCCGAATAACCCAAAATTGGAAATATGATAGATCCTAAGGAACAATCCTAGGGACATCAGGGAAAAAAATAAGAGAAAAAGCTTTCCTTTTTTAGTCATTATTCAGGTAACATGTAAACACAAAAATCACTTGACCTTTCAATCAAGTGATTTTTGTGAATAAGATGATGCATCATTCTTATGATCCGCAAGCTTCGCAGGCCTCCGGATTATCTAAGGAACAAGACATATCAGAGCGATTCTGGTCATCCTCGCTGTTAAATGATGCGGCAGCTTGTGTGGTATGGGCTGCGTATTGCATTTCTGTTTCACGCACCACATCTGTTTGCTCGATTTGAACATCTGCTTGTTTTTCCACGGTGAATTTGATCGCGTCAGCCGCAGCTTTCGTACGCAAGTAATACATACCTGTTTTCAAACCTAATTTCCAAGCGTGGAAGTGCATGGACGTCAATTTACCAAAGTTCACATCCTGAATATGAATATTTAAACTTTGCGATTGACAGATATACGCTCCGCGATCGGCTGCCATTTCCAAAATCGTCTTTTGCTTGATTTCCCAAACTGTTTTGTACAAATCCTTCAAGTTTTGAGGAATTTCTGGGATATTTTGTACGGAACCGTTGGCTGAAATTAATTTATTTTTCATCGACTCATTCCAAAGACCCAATTTAATCAAGTCCTTCAATAAGTGCTTATTCACGACGGCAAATTCACCTGATAACACACGTCGAGCATAAATATTCGAGGTATATGGCTCAAAGCATTCGTTGTTTCCGAGGATTTGTGAAGTGGAGGCCGTCGGCATCGGTGCTACCAAAAGGGAATTACGAACCCCATGAGTAACCACTTTCTCGCGCATTTCTTCCCAGTTCCACCGACCTGAGCTCGGTGTCACATTCCACATATCGAATTGGAAAATACCTTTCGAGATTGGTGACCCTTCCCAGCTCGAATACGGACCTTCTTTGATCGCTAATTCCATTGATGCTTCCATGGATGCATAATAGATGGTTTCGAAAATATCCTTATTCAATTGTTGGGCTTCCTCAGATTCAAATGGCATGCGCAACATAATGAACACATCTGCCAAGCCTTGAACACCGATACCGATTGGACGGTGACGTAAATTTGAGTTACGCGCTTCTGGAACAGGATAATAATTGACATCGATGATTTTGTTCAAATTCTTCGTTGCCGTTTTTGTTACCTCATAAAGCCGAGTGTGATCAAATTCCATTACTCCCTGCTCATTGACATGAACGTATTTCGGAAGAGCTAAAGAAGCTAAATTACACACGGCCACCTCATCTTTCGATGTATATTCCATGATTTCAGTACATAAATTCGATGATTTAATTGTACCTAAATTCTTTTGATTTGATTTGTTGTTCGCATGATCCTTGAACAACATGTAAGGCGTACCTGTTTCTGTTTGGGATTCCAAAATTTTAAACCACAATTCTTGTGCTTTAACTACTTGGCGCGCTTTTCCGGCCAATTCATAAGAATGATACAATGCCTCAAACGCCTCACCATGCGTATCCGCTAAACCCGGACACTCATGCGGACAGAATAAAGACCATTCCTCATTGCTTTCCACACGCTTCATGAATAAATCTGGAATCCAAAGCGCATAGAACAAATCACGCGCACGCATTTCTTCTTTTCCGTGATTCTTCTTTAATTCCAAAAACTCAAAAACATCTGCATGCCAAGGCTCCAAATAAATCGCAAAAGAGCCCTTGCGTTTTCCGCCACCTTGATCTACATAACGAGCCGTATCATTAAATACACGTAACATAGGGATGATTCCATTGGAAGTACCATTCGTACCCTTAATGTATGAACCCGTCGCTCGAATGTTGTGAATACTTAAACCAATCCCACCAGCTGATTGCGAAATCTTCGCCGTTTGCTTCAAAGTATCATAAATCCCTTCGATGGAATCATCTTGAACCGTCAATAAGAAACAAGATGACATTTGAGGCTTAGGTGTTCCGGCATTAAATAAGGTAGGTGTCGCGTGAGTAAACCAACGCTCCGATAATAAATTATATGTCTCTATAGCTGAAGTCAAATCTGCCCCGTGAATTCCTACGGCTACACGCATCAACATATGCTGAGGACGCTCCGCAATCTGACCCTCTAATTTCAATAAATATGATTTCTCTAAAGTCTTAAAACCAAAATAATCATACCCAAAATCACGATCATAAATAATCGCCTCATCCAACTCCACCGCATTCTTTTTTATAATCTCATAAACCTCCTTAGAAAGCAAGGACGCATTTTGTCCAGTCTTAGGATCTACATAGGTAAACAAGCGCTTCATTGTCGCCGAAAAAGACTTCAATGTATTCTTGTGTAAATTAGAAATCGCAATCCTAGCAGCCAAAACAGCATAATCTGGGTGCTTAGTAGTCAAAGACGCAGCCGTTTCAGCCGCCAAATTATCCAATTCAGTCGTTTTAACCCCGTCGTACAATCCTGAAATAACTTTTCTTGCTACCTCCAAAGGCTGAACAAAGAAGGGATCTAAGCTATAGCAAAGCTTCTCTATTCTGGCGGTGATTTTGTCAAACTTAACAGATTCGCGACGACCGTCTCTTTTAATTACGTACATGTGTTTTATAGTATGATTATGTTGTAAACTCTAGACTGTAAAAGGAAATCTTTAGAGCCTTTCCCTTCTCAGTAAAATTAGAAAAAATCGCCTCCACTTGCAAACATTTTTTTGAGCAAAAAAGGTATTAAAAAAAGTGTTATTTAAATTATAATATTCAACTATCGCTTAGTCAAATCATTAGGCCTTGTGTCTCTTGGAAAAGTACCAAAAAAAATATTTTTTCTTTTTATTGGACCAAAAAATACTTGTAAATCCGGTTAAAAATAATAACAAAAAACTTGGACATGGAATAAATAATTTCTAATTTTGTGGCCCATTAAAAGGAATCCGACTCCCACCGATTCCATATTTGAAACCAACACGACGGCAGGGAATCGTCATTATTTAAAAACCCATGAAAAAAGACATTCATCCAGAATACAAAGAAGTAGTATTCCATGATTTATCAGCCGATTACAAGTTTTTAACTCGTTCTTGCGCTCCTACCACCGAAACTACTGAATTCGAAGGCAATACATATCCTGTATACAAGATTGAAGTTTCCTCTCAATCACATCCTTTTTACACAGGTAAAAATGTGTTATTAGATACAACAGGTCGTGTCGACAAATTTAACAAGCGCTACGCGAAGAGCTAAGTTTCTCACACCATTTAATCAAAGGCCTCTCCAATATTTTTGGTGAGGCCTTTTTTTTGTAATTTGCAACATGAGCCATTCGATCCAATTTTTTGACGACGAAAAAATCCTAAAAAACCTCCGACCGCTTACCTATATGCGTAGACTGTCGGAATTGTATATTGGACTGAATCAGATCCAAGATAAATGGACAGAAATCTCAGCGGATTTGCACCTAATCGGCACTCTTCTACCCGACCCGATTTTAAACTCCCTCCTTGCTCTTCTCGACCCGGAAACTAGCCTTTGGTATGGCGAACAACTCATCGCCTTCCGATCCCGAACATCCGAATCCCAGGGATTAAAAAAACAAATGATGACTTTTGCCCCGAGGTATATTCAATACCCGGAGGATCTATTGACTTATAATGTCCAATTACTTCACGAAGAAATCAAAGCAAATACCCTCGATCTCGACGCATTAAACCGAGAAGGAAATACCATTTTACACCCCGAAAACTGCTTCATCCACCCGAGCGCATCCCTAAAAGGAAGCATCTTGGACGCAAGCCAAGGGCCTATTTTCATCGGAGAAGGGGTCCAAATACAAATTGGCACCCTGATCCAAGGACCAGCGGCGCTACTCGCAGGGTCATCCACCAACTTAGGCGCTAAAATCCGAGGAAATACCACCATCGGTATCGGATGTAAAGTCGGCGGCGAAATAAATGCCTCCCTATTCTTTCCCTATAGCAATAAGGCGCACGAAGGCTATGTGGGTTCATCGATCATTGGCTCATATTCCAACTGGGGAGCACTAAGCACCTGTTCCAATGTCCGAAATGATCTAGCTCCTATTTCCCTTTTTGACTATTCCTCCGGGGAAAACCGAAAAACAGATAAAACCGGATTTGGCGTCCTCATGGGTGATTTTGTGACGACAGGAATCTCCACTAAGTTTAATACCGGCACGGTCATCGGGAACCACTGCAATATCAGCGGAAGTACATTTTTACCTAAATTTATCCCTTCCTTAACTTGGGGTGAATTTCCCGCATTCAGCATATACCAAAAAGATAAGGCCCTAAAAAATGCCAACCGCTGGGCCACTACAAAAAAACAAAGCCTGCCAAAAAATATGGAGGCAATGATCGATCAAATTTGGAAAGAGGAAGCTTCTTTCCGAAATTAGTGTTTTCGCAAAAATTTAACCCCTAGGCATGCGTTTTCAGGATATTCCGGGATTGAAACTGGTTAAAAAACAATTGAGCCGCGCCGTGCAAGATCAGCATATCGCTCATGCACAATTGTTCCAAGGGCCTGTTGGGGGTGCTCAAATGGCCATGGCCCTGGCTTTCGTTTCCTACTTGTTCTGTACGCAACGCGATGGGGATGATGCCTGCGGAACATGCCCGAGTTGTCAAAAAGTCCACAAAGGCATACACCCCGACCTCCTATTCGTTTTTCCATCCATCACCACAAAAAAAGTTAAAGATGCTGAATCAGATGCTTTTTTACCCGAATGGCGAAATTTTTTATTGGAATCCCCCTACCGAAGCCTGCCTGATTGGCTTTTGTATTTGGGTGCAGAGGGTAACCGACAAGGTAATATACCCGTCGAAGAAACCCGAAAACTTGTACAAAAAATTAGCTTAAAACCCTTTGAGGCGCCGTTTAAAGTCGTTTTTCTTTGGAACGCAGAATCGTTAAATGCTTCTTCCGGAAATGCTTTATTAAAAACCTTGGAGGAACCACCGAGTTCCACCCTTTTCCTATTGATTTGTTCAGATCCTCAAAAATTATTGACAACCATCATATCTAGAACCCAACGGATTCAAGTGGGTACGGTCGAAGAAGAGGCCCTTGCCGCCTATTTGGTCAGTAAAACTGAGATCGATATTGAGAAGGCCCAGCGTTTAGCCATGAGTTGTGAAGGAAATATTTCCTGGGCATTGAGCAAAGCTGCGAACGAAAATTTGAGCATGGCTACTTGGTTTGCCGAATGGATGCGCGCAGTCTACAGCAAGAATTTAACTAAATTGAGCCACATGGCAGATGATTTTGACGGCTTGGCGAAGGAAGAGCAAAAAGGGATTTTGGAATATGCCTTACACATGTTTCGACAATGCCTGTATCAAATTACCGGGACGCCCGAACTGATCAAGTCTCTCGAAAAGGAACGGGCATTTATCGCAAATTTTTCAAAAACCTTACATCAAGATGCCATTAGCCGCATGAGTGAAAAGGTTTCAGAAGTATATTACCATTTGGAACGGAATGCGCGGGCGAAAATGGTGCATTTGGACCTTTCGCTACAATTAATTCGACTCTTTCATGCAAAAAATTAAGATCGGCACACGGAATTCAGCCTTAGCATTATGGCAGGCCCATCATGTGGGATCCTTATTGCGCCGCGTGGGTCTCGACTATGAAATAGTAGCGATAAGTACGAAAGGAGATCAGATCTTAGATCGGTCTCTATCTAAAATAGGTTCCAAGGGGGTTTTTACGGAAGAATTGGAAATCATGTTGAGGAATGGGGACATTGATATTGCCCAACATTCCGCCAAAGATTTACCATCCAGCTTGCCGGAGGATTTACAATTAATTGCCTTCACTGAACGCGAAGCAGCGCATGATGTAGTTTTAAGTTTACATCCAAACATCCGCCTTTCCGAAAAAGAATCGTTGCGCATTGGAACCTCATCGACGCGCCGCCGGGCTTTTTTACAGCATTATTATCCTCAACATGAGGCTGTGGAAATGCGAGGAAATTTACAAACTCGATTAGAAAAATTAAAAAATGGCGATTGTGATGCGATGCTATTGGCTTTTGCCGGGGTACATCGCATGGACATGGCGGGATATATTACCGAGCATTTATCCACTGAGCAATTCGTTCCGGCGGTAGGTCAAGGTTCTGTCGCTATTCAAACTGCAAAGAACTTAGACCAAAAATGGATTGAGCTCATACGCCAGGCCTGTAATCACGAAGCCACCGAGGCTTGTCTATTGGCCGAACGAACTGTATTAGCTAAATTGGATGGTGGATGTAGCGTACCTGTATATGGATTTGCCCATTGGACGAATGAACGCATCCATATTCATGCCGGAGTTTTAAGTTTAGACGGGAAAGAAAAAATAGATCATCAGGTTCAGGGCTTGCATGCAATTGCAGTAGGTGAAGATTTAGCGAATCACTTAATTGGGGCAGGAGCCCAAGAATTATTAAAAAAAATACGCCAAGCATTATCGAATTAATTCATTACAGATGAAAAAACGGGTTTTAATTACGGGATCGAATGGGCTTTTGGGGCAAAAATTAGTTGAATTGTTGAGCCAAGAACCCAGTATTGAATTAATCGCAACGGCCAAGGGGAATAATCGGCTGAATGTCTCATCTGACTATTCGTATGTCTCATTGGATATTACACAAGAGGAGGAGGTAAATCAGGTTTTTGAGGAATACCAACCGAATATGGTCATACATACCGCTGCGATGACCAATGTAGATGCTTGTGAAACAGACCCAGAGGGATGTGAGGAATTAAATGTGACAGCCGTCGAATACCTGATCAGAGCCAGTGAAAAATACAATACATTTTTTTGTCACCTATCGACGGACTTTATTTTTGATGGCGCAGATGGCCCCTATTCGGAGGATGCGCAAGCTAACCCGATTTCCATTTATGGGGAAAGTAAATTAAAAGCCGAAAAACTCCTTCAAGCGTCAAGCTTGCGTTGGGCGATTGCCCGAACGGTTTTAGTCTATGGTATTGTGGCTGATATGAGCCGGACGAACATTATCTTGTGGGTGAAAAAATCGTTGGAAGAAGGAAAAACAATAAACGTGGTAACGGATCAATTTAGAACTCCGACTCTCGCAGAAGATTTGGCGATCGGTTGTTGGTTAATCACCCAAAAAGAGGCAGAAGGCATTTTCAATATTTCGGGATCCGATTTCCTCACGCCTTATGAAATGGCGATTAAAACGGCCAAATATTATGGCTTGAATGAGGATTTGATCCAAAAAGCGGATTCCTCGACCTTTCAGCAAGCCGCCAAAAGGCCCATGCGGACAGGTTTTTTCTTAGATAAAGCCTATCGTGAATTAGGCTATAAACCCAGAAGTTTTGATCAGGGAATTGCCTTAATGGCGGAACAGGTGAAAAATTTAGGCTAAAGGAACCTCAGGTTCTACGACCGGTGGGATATGTCTTTTATTTTCTTCCTCTAGGGTATTCCAAAGTAAATCCTTAAGCGCTTGAATGCCCATTTGGGTTACAGAAGAAACAAAGACCAAAGGTAATCCAGCTGGTAAACTCGCACGCATTTCCTCTTCCATTTCAGGAATAGACAAATCCATTTTGGAGATAACAAGCACGCGCTGTTTGGCGAGCAATTCTGGATTGTATTTTTCGAGTTCGCCCAATAAAATTTCGTATTCTTTGCCCCAATTTTCTGCGTCTGAAGGAATGAGGAAACATAAAATGGAATTTCGCTCAATGTGACGAAGGAATCGGATCCCCAATCCCTTACCATCCGCAGCACCCTCGATAATTCCTGGGATATCCGCTACGACAAAGGATTTATAGTCCCGATAGGCCACTACGCCCAAATTAGGCACTAAAGTAGTAAAAGGATAATCTGCGATTTCAGGTTTCGCTTCAGAAATGACAGAAAGCAAGGTGGATTTTCCGGCGTTTGGAAAACCAACGAGGCCTACATCGGCTAAAACCTTCAATTCCATAATTACCCAGCGTTCGATTCCGGCTTCTCCGGGTTGCGCGTGGCGGGGTGATTGATTGGTCGATGTTTTAAAATGCGTATTGCCTAAGCCTCCACGACCGCCGGGTACTAAAAGGACCTTTTGACCATCTTCGGTTACTTCGGCTAAAAATTCATCGGTTTCGGCGTCTTTGACGATGGTACCGAGGGGCACTTCGATGAAGACATCGGCGCCTTCGGAACCTGATCGACGACCCCCTTCTCCCCCATTTCCGCTATCGGCAATGATGTGTTTTTGGTATTTAAGATGGAGCAAAGTCCATTGTTGGGTCGTCCCAACTAAATAAATATGACCTCCGCGACCTCCGTCGCCTCCGTCTGGGCCACCTTTGGGTACGTGTTTCTCCCTTCTGAAATGGGATGAGCCACTACCGCCCCGGCCAGAGCGCAGGTTAATTTTGACGTAATCGATGAAGTTAGATGTCATAAGGTAGATTTAAACCGATTAGCGCTGAATGATCGCTTCGATTTGAGAAAATATAATTTCAATTTCTCCGATGCCATTGATTCCTTGGAATTTTCCTTGGGATTCATAATGCTTGGCCACTGGAGCTGTTTTTTCGGTGTATTCTTGGACGCGTTTGCGGATAAGATCTTCGTTTTGATCGTCGGGACGGCCAGAGGACTTTCCGCGTTCTAAAAGACGTTCGGTTAATTCTTCTTCATTCACTTCTAAGGCAATCATGTGATGAATGGAAAGATGGTGACCTGCTAATAATTGGTCGAGCGCTTCGGCTTGAGCGACCGTCCGTGGAAATCCGTCAAAGATAAAGCCCGCGGCCGTTTTGTTCTCGTTTAATTTATTTTCGATCATTCCGATCACGACTGAATCTGGAACGAGAATTCCTTGGTCCATTAATTTTTTAGCTTCGAGGCCTAAACTCGTGCCGGCGTTAATTTCGGCACGTAAAAGATCTCCTGTAGATAAATGAATAAGGCCGTATTTATCGATAAGCTTGGATGACTGGGTACCTTTCCCTGCACCAGGAGGCCCAAATAAAATAAGATTTAACATGGGATAAAATGAATTAAAAAATAAAGGACAAAGGTAATCAATTATTCCAAATTAGGTTTATTGATCTACAACATGATCAATTCATTAAATCATGATAAAATTTTGTAAGTATTTGATAAAAAGTATAAAAAAAGTATAAAAAAATTAAATCTTACCTATATTTGTCTCTTATTCGTCGGCGGAACAGTATGTTACGTCGGCATTCACTCAAAACATATTTAATATGAAACACAATTTCTACGTAAGCAGAGTGGTCTTCATGCTGGCATTAATGTTAACCCTATCTTGGGTTTCATTTGGTCAGGACCGAAAAGTAGCGGGAAAAGTTCAGGACTCAGGTGGTCAGGGCATTCCAGGAGTTTCTATTGTTGTCAAAGGTAGTACAGTAGGTACAACTTCTGATGGAAATGGATCATTCTCCATTAATGTAAAGAGTTCTAATGCAGAACTAACATTCACATCTGTTGGGTATGTAAGCCAAACAGTCGCTGTAGGTGGTAAAACCACTTTAGCGATTACGTTAGCGGATGATGTAAGCCAATTGAACGAGGTAATCGTGACGGGTTATGCATCCCAACGTAAGAAAGACATTACAGGTGCTGTAACTGTAGTAAGCGCGAAAGAATTAAACGCGGTTCCTTCAGCTTCGGTTACTCAAATGTTACAAGGTCGCGCTGCGGGTGTGACGGTAGGTAATGACAACTCACCGGGTGGTGGAACGATGGTTCGTGTACGTGGTTTTGGTTCTATTAACAACAATAGCCCATTATACGTAATTGACGGAGTACCTACTCAAGGAACTTTGAACCAAATCAACCCAAATGATATCGAGTCTATGCAGGTATTGAAAGATGCTTCTGCAGCTTCTATCTATGGTGCTCGTGCGGCCAATGGAGTTGTAATCATTACAACAAAACGTGGTGGAGAAGGTGAGCCAAAAATCACTTTTGACATGTACACGGGTATGCAAGATGTAGGTAGGACTTTAGATTTGTTAAATACAAAAGAGTTAGGTCAATTATACTACGAGTCTGAAATTGGTGCTGGTAAGGCGGCAGGAACTTCTCCTTCGGCACAATATCGTTTTGGCGCAGATGGTTCTCAAACGATTGCGGATTATATTTATCCGAACGTTTATGGAACACTTCCTGCTAATTATACGTATACAAATGATATTGCTGATCCTAAGTTAGGTTCTACTGCATTTAATATCACGAAAGCGAATAAAGAAGGAACTGATTGGCAGCACGTAATTTTTGGACCTGCAAAGATTCAGAATTATCAATTAGGTGCTACCGGTGGATCAAAAGGAGGTAAATTTGCTATTTCAGCTAACTACTTTAATCAAGAGGGTATTATGAAATATACGGGATACCAACGTTTCTCAATTCGCGCGAATACTGAATTCACCAAAGGAAATCTTACTTTTGGAGAAAATGTAACCGTAACGTATGACGAAAGACAAGGTGTTCCCTCTGGAAACCAAAGTGAATCAAATCCAATTTCATTTGCGATTCGTATTCAACCTATTATCCCTGTATATGACATCACGGGTGGACCAATAGCATTAGGAGGAACAAATACTTCAGACCTTAATGGTTTTGCTGGATCACGTGGTTCGAACTTAGGTAATGCGCCTAACCCATTAGCACGTCAGTGGAGAGAAAAAGACAATCCTGTTAGAGGAACTCACATTTTCGGAAATGTTTTCCTTGAATATCAAATCATCAAAGGTTTGAAGGCAAGAACTAGCTTAGGTTTTGAATACAATAACTTAAACCAAGCGGCTTATTTAAACCGTGATATTGAGGCTGCTGAACCACGTTCATCCAACTCATTAACAGTTTCAAACTCGTATGACCGTGCGGTAACTTGGTACAATACCTTGAATTACAACAAAGTAATTGGCGATCATACATTCAACATATTAGCTGGAACTGAAGCTGTTTCTACTTATTCATTTGGTTTTAATGCGGCTCGTTCTAACTTTGCTTTTGATGATCCTGCTTACCGTTACTTAAATAACGGATCTGCAGCGGGTCTATCCAATGCGGGTGGTGGTGCTACAATTACTGCATTGTTCTCACAATTCGGAAAAGTTAACTACTCATATAAGGACTTATTATTAGCTGACTTTACGATTCGTCGTGATGGTTCTTCTCGTTTTGCTCCGGCATATCGGTATGGAGTCTTCCCTGCATTCTCGGTAGGTATCCGTTTATCTGAATTAGCATTCATGAAAGACTTGACATTTATTAATGACATGAAACTTCGTGGGGGTTGGGGTAAAACAGGTAACCAATTGATTCCAAACGTTTACAATGCATATACATTGTTTACACCTAATCCAGATAATAACGCATACGATATTGGTGGTTCTGGTAACTCCATTGCAACTGGTTTTGATATTGCTCAGTTTGGTAATTCAACGGGTCGTTGGGAAACTAACACATCTACGAACGTAGGTTTGGATGCTTCTTTATGGAATAATAAATTAGATATTGCGTTGGATATTTATTCTCGTACTACTTCTGATATGTTAACTCAGGTACCTATTCCTAAAACTGCAGGAACAGCTACTATTCCATATGTAAACATCGGTGAAATCAATAACTCAGGTTTTGACTTAAACTTAACGTATCGTGACCAAATTGGTGATTTACGTTATAGCGTAGGCGCGATGTACTCGATGTACAAGAACAATGTGGTTAAATTGAACAATGATCCAAATGCAACCATTTTTGGATTCTCAACACGTCTTCCATCTATCTCAGTAACGAAGGCTGGTTTGCCGATCAGTAGTTTCTACGGTTATATTGTTGACGGTGTCATTAAAGATGATGCAGAAGCAGCTTCAGCTCCTAAATTAGGAACATATACGCGTGCGGGTGTATTTAAATTCCGTGATGTAAATGGGGATGGTGTAATCACTGCTGCTGACAAGACCATTATCGGTAATCCACATCCAGATTTTAGTTATGGCTTAAACGTGTCCTTAGGTTATAAGAACTGGGATTTGACCGTATTTGGTCAAGGTATTCAAGGAAATGAAATCTTCAATTATCAAAAATATTGGACAGACTTCAACACATTCCAAGGAAACCGTTCAAAAGATATGTTATACAACTCTTGGAAAAAGCAAGGAGATGTGGCTATGTTACCTCGTTTAAATTCTCAAGACGGTGTTAGTCAGCAAATTTCTTCTTATTTCGTAGAGGACGGTTCTTACTTCCGAGTTAAGAACATTCAATTAACCTATTCGGTACCAAATTCGATCGTTAAAAAATTGAAATTGAGCGCTTTACAAGTTTATGTTCAAGGACAAAACTTGTTTACCTTTACTAAATACAAAGGTTTTGATCCAGATATTAACTTGAGAAATTCAGGAACTGACAACCAAGATATCCACATGGGTATTGATGAAGGAGCTTTCCCTGTAGCTAAATCATATAATATTGGTTTAAAAGTAGGATTTTAATTAGGCTAAATTTGAAAATAAATCAGATAAAAAAATGAAAAAAATAATCATATTCTCATTATTAGCGACTGTCGGCTTGAACTTTTCATGTTCAGATAGTTTCTTTGAAATCGCCCCTCAAGGTGCGGCAAACTTAGCTTCATTAAGTAATAAAAATGGAGTGAATGCCCTATTGATTGGTGCATATTCATTAATGGACGGTGTAGGTGCTGGTAACACAGGACGTCAATCAACCATTTCAAATTACGTATTCGGTGGTATCACATCAGGTGATGCTGTAAAAGGAACAGATATTGGTGACCAACCAGAGCAAGAGTACATCGAGCAATACGTATGGTTATCAGATAACACGTACTTTTTAGGAAAGTGGCAACACTCTTATGATGGCGTAGCTCGTGCAAACGAAGCTATGTTATTAGCTCAAAGTACTGACGTGAAAGATATGACGGATGCTGAAAAAGCACAAGTTGTAGCTGAGGCTAAGTTCTTACGTGGACACTATCACTTTGAGGCAAAGAAATTGTGGAATAAAGTTCCATATATTTCTGAAACTGTGTATAAGCGTGATGATCCGAATTCAACGAAGCTTGCAAATACAGCTGATATCTGGGCGAACATCGAGAAAGATTTCTCAGATGCAGCAGCGGTATTACCAGCTACACAAGCTCAAAAAGGACGTGCTACTAAATGGGCAGCGATGACTTATTTAGCTAAAGCGTATATGTTCCAAAAGAAATATGCAGCTGCAAAAACTCTTTTAGAAGATGTATACAAGAATTCAGGCAAGAAGTTAATGCCTAATTTCCATGACAACTACCGTAACATCACCAACAATAATGCTGAATCAATTTTCGAAGTTGAATTCTCTATTAATGATGGTTCTACAGGTAACAATGGTAATGCAGGTGATAACTTAAACTGGCCTTATTCTGCTAACTCTCCAGGTCGTGGATGTTGCGGATTCTATTTACCATCTCAAAACTTGGTAAATGCATTCAAAACTACTACTGACGGATTACCAATGATTGGTGATAAAGAAGATGGTACTGCAGATACTTACAATGCAGTTGATTTACCAAATGATCAAGGCATAACTAATTTAGCTGCATCAGCATTTACATTAGACAAATCTGTTCCAGTAGATCCTCGTTTGGATTGGACAGTAGGTCGTCGTGGTGTAAACTTCTTAGATTGGGGTCCAATGCCAGGATATTCTTGGATTCGTAACCAAAACTATTCAGGACCATATATCGGTAAAAAATGGATGTATTATGTTGCTGATGAGGGAAGTTCTACTCACTCGACGAACAAACGTGCGGTTAACAATAACTACCGTTTGTTAAAAGTATCTTCTGTTATCTTATGGCTAGCAGAGTGTGAGGCTGAATTAGGAAATCTTGCAGGAGCTGAGACTTACGTAAACTTGATTCGTTCAAGAGCTAAAACAGGTTCAGTACAAGATGCATCCGTTAACACTGTAGTTAATCCATATCCAGTAGGTACTTTTGCTGCTAAAGGAAAAAGTTTCTCTTTAAATGCAATCCGTATGGAAAACCGTTTAGAGTTTGCGATGGAAGGTCACCGTTTCTTCGACTTAGTTCGTTGGGGTATCGCGGCACCATACATCAACAAATACCTAAAAGAGGAATCTGTTAATGGAACTGACTTAACTGGAAGAACTTATAATAAAAGAGGTTACCTAGTAGGTAGAACTTTTACTGCAGGTAAAAATGAG
>CAIVPF010000117.1 GCA_903907745.1 uncultured Cytophagaceae bacterium | reverse complement strand
CACACCCATCGTCTTATTGTCTTGACAAGCATTCCGACGACCTTTTCGGCAAGAAATACAAGTACCACAATTTAAATAAGGATATACGGTCACCTTTTGACCGACCAGAAAAGCAGCCGGAACTTCGGGACCAATCGCCTCGATCGTCGCACCCACCTCATGGCCCAATACATTCGGATATTCTTGCAATTCAAATAAGCCTTTGAAACCATTTAAATCACCGCCACAAAAGCCGACTTTGCTGATTTTCAAAAGCAATTGACCCGCTGCCACCACCGGTTTTTCGATATCCCGCACCTCGGTTTCCCCGACGGCCTTTAGAAATAATGCCTTCATCTTATTTTCGTAAATCATTTTCAGGTAAACCCTCAAACCACATCTTATTTTTAATCGGTGCGACCAAAGCCGCAATTTCATCCAAAATCCCATCTGGCATCTGTAAATGAAAAGCCCGTAAATTACTTTGAATCATGTTCATGTCGCACATGCCCACGATAGTGGTCGAAATAGCTTCTTGATCCATCGCAAAACGCATCGCCACATCACTGAGGGGAACTTGGTATTTTTGACAAAGCGCAATCAAAGGCGCTTGAATCGCTTGAATCTCCGCAGGGGCATTATGCCAGGCGGGAATTGGGGCATCGGAAAGAATGCGTTGAACCAAAGGCGCTGCATTCATTAATCCAAAACCCTTTTCCTTAGACAAGGGCACTAATTCCTCCATAAGCTCATCCTGAATCAAATTATAATGTGCCCAGGAAAGCACCGTATCGAAATCGTTTTCACGGGCCAGCGAGGCCAAATAACGTACGGGCAAACCCGTCAGCCCGATATAGCGCGCTTTTCCGGAGGCTTTGATGTGATGGATGGCGGGAATGGCTTCGTCGATGATTTGTTGGCGACTCACAAACTCAATATCATGCAATTGAAATAAATCCACATAATCCGTCTGCAAACGCTCCAGGGACTCGTCGATGCTCCGTATGATTCGATCATAGGAGAAATCAAAATCACGCAGGCCATACCGGCCGCATTTGGTCGCTAAATAAATATCCTTTCGCTTGCCTTTTAATGCGCGGCCCAGACGCGTTTCAGCTAAGGTTTCCCCATAAAAAGGGGCTACATCGAAAAAATTCACGCCATGATCAATCGCCATGTGGACAGATTCGATTCCCTCCTTTTCGTCGCACACATCAAAAACATTTCCTAAAGGAGAAGCGCCATAACCAAGAATGGACACTTGCATGTCCGTTTGGCCTAATTTTCGGTAATCCATGTATTAAATCGGTTTAGAATAGCTACAAATATAGGGAAAAGCGTGTTTTTTCATTATTTTTTACCAAATTAGCACGCAAATAATAAACCTACCAACCTATGATTAAGTTATCTTTAAGCATCATGTATGCGTTATTGATCTTTTTGGGCATGCAATTAAATCCCAAAAGCTCTCCTTCTAAAAATATCCTACGTCTCGACACCTTAAAAAATGCGAATGCTTGGCCGGAAAAGGAAATTACGGTCAGCAATTTTGCCAGTTCGGATATTGCTCCGAGTCCAGCCTGTTTGGCCGTTGCCGCCACGGGGGAGGTTTTTGTGGGTATTGACAAAATTGGGTCTCTTGGTAAAACCCCAGGATTAGGCTATATTTTAAAATTAGAAGACCAAAATCAGGACGGAAAAGTAGATAAAAGCACTGAATTTGCGAAAGTAGATAATCCTCGGGGAATCCTATCCGTTGGGGATAAATTGTATGTCCTTCACACCGTATTTTCAAAAGAAACCGGCAAAGCTTCGGGAATGGATTTAGTGGTTTTCGAAGATAACAATCACGACGGCGTGGCGGATGGACCGTCTAAGCCATTGATCCAACATATCAGTTCTCCTAAATTTCTTCAAAATAGAGGTACGGACCACTCCACCAATGGCATCCGAATGGGTATCGATGGATGGATTTACATCGCCGTAGGAGACTTTGGTTTTTACAATGCCACAGACCGCACGGGTAAACAAATAACCATGCTAGGCGGTGGAATCGTACGAGTTCGTCCAGATGGAACAGAAATGGAAGTGTTTACGCATGGAACTCGGAATATTTATGACGTCGCTATCGATCCTTACATGAATATCTTTACTCGGGATAATACGAACGATGGGGCCGGTTGGAATATCCGTTTCAGCCACCAAATCCAATCTGGAGAATATGGCTATCCCTTATTATTCAAACATTTCACCGAAGAAATTTTGCCCGCTTTAGTCGACGTGGGTGGGGGATCCGGAACAGGTTCCTTATTTATGGACGAACCGACTTGGCCTGCCAAATACAACCAAGTGCCGATGATGGCCGACTGGGGAAATAGCATGCTCTACATCCATCGCGTGCAACCCGATGGCGCGAGTTATACCCAAAAAGACGAGCCTTTTATTAAATTAAGACAAATAACTGACCTAGATGTGGATGGATCTGGAAGACTTTATTTGGCGGCCTGGGACGGAGCAGGGTTTTCAGGAAGTCCTATCAAGGGTTTTGTGGTTCGTGCTGTACCCAAAGGATGGAGCTACCAAGCATTTCCTGAAGTGACCAAATTAAACGTACAAGAATTAGGTAAATTATTAAGTTCTACGAGCGCCGTGGGCCGATTGGTTGCCTCGCAAGAGCTCTTCAATCGCAATAAAAAAGAAGCACTAGCCATCGCTTGGGCGGTCGCAGCAGATAAAAAACAATCCCGTGCCGCGCGTTCAGCGGGAATTTTCACCTATGCCCAACTCGCTGGCGAAAAAGGCATTCCTGCTTTGCTTAGCCTATGTGCAGACGCAAGTGTGAAGGAATTGGCATTAAAGGCCTTGTCTGATCGCAAGGCTTGGGCGAAGCAAGTACCGCTAGGTCCATTCATCGCAGGATTAAAGGATCCATCTCCACGAATTCAAGTTGCCGCGGCGATTGGCCTAGGCCGATTGGAAAAAAAGGAAGCCATCGCATCCTTATTGCAAACGAAATTACCGGCTTCTTTCGTTGCCCCTCCTAAGGACAAAGAAGGCCCGCATGCCACACCGAATGCTAGCATCATTCCTGCCCATATCGCTGTTCGTGCCTTGATTAATTTGCAGGCGGATGATGAGGCGCTGCGGGCAGTGGGGACAAAAAATAGCGGGATTGCACTTTGGACGCTACGTTATATGCATAGCCAAAAGGTGGTTGACGGCTTAATCAAGGCCTATCAAAAACCAGCGAACGCGGCGATTAAAAAATCGATCATGCAAACCATCGCAAGACTTTATAAAAAGGAAGCACCTTATGCTGGGGATTATTGGTGGAGTACAAAACCAAATGGCCATGGACCTTATTACCGGCCGGTGGAATGGGAAGGTTCTGCAGCGATCAAATCCTTCCTTCAAAGCAACCAAGCCGCTAGTTCGGACAAAGCCTATTTCGCGGATTTAAATGAGAAATTCCAAATGGATTTACCCGAACTAGGAAATGCGGAGGTCCTTGTGGCCAAAGATGAAAGCAAAGTAGATTTAGAGGCGATTCGAAACAAAAAAGGGCAAATCGGTAATTCGTCCATCGAAGACGTCATGCTGGCGATGGCAAAGATTAATGGAAATCCGATGAATGGCCGGGCTATTTTCACCAAACAAGGCTGCGTCGTTTGCCACAGTTTAAAGGCCGGAGATGCACTCAAAGGTCCATATATGGGTCAAATTGGGGGTATCATGAACCGGGAACAAATCGCCGAGTCCATCCTAAAACCCAATGCATCCATCTCCCAAGGCTTTGCCACCGTGTTAATTACAACCAAAAACAAAAAGGAATACATGGGATTTGTGACCTCGGAATCGCCAGAAAGAATCACCATGCGTGATATTACGGGTCAAATCACCACGATCAAAGTAGCGGATATAGCCCAACGCAAAGAAATGGAGAATTCCATGATGCCAACGGGTTTAGCCAATGAATTATCCTATGAGGAATTCGCTTCCCTAATTAGCTTTTTATCCGAGCAGAAAAAATAAAGATTTTGGATACCTTTGTGGAACAAATATATATGGCCTGAGCATTTTGCTCGGGCCTTAAAACCCACCATCTTTGACCAAAATTGCCATCATCGGCGGCGGTGCAGCCGGATTTTTTGCAGCTATTTCTGCTAAAATGCATGCGCCCGAAGCAGAGGTTTTGATCTTTGAAAAGACCTCCAAATGCTTAGGCAAAGTGAAAATATCCGGCGGAGGTCGTTGCAATGTCACGAATGCCACCTTTAACAACCGACTTCTCGCCGAGCAATATCCCCGCGGTGAAAAATTCCTTAAAAAGGCTTTCGAACAATTTAATGCGCAAGATACCGTCCACTGGTTCGAGTCGCGGGGCGTGGCCCTGAAAACATATCCCGACGGATGTATTTTCCCCCTATCCAATGATTCCCAAAGCATCATCGATTGCTTCCTATCCGAAACTCGGAAATTAGGCATTCAGATCATCCTTCACCGAGGAGTCGATGCGATTCTTCCCCTCGAAGGCGGTTTTGAATTAAAATGTAAGGAAGAATCCGAATTTGTCGACCGAGTGATCGTCACCGTGGGAGGCCAACCCAAAGCCACCGGCTTCCATTTCCTATCTGAATTAAATCATCACATCATATCTCCTCAGCCCTCGCTATTTACGTTCAACATGCCCCACGAATCGATTCGAGAATTCATGGGTTTAGTCGTAGAAAAAGCAGTGGTGCGGATTGAAGGTCAAAAATTAATCGGCCAAGGGCCTTTGCTCATCACCCATTGGGGCATGAGCGGGCCCGCCGTTTTGCAATTATCCGCTTGGGGTGCGCGCATCTTGGCGGAAAAAGAATATTCGTTTGCGATTTTGGTGAACTGGCTTGATCAGGAGAAAGAGCCGGCGCTCCGACAAACATTTGTCGACACAGCTAAAGTCCATGGCGGCAAAATGCTGGGTAATTTGAATCCATTCCCCATTCCTGCCCGATTATGGAATTTTTTATTGACCAAAAATTCGATCGACCCCTCTTCTCGCTGGGTCGATTTAGGACAAAAAAATATACATAAACTGGTCAATTGCCTCCTGAACGACCGCTACCATGTCGAAGGCAAAACAACTTTCAAAGAAGAATTCGTCACCGCTGGAGGCGTTGATTTACCTGAAATCAATGTCCAAAGCATGGAAAGTCACCGACACAAAGGTCTCTTTTTCGCGGGCGAGGTGATGGACATCGACGGCATTACCGGTGGCTTTAATTTTCAGGCAGCCTGGACGACGGGGTACATTGCTGGAAAACATGCGGCATTGGGCTAAAAAAAAGACCCGATTTTCAGCGGGTCTTTCTATTGGAAAATAAGCAGATTATTGAACAACGAGCTTGAAAAGTTCTTGGTCCAACTGCGGTTTCACCTCACAAGTCGTATTGAAATGCATCGTAGGCGTTTTTGAAGCATCATAAGCAGGCCAAGACGGTAAGCCTTTATGGTTCGGATTGCCTAAACGCGCAAAATTAATCCAGGCTTGGCTCATTTTATCCGCTAATACATAAGCATCTTTTTGACCACCTGTCATTTCTTCACTACGGGCGATGTTATTAAAACAAAACGGCAAGTCGATGCAATGAATCGCTTTATATTTACCTCCCATCACCGGCGACTGCCAAGTCATTAAATACATAAATACCGGCGCACCCCCAAATCCTGATTTCAGATTCGCTTGTTCCACCGCTCCAGGACGAAACATCACATCCACATCGATTAAATCGGAGGGTTTTGTATCATTTGGATAAGCTTTATTAACCGCCACCTTTACCGCATCAGCCTTATCGCCATAGCGTTTTTTCATATAGGCATCGATTTCAGGTAATCCCGCATTCGATAATCCTGCACCTAAAGAAGGCATGAATTCGTTTTTAACAGTACCGATTAACAAGGGAACGTCTTTAGAAAGAGTCAACGCTTCTTTTGAGGCCACTTGATAGGGAAGCACTTCCCCGTCTAAACTCGGACCCCAACTCAATCCAAACCCGCCAACTGGTTTTCCAGCTGCTTTTAATTGAGCTGAAACAACCGCCAATGCCTTTTTACCCGCCGCCGCCAACTGGGCAAATGGGATTTTTTGTAAACTATCCGCCTGCGTAGGAGCAATATTCAAAACCTTTAACACCTCCGCCGTAATGCTTTGGGTGGTTTTTTTGTCCAACATATTGGAACGAAAAGCCCCACTTTGATTGATTGCCTTGTGAAATAATCCTTTGGCAGAAGGCATGGCCATGAGCGTATTGACTTTGGCTCCACCACCCGATTGCCCGAAAATCGTCACATTTGACGCATCGCCTCCGAACGCCTCGATATTTGCCTTTACCCATTCTAAGGCTGCTTTCATGTCGAGCACGCTGTTATTAGCCGATGTTTTGTACTTATCGCCATAGGCCGACATATCTAAATAGCCCGTAATATTCAATCGGTGATTAATGGAAACTACCACAACATCCCCCTTTTTGGCTAAATTCTCCCCATCCGTCGAAGGCAATTCTTGGGACGAGCCCGAAGTAAATCCCCCGCCATGAATCCAAAACAAGACCGGACGTTTTTTACCATCCTGAATACCGGGCGTCCAGACATTGATGCGCATACAATCCTCATTGGGATATCCCCACGAGTGATTATACACAAATTCAGATTCGTCTTGCACGGCAACTGTCGGATCTAACAAGGGCGCCACCGGCCCATAGGACAAGGAACTCCGAACGCCATTCCAGGCTTTAGGCTTATGAGGTGCTTCAAAACGCGCCGCCTCCGCGTAAGGAATGCCTTTATAGGTATAAATGCCTTGGTGAACATATCCGCGAACTTTCCCGTTGTCCGTTGGGACCACAGCGAAATCCACTCCGGTCGAAATTTGTGCTTGCGACCAAAAGGAAAGGCTCATTAAAGCCATTGTTAATAGGTTTTTTTTCATAGTTTAGTTTTTGTAAAATCGATCTAAAAATTCATAACGCGCATCGTCTTTGGCATTCACCGCCTT
>CAIVPF010000116.1 GCA_903907745.1 uncultured Cytophagaceae bacterium | reverse complement strand
TGCTCCTGAATCTGAATCAATCACATGAGAAATCCAATGTGGCGATGGCTTAGGCTGAAACTCAAACCATTGTAAATTAGCACTTTCAAATTCCCCTGGATCCTTTCCATTATGTGCCATAAAACGCTTGCCCACAATAAAATCAGGATTCTTATCCCCATTCAAATCAACGAATTGCATCGAATGAGTTTGAGAAAGTGATTTGTCAATTAAATGATTTTCAATTTCGCCCGTCGTTAATGACTTTGTTTCATTCCACCAGATTCCATAATCATGCGCAGACGATGATAAAATATCCATATCCCCATCTTTGTCAAAATCATACACATACATTTGTGCACAATCATATTTCGTGGATAAAGGATGATAAGCCCATTCCGTTTGAAGGTCTTTAGGCATTTCCCACCAGCCCTCTTTAATGATGACATCCTTGCGCCCATCTTGATTTAAATCCGCAAAGCCTAAGCCATGCGTATACTTATGGGTACCGATTTTGGGATTAGTCGAAATAGTTCGCGCAACCCAAACACTATCTTTTGAAGAAGGTGCCTGATACCAAACTACTTTTTGATTTTTAGAATCGTTTCCAATCAAATCCTTTTTTCCATCTCCATCCACATCTTCAAAAAGTGGTGATTCATTTCCTAAGGAAGCACATAAAAAATGCCTGATCCAAAATCCTGATTTATTATGATTATTTTCAAACCAATAAACCGCTTCTCCTGGTAATCCTACTTTGATCACATCGACCCAACCATCCTGATTAATATCGGCCGAGAAATTAGCAAAAGAATCCGCATAGCCTTCATCTACTTTAAATACATGAGAGGCTGGAAATGCTTTTAATGACTTGTCATACCTGATTTCAGTTGAAAATTGATGTTTCTCCCACATAGGCGCCGCATACCAAAATGCACCGGCAATGATATCCTTGTTCCCATCCTTATTGATGTCACCGACACAAACCCCTTCAGAAACAAACTCGGTCGAAATAACAACTTTTTGAAACTCTACGGACTTTTTAACAGCTCTCTTTTCAGAAGAAAACCCCATGAAAAATGCGTAAAAAAGGGTAATTAAATGAAGTATGCTCATGGTTTAGAGAAAAAAATAGCCGCCAATTCCTTGGCGGCTATCAATGATTGATACTTATTTAATGTTAGGATTCAATGCTGCCTCATCAGCAGGCAATGGATAGTATTTCTCAATCACTGTGAATGAGTTACTACGTAAAGTATATCCTTTTTGATAATAATAAGAGAAAGGATTTGCCTTAATACGAGCTCCATATGCTGAGATAACCGATTTAAATGTATCCGTACGAACTAAATCATGCCATCTTTTATTTTCGAAGGCTAATTCAACACGACGCTCATTCATTAAAGCCGTACGGAAATCCGCTTGCGCCTCAGCCGTTGTTGGAGCTAAACCAGCACGCTTACGAACTTGATTCATAAAAGTAGCTGCTTCAGCCGTTTTTCCTTGCTCATTCAAAGCCTCTGCTAAGAACAATAAAACTTCAGAATAACGGAAGATAGGCCAGTTCATACCATGGTTTCCATTTAATGAGTGTGGTCTTACATACTTGTTGATCACTGGATAAGTTTTACCTTCCCACAATGTAGTCGCACAAGTAATGTATTTGATAGACGCATCTTTTCTCAAATCACCCGCTTCAAAAGCCGCAATGATATCGGGAGTAGGAACGTTATTTCCTTCTCCTGTTTGTGGTTGTGGATTTGAAGTACCGGATAAGGTTTTCAATTCCACCTCCGTCATTGGACGAGGTAAGAAGTTATAAAAGAATGAACCGTTGTATCCATTAGATCCTTCTTGGAATTGAACCTCAAAAATACTCTCCGCATTATTCTTATTCGCAGTACTCGTAGAGAATGCATTATTGAAATCAGGCATCAAAGAATAACTTCCTTCAGCAATAACCTCTCTACACAATTTCTCTGCACCTGCCCAGTTTTTCTGAATCATGTACAAATTAGCCAATAAGGTTTTTGCTGCACCAGACGTAGCACGTCCTGGCTCCTGAGTCGCCTTGGACTTTAAGCCTGTAATCGCACCGGTTAAATCACCGATGATAATTTTAGCTATGTCATCAGCTGTTCCTAGTGGAGCAGCAGCTTCCGCACGATTTGGAACTGGAGTTAAGTGAATAGGTGCTCTATTGAAATAACGATATAATTCAAAATAAGCAAAAGCACGCATAAATTGTGCTTGACCTTTTAAATCAGCTTTAGCCGTTGCATCAAAATCAGCCTTGTCAATAACATCTAAAATTTGATTCGCACGAGCGATAATCAAATAATCTTGACGATATTGATTTAATACGTGCGTATTCGTTGTTAAGTTATTCGATACAGGGATTGAGAAATCCGCCAAATCCTCTTGCTGCTCCGTCGCACCAAAAGCTGTATTACGCGCATAATATGTATTGTCTGAATGCATTTCAGATAATAAATACGAACGATCATTATATATGGTTCGCAATGGAACATAACAAGCATTCACTGCTTGAGTAAAATCGGCCTGCGTCTTAAAAAACGTAACCGAAACTAAATTCGTTTCTGGAGTTCTTTCCAAAAATTGAGCTGTGCAACCTGATAATCCGATGGCTACCAAACAGCTTAATATGATTTTATTTTTCATTTTTTCTAAAATAAACGTTTAATATGTAGCTAATTAAAAGTTGAAGTTTGCACCAAGAGTAAACGTTCTTGGAACTGGATAGTTGGATAAATCCACACCTGGGCTCAAGTTACCACCGTCACCGGCACCGTTAGATTGAGCACTTGTTTCTGGATTTGGTCCACCCCAATAATTAGTAAACACATAAGCTTGTTGACATGAAGCATACACACGAACCGACTTGTAAACCTTAGTAGGCTTAGCAAATGTGTATCCCAATGTGATGTTACGAATCGTGAAGTAAGAAGCATCCGCAACAAAACGGCTATTCATCCAGTCACGCTCGATACCTGTTACGTTTCCACCACCTACAGTCGTTCCATACATTCCCAATCCTGGATTAGCCTCAGAACGGAAACGATCTTTAACACCTACAACCACGTTAAATGGTAAATCTAGGTTAGCAGTTGAATAAAGGTGACGAACCAATAATTGGTTACCATATGAACCCGATCCAATGATATTGAAATCCCAATCTCCATAAGTAACATTATTTGTAATACCGTACACAAAATCAGGGAAAGGATTACCCATGATCACCCGGTCATCAGCGTTTCCACCGTAATCGATTACACCATTACCATTCGCATCCTTAAGTTTAATACTACCCACTGTCGAACGACCTGGTACCTGAGGAGAACTCGCTAAGTCAGCTGCATTTTTATAAACTCCATCAGCAATCACACCGTAAAATTGTCCAAATGGTTGGCCTACTTTAGTAATGTGGAAAGATCCATATACACGGTCAATACCCGGAGCTAAAGCAACAACGACGTTTCTATTAAAAGAAATGTTCGCGTTTGTCGTCCATTTAACTTTACCCATGGTATTTTTTGTATTCACAGAAAACTCATGTCCCCAGAATTTAATCTCTCCAATGTTATCATTGAAGTTACCAAAACCTGATTCTTGAGCAATTTGTACTGCATATAATAAGTTCGTCGTATTCTTCGTATAATAATCATATGCAAAATTAACACGATCATTAAACATGTTTAAATCCAAACCTAAATCCAATTGTGTCGTCGTTTCCCAACCTAAATTTGGATTAGCTAATGAACTTACGGCAGCACCTGTAGCCACTGTATTTCCAAAAACTCCATTCACCGTGTTATTAATCAAGGCATATGAAGTATAGTTACCTAAGTTATTATTACCAATAATACCCCAGCTACCTCTCACTTTCATGAATGAAACAGCAGGTAAATCTTGCATAAATGGCTCATCTGAAACAACCCAACCTGCACCTACTGAAGGGAAAGTACCCCAACGATTATTTGCACCAAAACGAGAAGAACCATCACTACGAATAGCTGCATTAAATAAATACTTGCCTTTGAAGTTGTAATTCAAACGAGCTAAATAAGATGTCAATGACCAAACTTGTACACCCGAAGTAGTTGCACCTCTATTGATGTTAATACCCCCTTGGATCGTAGGAAGACGATCATCCGAATACGTATCTGCCTGAACCTGAGTAGACTCTTGACGGAAATATTGGTTTGTATAACCTCCTAATAACTCAAATTTATGATCATCCCACAAAGTCTTTGCGTAAGTAACCGTATTCTCGTTCAACCAAGATAAGTTCTCAACGTTTTGACGAATTGAAACAGCTGTAGTTGGAATTGGAACGTTTATCGCAGAAGTAGCTGTCGATGGATTAAAGAAGAAAAATTTCGTTCTTAAAATCTCACCGTTCATAGACGACTTAAATTTCAAACCTTTGATTGGCTCAAATTCAATGAAAGCATTAGACAATAAGTTAGTCGTAGTGGTCTCATTAATCAAAGCATCTGCTGAACGTACCCAGTTGGCATATGCAAAAATATTACCCGTAGATGCCGGGAATTTATTGAACAAAGTCAATGTCTTACCATCCGCCTCATAAATAGGCATAATAGGCCAAGTATGTAAAGCGTTAAATAAAATACCAGTTCCACGATCTCCATCCGTTCTTGGCGTATTATCATAAACCATTTGAGGAGCTACGTTGAAACCTATCGTTACTTTATCAGAAATATCATAGGTTGAATTCAAACGCAATGAATACCGTTGGTAATCTGTATTACGAACCACCCCTTTTTGTTGCAATACTCCAGCAACCAAGGAAGTCCTTGATCTTTCTTTATTCGAAGTAATCGACAAATTATAACTAGAAAGTGGTGCATCTTTATTTAATAAGGCATCATACCAGTCATTATTCTTGCCCTTATATTGAGATGGGTTTTGAAATTCAACAGGTACGGGTTGTTTCGCATCTTCGTAAAATTCCTTCTTCGTCTGCGCAAACATTTCAGCATCCATCATTTCAACACGTCCTTTCATCGGTACATTTTGAACACCTGTATACGCATTAAAACTTACTGTCATTCCAGCACCCTTACCTTTCTTCGTAGTAATCAAGACAACACCATTCGCTGCACGAGAACCATAAAGTGAAGTTGAAGACGCATCCTTCAAGATCGAAATATCTTCAATCTCATCTGGGTTCATTGCACCAATCGAACCTGTGATTGGAAAACCATCCACAACATATAATGGATCAGAACCAGCCGAAACTGATAATTGACCACGAATACGAATATTCATACCCGTTCCTGGCTTACCTGTCGTTTGGTTAATTTGAACACCGGCTAATTGACCTTGTAATTTTTGACCAATTTGTGTTACCGGCAAATCCTTTAAATCTTTGTAAGCTATAGTTTGTACAGCTCCAGTAATCTCTTTCTTGTTTTGACTACCGTAACCTACGACAACAACCTCATTTAAAGTTTTGTTATCCACCGTTAATGTTACATCAATGGATTTTTGTCCAGTGTAAACAACATCCGTAGAATTGTAACCCACTGAAGTAATCCGCAAGGTCTCATTTCTACTTACATTAATTTTAAAATTTCCCTCTCCGTCCGTAGAGGCTCCACGTGAAGTTCCTACAACAGATACAGAAGCACCTATTACAGGGCTACCATCTGATCCCTTCACTTTTCCTGAGGCAGCTTGTTGTTGCGCCATCAAGGTTGTGGACAGAATTAGAAACAGACCAAGGAATACTCCCCAGGACCGAATTCCAATTCGATGAATAATAGAATTGTTTTTCATAAAAGATTTTTTAAAAGGTTTAAAAAAAGGTAAAATAGATTTAAAGGTGACTAAGAATTTTGATAGCCAATACAATTTTAACACCCTTAAACTACACAACTATCCTTATTTACTCATAGGATAGTGAAATTATTTATAAAAAAAATCAAAAATCAGATATTTATTAGTTCATAGGAGACAATTGGAATTCAAGGCACACTTGGTATATTTATATTTCTAAATCGATCAACTATGCTATACTCTTCTAGACGAACATGGATTACCTCGGCAGGTCTTTTGGCCTTATCTCCCTTTGTTCCTACAGAACTAATAGGCAAGTCGAATCCTGGCTTCCCCGAGACACCGCTTATAAGCCAAGCCGAACGTTTGCAGCGCATTCAAAAAGCACAAAAACTTCTTCGCGAAAATAAAATGGTCGCCCTCCTTTTGGATGCCGGAACGAACATGGATTATTTTTCAGGAATTAAATGGAATCCTTCCGAAAGGTCCATGCTTGCCATCTTACCTGCCTCCGGAGAAATCGCCTACATATGCCCTGCCTTCGAAGAAGATCGCTTTCGGGAAGTTTTGCAAATCGGCACACGCGTCTATACCTGGGAGGAGCACGAAAATCCATTTACACTCACCAAAAAATTAGTGAAGGACTTAGGATACTCATCCGGAAAAATTGGCATCGAAGAGCATACCCGCTTTTTTATCGTAGACGGATTAAGAAAATCCATGCCTCTATTTTCTTTTGTCAGCGGTGATCCGATTACTCAAACCTGCCGATTAATCAAATCCCCCGCCGAAATTGCCCTCATGCAAAAAGCGAATGACATCACCTCCCAAGCCATTCAATTTAGCATTCAGTTCTTGGCCGAGGGAATCAATCCCCGAGCCATCTCTCAAAAAATCGCTCAAAAACATGCTGAATTAGGCGCCATTAACAAATTCGCCTCCGTGACCTTTGGGGTAGCTACGTCTTTCCCGCACGGTAGTTCCCGGCCACAAATACTCAAAAAAGGTGACGTAGTCATGCTCGATTGTGGATGCGCCGTAGGTGGCTATGAATCTGACATTACCCGCACCATCGTGTTCGGCGAAGCAAATGAAAAACAAAAGCGCATTTGGAACCTCGAAAAAGAAGCACAAGCGGCCGGATTTCAAGCGGCTCAATTGGGCAAAGCCTGCGAAGAAGTTGATTTCGCCGCACGAAATGTCCTCGTGAAAGCGGGTTACGGTCCCGGATATCGTTTACCCGGCCTTCCCCATCGCACCGGTCATGGCATCGGCATGGAAGGACATGAGTGGGGAAATATGGTCAAAGGCAATCGCCTTCCGCTCACTGCCGGCATGTGCTTTAGCATCGAACCGACCATCGCCATCCCCAATGAATTTGGCATTCGTTTAGAAGATTGTGTCTACATGACGGAAAATGGACCTAAATGGTTCAGTCAACCTAGCCCCTCTATCGAAAAGCCTTTTAGCTAATCGGCGCATGTAATCGAAGATGTTTTTGCACAATGGACGGAATATCACTGGCATAATGAGAAACATAGACCAATGTCGTTTGCCCTTGAGACATGATAAAATCTAATACCTCTTTGATGAGTTGAATTTGTCGGACATCCAAACCTTGGCAAGGTTCATCCAAAATCAAAAGAGGTGGATTTTTAACCAATGCGCGGGCCAATAAAACCATGCGCTGTTCGCCCGATGATATTTGTTGGAAATTCCGATGCCGGATCGACAACAAATCCAATATCCCCAAACAACCCTCCACCTGCTCTTCCTGCTCCTTCGTCATCTTTTTAAATAAACCCAGCGTATCAAACAATCCCGAAGCTACCACCGAAAAAACATCGCCTGCCTCTTTGAAATAAAGATGCAATTCAGGACTCACATAGCCTATTCGCTTTTTGATATCCCAAATACTTTCTCCAGAACCCCGTTTCCGATCAAATAAAACCAAATGTTGAGCATAAGCCTGCGGATTATCCGCCGTCACTAAACTCAATAAGGTCGATTTTCCCGCCCCATTCGGACCCGATAATGCCCAAGCTTCCCCCTTCCGAACCTCCCAATCCAATCGATCCAAAATACATTTATTTCCATAGCGAATCGTGACTGCCTTCATCCCAATCGCCAATTCAAAATCAGGCTTGGGCCTAAATCGGGAATACCATGCCTCTGAGACATCTTTTTGAAATACCGTCTCCTGGGTCTGCACCGCGATTTCTTTCAATTGACCCTCCTGTAAATAGATCACCCGATTCACACATTCGGGCATTTCAGCTGGAGAATTAATTAAAATAAAATGAATTCCCTTATTCGCTAATTGTCCAAGGACCTGAGATAAAATCGTTCGACCCTCCACATCGAGACCTAAAAAGGGATTATCTAAAATCAACCAATCCGGTTCGCGCAATAAAGCCTGCACCAATTGCAAACGCTTATTTTCCCCATTGGACAATTGGATTAATGGCTTTTGAACCAAGGCCTCTAAATGAAAAAAGGAAAGCCAATGGGCCACCTGTTCCTTGTTTTCTTCCGCTAAAACCTCAGAAATCGTATAGGCATCCCCAGCATCTGCCGAATTAAAGCGCTGCTGCATGTAAAATTCTTGCATATTGCTTCGATTCGTAAATCGATGCTGCTGTTCCACCCAAATCACGCGGGCTTTTTCTTCGGCTTTTCGAGCCGAAAACCAAACCGAACCTTTCCGAAATAGTCGGCCTGAAAGCGCTTTGGCCAGTGTAGTTTTGCCAGAACCCATGGGGCCCACAATCGCTAAACATTCTCCAGAAAAAATCTGAAAAGAAATATCCTTCAGGACCTCTTGCGCTCCATAGGAAGCTGAAAGTCCCTGAATATCCGCGATAGGCATGTTAAAGTCGTTCCTCTTTGATTTTATCGACAACTCCTGGGTCTAACAACGTGGATGTGTCTCCCAAATTAACTAAATCTCCTTCGGCAATTTTTCGTAAAATCCGACGCATAATTTTACCCGAACGGGTCTTTGGCAAACCTGTGACAAATTGTATTTTATCCGGTCGAGCGATGGCACCTATAATCCGAGTGACCGTCGCTGAAATATCTTTTCGAATCTGATCAGGCGTGTGGGATTGGTCCGATAAAATCACATAGGCATAAATTCCCTGCCCCTTAATCTCATGCGGAAAAGCGACCACGGCGGACTCAATGACCCCCGTGTGCATATTAATCGCATTCTCTACTTCCGCCGTACCGATCCGATGACCCGAGATATTCATCACATCATCCACCCGTCCCGTTATGCGGTAATATCCATCTTCATCCCGCATACAGCCATCACTCGTGAAATATAAATTTTCATAGGTAGCGAAATAGGTCGTCCGGCATCGCTCATGATCTCCATAAGTCGTCCGAATAATCCCCGGCCACGGAAATTTCATACATAAATTACCAGAAACTCCATTGCCCACAATCTCCTCGCCTTTTTCATCCACCAATATCGGTTGAACTCCCGGCAATGGTAAGGTCGCAAAGCAGGGTTTGGTCGGTGTGATATTCGCCATAGGTGAAATCAAAATTCCCCCAGTTTCCGTTTGCCACCAAGTATCCACAATCGGGCATTTTCCTTTTCCAATATGTGTATGAAACCAATTCCAAGCCTCCTCGTTAATCGGCTCACCCACAGAACCTAAGACCTGCAAGGAACTTAAATCCTTGTTTTTGACATAATCCAATCCAAAAGCCATCAAGGAACGAATCGCCGTGGGAGCTGTATATAAGATATTTACTTTGAACTTATCGACAATATCCCAAAAACGCCCCGCATCCGGGAAGGTCGGAATTCCCTCAAACATCACACTCGTCGCACCAGAGGCTAAAGGCCCATAAACGATGTAGGAATGGCCGGTAATCCAACCAATATCCGCCGTGCAAAAATAAATTTGACCCCGCTTATATTGAAAAATGTTTTGAAAGGTGTAGGCCGCAAAAACCATGTAGCCCGCACTGCTATGCACCACACCTTTGGGTTTCCCCGTAGAACCCGAAGTATATAAAATGAAAAGTGGATCCTCTGCCTCCATCGCCACGGCCGGAAAATCAGTCAGTCCCTGCCCTTCCATCCGAGCCATTTCTTCGCTATAGAAAACATCCCGACCCTTGATCATCGAAACGGCACTTTTTGACCGTTCCAATACAATGACACGATCGACCGTAGGACAATGCTCCAAAGCATCATCCATAATGTTTTTTAAATAAATCTCCTTATTCCCCCGCATGGTCCCATCCGCCGTCACCACGATGTTACAAGCTGCATCTTGAATCCGATCTGCGATCGACTGCGCAGAAAAACCACCAAAAACCACCGAATGAATCGCTCCAATTCGCGCACAAGCAAGCACCGCGACGCTTAATTCCGGAACCATCGGCATATACAAACAAATCCGATCCCCTTTTTTCGCTCCATGTTGGGTCAACACATGCGCAAATTTGCACACCTCGCGATGTAATTCGCGATAGCTTAATGTCCGAGAAGCCTCATTGGGGTCATTGGACTCCCAAATAATCGCCACATCTTCCCCTCGTTCAGCTAAATGTCGATCCAAACAATTTTCCGTAATGTTCAATTGCGCCCCCGGAAACCACTCTACTTTCGGTTCTGAAAAATTCCAATTCAAAACCTTATCCCATTTCTTTTTCCAAGTAAAATGTTCTGCGACATCCCCCCAAAACCCTTCCGGATTTTGAACGCTGTAAGCATATACTTCTTTATATTCCTCAAAGGAATTAATTTGTAAAGATTTCATCGTTGATATTCGTTTTGCAAGGCATAAAGCCCAAAAATAACCATACCGCCGGTCAACAATGGCGCTAAAATAAAACTATAAATAATAGCCGGCACCACATTATCCATGCCCCCTTTTTCAAACAAGGCGAAGGATTGAAGCACCTCCAAAAAATAGCCAGCCGCTAATCCCAACAGGATCCAAACCAGCCCAAAAACACGTCGTATCGCATTCATAATTCTAATCGTTTATTTCCTTATCTTTTCCGTTCACATATAACAAGCCAATCACAAAACATACCCCACCAATGATGATTGGATACCATAAACCTTCTAAATAAGGCTTGTCGAAGGGTATTTGTTGGCCCGCCGTTTTCGCCACCTCATTCGCCGCCGTAGCCTTAGATGCCAAATAGGTCGCCACCGCTGGCAATAATCCTCCAAAAATTCCATTTCCAATATGATAGGGCAGCGACATTGAAGTATATCGAATGGCCGTCGGGAACATCTCGACCAAGAAAGCGGCGATCGGACCATACACCATCGTCACATATAAAACCTGAATGAAGACCAATAAAATCAAATACCAAAATCCCTCCGAACCCACATGAATCGTTTTTTTAATGTCAGGCTTCACCGGATTCCTACCTGGAAACAAGGTCACTAAACCTGTTTCCTCCACCGTCATCTCCGTCCCATCCGTGTAGGCCACTTTGGTTTTGATGATTTTTTTCAAATCCACGCTTTTAGGAATCATCATATAATCCGTTGTAACTTTTCGCGACCCCACCACTTCCGTCTTTAAACTGACATCTGCGGTTTCATACATCGCTTGGTAGATCGGTCGGTAAGTACAAATCGCGAGTAACATACCGGTCAACATCACCACTTTCCGCCCAATTTTATCCGAAAGCCATCCAAAAAAGATAAAGAAACCCGTTCCTCCCGCCAAGGAAGCCGCGATGATATAATTACTTTGTTCAAATTCAATATTGGCCACTTTTTGCAAAAAAGAAAGCGCATAAAACTGCCCCGTATACCACACCACCCCCTGGCCCATCGTAGCACCAAATAAGGCCAACAAAACAAATTTGAAATTCAATTTCTTACCAAATGATTCCTTTAAAGGATTCGCAACGATTTTCCCCTCATCCTTCGCCTTTTGAAATACCGGCGATTCATCCATGTTCTTCCGTATAAAATAGGAAATCCCCACCATCACGATCGAAATCAAGAATGGAATCCTCCAACCAAAATTCGCAAAGGCCTCTGGACTCATCGACTTCTTCGTAGCCAAAATTACCAACAGCGATATAAACAATCCCAAGGAAGCCGTCGTCTGAATCCAAGCCGTCCGATAACCTCTTTTTCCAGGTTCCGAATGCTCGGCCACGTAGGTCGCCGCTCCGCCATATTCACCCCCAAGGGCTAATCCTTGCAACAAACGCAAAATCAACACCAAAACGGGCGCCAAAAAACCAATCGTCTCATAACCAGGAATTAAACCGATCGCAAAGGTGGAAAAACCCATGATTAACAGGGTCACCATAAAGGTGTATTTCCGACCTATCAAATCGCCCAATCGACCAAAAAATAAGGCCCCAAAAGGCCGCACGACAAAACCCGCCGCAAAGGTCGCTAAAGTAGACAAAAAGGCCGCCGTGGGATTATCCGCAGGGAAAAATTTAGTAGCAATCACAACGGATAAGCTACCAAAAATATAGAAATCATACCACTCAATGAGCGTCCCAACGGACGAGGCAGCAATGACTTTTCGGAGTTTTTTTCCTTCGTTTTCCAAAGGAGCAATGGTTTCAGACATAGTTAACAAATAGGTGGCACAAATTAATCATTATTTCACTATTTTTAGAAAATTTATACTCGAATTATGAAAAAAATCAACACGATTTTACTCCTTTTATGGGGTTTTTATCAGGTATTTGCCCAACAAATTCCGCGCAGTAGCCCCGAAGCCGAAGGTGTATCTTCCGCGGCCATCCAAAAATTCATCGGCTCCTATCAAAAGGATAAACACGAATTACATTCGGTCATGATTATCCGCCACGGCAAGGTCATTGCGGAAAAATGGGCCAGTCCCTATGCGGCAACATTGACACATAGTATGTATTCAGTGAGTAAAAGTTGGACTTCCACCGCCATCGGCTTTGCCGTGGACGAAAAGCGATTCACCGTAGAAGACAAGGTGCTATCTTTTTTTCCTGAATATGCGGATTTAGAGGCGAATCCTTTTGTGAAGGATTTGAAAATCAAGGACCTATTGACCATGTCCGTCGGCCACGAAAAAGAACCCATGCGAAGTGTCGTCGTCATGCAGCCGGATTGGGTTCGTGGTTTTTTAAATGCGCCTATTGCGTATCAACCGGGCACTAAATTCCTCTATAATACCTTGGCCACCTATATGCTTTCAGCCATTATCCAAAAGGCAACGGGCCAAACGGTTTTGGATTACTTACAAACCCGATTGTTGAAACCCCTATCCATCCAAGGCATCGACTGGGAAAAGGATCCGAAAGGAATTAATACGGGTGGTTGGGGTATCCGAGTGCACACCGAAGACATGGCCAAATTAGGTCTTTTGTATTTGAACAAAGGAAAATATGAAGGCAAACAAATCCTGTCTGAAAACTGGGTTCACGAGGCGACGACGAAGCATATTGACCAAAACCCTTCCGCCTCGCAAGCCAAAAAAGATTCTTCGGATTGGTTGCAAGGGTATGGCTATCAATTTTGGCGCTGCCGAAATGGGGCCTTTCGAGCCGATGGGGCCTATGGCCAATACATTGTGATGTTGCCCGCCCAAGACGCGGTGGTCGTCATCACTTCGGAATCCTTGGATTTACAAGATGATTTGAATATGATTTGGGAGCATTTATTGCCCGCTTTTCAAAAGGAGAAATTAAAAGCGAATCCTAAGGCCGTTCAGGCACTTCAAAAACAATCCATTGCCTTATCTCCCATCGTTTCCGATATAAAAAACGGAGATGAAACCTGGTTTGGTAAAACGTATACTTTATCGAAAAACCCTTTTGACTTTACTCAATTGCAACTCGAGCGAACAGGCAAGCAAATTACCTTACAGATTCAAACCAAGGACCAAAAGACGCATCGCTTTGGCTTGAGTCAAGAAGCCTGGAATATGGGGGAAACGAATTTGTTAGGGCCCTATTTGTTGCGCTCCGCCCGGGTCGACTTAGCCCAATTAGGCCCATTCAAAACTGCAGCATCGTATTATTGGCAAGATGCCAAACACCTAGGGATTACGCTGAGATACCTGCAAAGTCCGCATCACTGGGAAATGATTCTTTCCCTGGAAGAAGGAAAATTGAATCTTAAAATAATGAATTCCTATGAACCCAAGACCGAAATTAATGTAACAGGAATGTAGGGTTTCGTCGCAAAACACGTTATTTTAACAGCAACTATTGAAAAAATAAATTATCATTGTAATTCATTCGAATCATTAAACCTATTTGAAAATGTCAAAATCAATACAGACCTCGAGACGTCAATTTTTGATTGCCGGTTCATTTGCCTCTTTAGGCTTATTATGGGCTTCAAAAGCCTCCGCAGCTAGCACTTTGTTTGCAGGAAAACCTAATTCTAAATTTGGAGGCGTTCAAATCGGAGCGATCACCTATTCTTTTAGAAGTATGCCGGGTAGTGTAGAGCAATTATTGCAATACTGCTTGGATTCAAACATCAGTGCCATCGAATTAATGGGAGATGCCGTGGAAGATTTCGCTGGAAAGCCAAAAAATACATTACCTCGTCCTGCCTATGTTCCGGGCCAGCCTCGTCCAACCATGACCGACGAACAACGCGCTGCTTTCGCTAAATATAATGCAGAAGTGGCCGATTGGCGTACAAATGCTTCCATGGATAAATTCAAGGAAGTTCGTAAAATGTACAACGATGCCGGTGTGAGCATCTATGCTTTCAAACCGAATGCATTAGGTCCAAACAATACCGATGGAGAAGTGGAATTTGCATTAAAAGCAGCGAAAGCTTTGGGAGCAAATTCAGTAACGATCGAATTGCCAACAGATTTAAAACAGTCACAACGCTTAGGCGATTTAGCTGCCAAACATAAAGTTTACATCGGTTACCATGCCCATTTACAAGCCACAGATAGCGCTTGGGATGCCGCTTTAGCTCAATCCCCTTACAATTCAATGAACTTGGATTGCGGTCACTACATTGCTGCCGGTGGAGCGAACACAACGGCTACTTTGCTAGCACTTATTGAGGCGAAGCATGATCGTATCACAAGTATGCACATCAAGGACCGTCGGTCGAAAGAGCGCGGTGGTGAAAATCAAGTGTGGGGCGAAGGCGATACGCCTTTAAAAGATATTTTGACGCTTTTGAAAACGAAAAAATACAAATTCCCAGCAACGATCGAATTGGAATACAACATTCCAGCAGGTTCTGACGCTGTTCAGGAAACAAAAAAATGCGTTGAATACGCAAAGAAAATTCTTAGCTAATCCAATAGCTTTGTATTACCCAAATGTTCTATGATATCGGAGGCCACTAAACTGGCCTTCGATTTTTTTTGCGCATAGCTGTCCCCCGCTAACCCATGAAGGTAAATGCCCAAACAGGCCGCATCATCGTTTGAATATCCTTGAGCGGCTATACCCGCAATCATTCCAGTTAATACATCCCCACTTCCTGCCGAAGCCATACCATCATTCCCTGTCGTATTTACATAGCAGATGCCATCAAAACATATCACATGACTAGGAGCCCCTTTTAATACCAAAACACCTGCTCGCTCAGCTATCCAGGCTTTAGCTTGAGCCAAGGCATTTTCGGAGTCTTGCTTATCAAAGCTCGACCCATACATACGAGCAAATTCACCCAAATGCGGAGTTAAAATGGTTGAATCCTTCAGTA
>CAIVPF010000115.1 GCA_903907745.1 uncultured Cytophagaceae bacterium | reverse complement strand
TGGACTCGTAGAACCATCTGACAAATACTGTGACAAATCCGTGTCTTTCGCCTCAGCAAAATACAATAGGTTACGTCCTACAAAAGAAACATTCGCCGTAGAAACATATTTTCCAAACCAGCTAGATGGTAATTTTACACCTAGAACAACCTCCTTCAACATACCAAATGAACGGCTCATTAAATTACCTTCATTCGTGTTGTAATAACGACCCACATAATCTTGAACAAATGTTTTTGTCGTATTCGGAGCAAATTGCAATTCAGAGAAATTAGTTACGTTTCCATTAGCATCATATTTTATGGCAACACCATTACTAACCACAACCCCTTGACCTACAAATGCCTTAACACCCAATGCATCTTGAGGACGCGCTTCTGCAAAAATACCTTCCGTAGTTCCTATATGACGACCACCGCGATACGCTTGTTGTTGGGTATAGTTGATAATTTTACCCCCAAAACGACCATCAAATAAAACGCTAAGGCTTAAGTTTTTATATGAAAACTTGTTATTAAATCCGAATACAAAATCAGGATTTATATTTCCTAAATATTGTGATTGAGCGCCTGATATTTTGATTGGCACACCACCCGAATTTATAATCTGTCCATCAGGAGCATGTACAAACGCAGAACCATATAATTTATCCGTACGATCACCTACTTTTAAGAAGGTATTTAAACTAGTAATACCAGGATAAATATCTGTCAAACGCTCCTCAAAAGTCGAGTAATTTGCAATGACATCCCAACCAAAATCTGCCGTTTTAATCGGCGTTCCTGTAACCGAAATTTCATATCCTTTTTTCTGAGTTTTGATACCATTCACTAATGCTGAGGTATATCCTGAAGTAGAAGAGATCGGTAATGAGAAAATTGAAGGACCGTCATTCGAGATGAAATATGCCGCGTCAATTGCAATACGGTTTTTGAACAAACGTAAGTCCATTCCAAATTCAGTTTGTGATGTCTCCGATGGATTCAAGTTCGGATTGCTCAAGCCATCGCCATACGTTGCACCCGTTTGGTTATTGTAATAAAAACCAGTTGAATAAACGGTATTATTTTGATACGATGGACCATCATAAGGTGAGTTATAATTTTCACCTGAATATGTTCCCGCACGGTTATCAATCGTAGATGAAGTCAAACCATCTTTTACATTCGCATACGATCCACGGAATTTCAAGAAAGAAATCGTTTCAGGTAAATCAACGTAATCCGAAATCACAGAAACCGCTCCAAATGAAGGATAGAAGAATGTGTTTTTACCCGCTGGTAAAGTTGACAATTTATCCATACGACCCGTAGCGAAAACGGTCAAATATTTCTTGTATGAAAAGTCAGCAGAATAGTAGGCTGAAAGAACATTCATATCTGAACCAAAGTTTGCTACTTGAACTGGATTAGACGAGTTCGAGAAGTTATATAAGCCTGGAACGTTCAAATAGTTTGTTGAAGCGAATATCGATTTATATTGGAAAACTCGCTGAGATGCTCCTGCCGTAATTTTTGTATTCAATCCTGGCAAAACATCTTTATCGAAAGTCAACAATAACTCCGTATTATTTTCAAACAATGAACGACGATCTTCGCGGTAGTCACCACGACGCTCATCACGGCCATAGGTACCTGCAGAGTAAGGAAATTTCTCAGTACGTACCATGTCCCAAGTCGTTACTTGCGTACGAGCTAACAAATTCAAGTTCTCGCTAAAGGTATAACGTAAAGCAGCTTGGCCAACGATATCTGTTTTGTAGTGTGAACGCAACCATTCGTAAGACATGAAATAAGGGTTATTATACCGTTGGTATTCCGCATAGATTTGTTGGATACCTTCCTTCCCTTTTTGCCAGTAGTTACGCATATCATCCACGTTCCAGTCAGCACCTGCCCAATACACGATGTTATAAATGATCGAGTTAGGACCGTAGTTTACATCAGGAATGTTGGGCGTATATTGACGGTTGTATTGTAAGTTGGACTCAAATTTCAATTTATTTGTGAATTTATAATCCGCAGTGATGTTGAAGTTTGTCATGTTCAATTGGGTATTAGGAACAATACCTTTTTGATAAATATGTGACGTAGAAAAACGCAAATTGTATTTCTCACCTGTCGCAGCGACTGAAATGTTATTCGTAGACAAAACCCCTGTTTCTAAGAAACGCGATAAGTTATCTTTTCCACGTGCGATCCAAGGTGTCCCTGAACGCTTGCCTGTTATCGGATCCACTGGTGAATCGTATTGTGGAATTAATTGGCCATTGAATTTTGGACCCCAACCTCCATCGTAATCCCCATCATTTAATCCGCCTCCTTTACCATCACCAAACGCATAAGAACCGTGATCACCAGGACCATATTCATCTTGCACTTTTGGAATAGCGTAGAAACCACTTTGTATTTGTGTAGATGAATTAACTTCTACTGAGAAACCACGCTTATCGGATGAACCCCGTTTTGTTGTGATTAAAATCGCTCCATTTTTTCCACGGAAACCATATAATGCAGAAGCAGATGCTCCTTTTAATACTGAATAGGTTTCGATATCGTCTGGAGAAATATTCCAAGTATCCGAGTTGATAGGCACACCATCCACTACATAAAGGACAGTAGAACTACCACGTAAGGAAATATTTGGTTTTCTTAATAATTCTGGCTGAGACCCAACCGTCAAACCTGCCACACGACCCGACAATGCATTGATTGCATTAGGCTCACGTGCTTTGATGGTTGCTGATCCGTCCACCGACTGAATGGCTACCCCGATCCGACGAACATCTTTTTTAATACCTAAGGCAGTTACAATTACCTCTTGTAATTGACGTGCATCGATTTCTAAAACAACCTTGATGTCTGATTGGCTACCAATTTTAACTTCTTGGTTTTTGTAACCTACCATGGAAAAATCTAAAATTCCATTTGATGGCGCAGACAATGAAAACTGACCATTAATATCAGAATTTGTTCCTTGCTTGCCGCCTTTTACTCGGATAGCTACCCCTGGAATACCTGCCTTGTCATCGCTGGAAACCACGGTTCCTTTGATCTGACGGTCTTGTGCATTACCTACATGGTAGGTCAATTGGCTAATCGCTAAAACAAGCCAAAATAGCGCTTTGGACGAGTTTTTCGCGATAAATCTTTGTAGATTCTTTCTCATGAATTTTTAGTTTATGTTAATTTGATGCAAAAGTAAATATTGACTATAAGGTTACAACACTTTAAAAAAAAAGAGATTGTTAAGAGTTTTCGCCCAATATTAGCTTTAGATTACCCCTAGGTTCCCAACCTATTAAATTGAAAAAAGAAAAGAATTAAATATTCAAATAATCCAATTTTGAATCTCTTAATAATTATTTTACTTTAGCCTAATGAAAAGGTAATTTGTATTGCCTTATTTCGATTTTTAAAAGACAATGACGAAAATAAAATTAGTAGTGTTGGACATGGCGGGAACCACGATATTGGACCAACATGAGGTAGAAATGTGCTTTAAAAAAGCAGCCATCCAAAATGGACTTTTATCCAGTGATGACCGCATCCTCGCACTTCAGGGCTACGCAAAGTTGCAAGTGTTTCAAATGCTTTGGACAGAACAAGTAGGCGAACAAGATTCAAGCATTTCAGCTAGAGCCGAAAAGTCCTATCAGGACTTTAAGGAAATTTTGGAAACGCATTACCGGACACAGCCCGTCTTAAAAACAGAGGGCTGCCAAGAACTTTTTGATTACCTGCATAAAAATGGAATTTTCATTGCTTTAACCACTGGTTTTTATCGGACCGTGGCTAATATCATTTTAACCAAAGTAGGTTGGGGGCAATCCTTAAATCAAAATTTCATTAACCTTAGAAACACCCAAGGCATTCATTTATCCCTCACCCCGGATGAAGCGGGTATTGGTCGGCCAGACCCAGCCATGATTCATTTAGCCATGAAAAAAATAGGCATTACAGATCCGAGGCAGGTAATTAATGTGGGCGATACGCCGGTCGACTTAGCCTTTGGAAAAAATGCAAACATCCGCTTGGCTTTAGGCGTGTGTAATGGAACACATACAAGAAGCCAATTAGAGCCATTCCCAAATGATGGTTTATTAAATAGAATTGATGATTTAATAGCGATAATCGAGCAAATCAATCATGAAAAAATATGATCTGATCGTCGTAGGTGGCGGTATTATAGGAACATTTTCTGCCTTTCACGCCTTGAAAAGGGGGAAAACAGTCTTGTTGCTCGAAAAAGATGCTCAGCCATTTGAAGCCAGTTTTCGGAATTTTGGCCAAGCCGTTCCTTCGGGTCAATCGCTAAATAAATGGTTTGATTACGGGCGAAAATCACTTAAAATTTATAAGGACCTACAGGAAGAGACCCAAATTTCTCTGGTTAAAAATGGTTCTTGGTATTATGCCTCCGACGACCAAGAACTGTGTTTATTAGAAGAAATTCAAAAACTGTTCACAGAAAGGTCGTATACAAGTCGGCTCTACACAGCGACCGAATGCCTCGAAATTAATCCTGCCCTACACAAAAATTATGTCAAAGGCGGGTTATTCATGCCTGAAGAAGCTTCCTTAAATCCATTAATTATGGTTCATAAGGTGCGGGAATTCATGATCCAACATATGGGTTTGCATTACCAAAACCTTTGCTCCGTTATCGATATCGAAAAAAAGCGTGGCATCGCGAAAGTGTTAACATCGCACAAACAGACCTTTTGGGCGGATAAAGTTATTGTGGCCAATGGTCGCGATACCCAATTTTTATTTCCTGAACATTACCATGGTGCAGAATTAAAAATCAGCAAGTTGCAAATGCTGCGCCTAGCTCCACAGAAAAAATTAATCAAGTCGAATGTATTAACTGGCCTGACCATTCGCCGTTACGATAGTTTTAAGTCCTGCCCCTCTTTTTCTAAAATCACCACGACAGCCGAACAAGCCGCCCTTCAAAAACATGGAATTCACATTCTATTCAAACAAGCAGATGATGGATCCATTATTCTAGGCGATTCACACGAATACGTACCAGCACACAAACAAGCGGATTTTGGATTTGAAATCTCGACGGAAATCAATGAATTAATGCTTGAAGAAGCGAAAAAAGTTATCCAATTGGAAAGCTGGCACGTAGAATCCTCTTGGGCCGGATATTATTTACAAGGCACAAAATCAGAGGTCTTTACCAAAGAAATCGACAATGTCATTCACCTCATCAATGGCATCGGTGGAAAAGGCATGACCACAAGCCCTGGATTTACCCAAGAATATATTCAAAATATCTATCAAAAATAGATGGTGAATTTTTCATGCGAGTTCGCAAAACCCATGGCCTGATAAAAGGCATGGGCATTTTTTCTTCGTTTGTTCGAACATACCTCAATCGACTTGATTCCACGTGGCTCAATGCGCGCGCGTAATGTATCAATCAGCGCCTGACCTATTTTCTTTCCTTGCTGAGCCTCTGTCACAATCAATTCTTCAATTTCGTATACCCATCCTTCGTGATGCAATAAGCGCTGGCCTAAACAAGTAATAAAACCAATTACCTTTCGATCCACCTCGGCGACTAAAAAAACAGCCTCTTCTCGTTGAAGATATTCCTTGAAAATCGAATGAAAAATGGATGGATCCGCGACGCGTTCTTCCAATTCGTCTAAAAGATGCCGAACAACTTCTTCATCTTTGGGCTTCACATCTCGAATTTCTAGACTTCCGTTCATTTTACCTAATTGTTATGGCGATGTGAAATTAATTTTAAATACATTTGAATTGCTTTTAAATCAAAGCAGGTGCACCTAAATTACAATTTAATCAAGAAAATTATGTCGGGAATCGTTGAAAAAATCATCCACCTTATCGAAGAACATGGAGATTCACAATATGGAGGAGAAGCTGTAAGTCAAAAAGAGCATGCCTTACAAGCTGCCCATCTGGCGATGGAAAATGGAGAAAACGCGAATATTGTGGTCGCCGGATTATTGCACGACATCGGACATTTACTGCACCATTTACCTGATGATGCGCCGGAACATGGGGTAGATGATTTTCATGAGGAATTAGCCAATGACTTTTTAAAACAGCATTTCACGAATGAGGTAGTCGAACCCGTGCGTTTACATGTAGCGGCGAAACGTTATTTATGCCAAGTAGAACCGGAATATTTAGATTTACTCAGTGAACCATCCATCATCAGTTTGGGCTTACAAGGTGGTCCCATGACGGCTGAGGAATGTGTGGAATTTGAAAAAAATCCATTTTATCAGGATGCGGTAAAACTCCGTAAATATGATGATTTAGCTAAAATTCCCGACCTGGAGGTTAAGCCCGTGGCCTTTTATGCTTCTTATTTGGAATCATTTACTTTATGATTTCTTCCGTCGATGTAAGCGATCATAGCCGGGAGAGTCAATTACGCAGAATCGCACGACATCCGATATGGTCGATGGTTGCCGCCTTTGGATGTTATTTTTGTGTGTATGGGTTTCGAAAACCTTTTACTGCGGGATTATACACCGATCAATTTTGGATAGGAATTCCATGGAAATCGATTTTGATATCTTCTCAAATTGCCGGTTACATGTTATCAAAATGGTGCGGGATATTCATCGTTTCTGGCATTTCGTGGGAAAAGAGAACACGAGCTATTCTGATCAGTATTCTTATCGCAGAGCTTGCTTTGGTAGGATTTGGCCTAGTCCCAAGGCCTTATAGTATTCTATTTTTAGTGATCAATGGATTACCATTGGGTATGATTTTTGGCTACATTCAAGGCTTTTTGGAAGGCAAAAAAAACACCGAATTATTTATAGCGGCGCTGGGCAGTAGCTTTATATTAGCCGATGGTGTTTCTAAATCAGTGGGTACCTGGTTATTAAATATATCCATCGCTGAGCATTGGATGCCTTCGTTGGCAGGCTTGATCTATACTTTGCCTTTCGTGTTTTTTGTATGGATGTTGACAAAAATTCCTAGGCCCACCGAGCAGGACAAGGAAGACCGAGCAGAAAGGTCGGCCATGACTCATAAAGATCGCATTGCGCTGATTAAAGAGCTGTGGCCCGGAATTTTGTGCATTAGTTTATTATATCTATTTGCATCACTTTTAAGGGGAGTTCGCTCTGATTTTGCCCCTGAAATATGGAAATATTTAGGTTTTGTAGGCACGGCATCCATCTATTCACAAACAGAAATTTGGGTCACTGTAGGAATATTAGTCATCAATGGCAGCCTTGTCTTAATCAAGAAAAACCACATTGCATTTTTTATCAGTTTGTCAGCGATCGCAACAGGCTACCTATTTTTACTGATCGCAGGATTATGGGGAGTGAATCACCTTGATCCATTCTGGTTAATTGTGTTAACAGGGTTTGGTATCTATTTGCCTTATTTAACGATAACCACCTCCGTTTTTGAGCGAATGATCGCCATCACTAGACATAAGGCGAACATTGGCTTTTTAATGTATATCGTTGACTCTATCGGGTACTTAGGCTACAATGTATTGTTAATTATCACGGGTTTTATATTACCCAATTTAAACCTACCATCTATATTCTTCACTTGGATTGTGATACTAGGGACAGTAGGTCTTATGATAAGCAGTTTATCTAGTTTATATTTTTACAGAAGGTTGAAATGAGATTAATTCACTTTTTCAGAGGTGAATTTCAATCCCATGGCTGAGGATAATTTATGAATCAATTCCTTCTGATACACTTGTTCCTTTGCCTTCATTTCTCCTTCTGACGGAATGTTCTTTCCTATCATCGCATACCATATTCCAAAACAATCTTTCACTTTTTCTCCATGAGATGTCCATTGGGACTTTATAGCATCACCACGGCCATGATCCGTGGTTATAAGCAAGGTTGTCTTTCCTTTATAATCAGGATCTGTATTAACGAAATTCCAAATTTCACCTACCCACGCATCAAATTGATGCGCCGCATCTAGATAATGATTATAAGCTCCTTCATGAGCAAACTCATCCGTTTCTCCATAAGAAATAAAAAGAGCCTTGGGTTTATTTGTCTTTAAATAATGTAGCGCTTTATAGTGGGTAAAAATATCGAGTGATTCTGCTGTGCCAAAAGGCTTAAATGTTTCTTTTAGCATCTTGGCTATCAACTTTGATTCTGGGTCTTTTTCTAGCGCAGGATAAGAATCAAAGCCATTTACGACCGGAAAACCTGCTCTTTTTTCATTCAGTATACGATCAAAAGCATCCCATGCAGCAAAAGCCGCTACCCTACCTTTATAAGCAGGTAATTTGTTTAAAAATTCAAAAAAATTAGTGTGCGGATTTGGCTTATACTCATTGGAGTTCACCGCAATGTCTACTTGGCCCGTCAAGATTTCACTATATCCTGGATAAGAAAACCAATAAGGATTCGAATTATCCACGAGGCTACCGGCATCTCGATTGCCATGTAATTGGCCTTTGCTAGCAAGCTCCCCCCAAAAAAATGGCATTAATTTCTTTCTACGTTCATTTAAATCAGTAGACCAATATTGAGTTATTAGGCGAGCACTATCGCCTTTGCTGAAACGCTTGATTTTGACAATTGACGTATCTATGCCATGAAACAATTCTTGCCAGCGATACCCATCCGTAGTGATCACAATGACCCGGTGATCATCCTGAGTTTGAGCAAAAATAGGAGAGAAAGTACACGCGAAAATAAGGAGTAAAAATAGGTGCTTTGACATAAATGATAAATTTTAGCTTTCATCAAAACTAAAAAAATATCATCATGGCTATTTAATGAATAAAAAAAATAATTGTTAATTTTTCAAAGCTCCTTGCTTAATCCAAGCTTGAATTAATGCGATTTCACAATCTAATAATCGACCACCTTTAGGCATATATGCTTTCCCATTAGATGAAATTTGAATCGTATTATATAATTCACCTGATCTACCAGATTCGGCAATTTGAGTGTAATTTTCAATGACAATTCCACCATAGTGGTTTTTCGCATCATGGCATTGCAAACAATTCGTTTGAATGATAGGGAAAATATCACGTGAAAAGGAAACTTGACTCGTGGGCGAAGTGCTACAAGAGGCAGGTGTAGGGCTTCCTGATTTGTCATAGAGACATGAGCTACAAAGAAAAACAAGAAATGCCGAGAGGAAACCCCGCGACATTTTCTTTATTACACCAATATAAAGTGGTTCGAGAACCATCATCGTTGAAAAAGCCAACGGTTCGTTTTCTCTGAATATTGCAACGTACTATCTGGCCATTCCACGTAATCGCGCATGACCATATATTCCTGAATGTTTCCTTTTTTAACTAATTCTTTGAACAAGAATCCCGCACGCTCTTTCACAACTGCCTCAGCTAAATGCGGCGTATTAATAATTTCTTTAAAATTTTTGGGCATTAAACTCGCGCTGTCGAGGGTAAAAGACCCCACAACTCCTCGGCGAAACTGTGCCAAATGACCCACTGGCCGAATTAAAAAATAATAATAAATCCCCCCCTCGGTCTTAAATAAATTAACTAATTGATATTGGGGTAGTTGTTTTACATATGATGCTTTAAACTCCGGATTAAAACGTGTTGAATCCGATGCATAAGGGGCATTAGGCCCTATATAAGTAATCATATTAGTTATTAATACATCCCGATCGACGGGCTTGAAATAATAATCAGGAGAATCACTTGACGTACATGAAGTGATTAAAAAAAATAGGATGATGCTGGTGTAATATTTCATATTTTGAAAAAAGAGGGGGCACATAACCCCCTCTTTTCAATTAACTACTTAACGTAAACGACAGATTGAGGAGCAAATTCAGACCAACCCGTTGTCCAGTCAGTTGATTTAAATGCACCAATATAATCCGTTGCCTCAAAGAAAGCAGGCAAATCAGATTTCAATTTTGGTCCGATCAAAGACTCAGTCGTTCCAGTTGTCAACACGAATGTTGGACGTCCTGCAGACCATAAAGTATTTGATAATCCCATATTAGAGTTAGAACCTAAGACTTTGTTTCCAGCCAATGACTTGAACCAATCTTCAGGCGACTTATCTCCAATTAAAATGGCAGCACCATTTGTACCAGATGACATATTTTCGAATCCTGGAACCGCAACACCCATTGGTTTTACGTTTACAGACCATCCTAAACCGAAACCACCTGTTCCCCAGCCTTCAACACCGGCTAAGATTACGTTTTGTAAATCGATATCTCCAGCTGCCGCATTAGCCTTAGCGTTTCCTTTTTGGCTATCGATATAAACACCATATGGATATCCTGTGATTACTGTGTTGTAAATCTTTTGTTTGTTATTACGACGTAACTGAGCTCCGTGTTGGAACAATGGGTCAATCGCAATGTTTGTTGCACCCTTCGCACCGATGATCGACATGTTCGCAAAAATAGCAGAAGTAAATGGCGTATTAGCAGAACCATTCGCATCATTATCACACTCGAAACCATTTGAACCTGACTGATCCGCAATCGCAGCACCACGAATACCTACACCGTATTGAACATATCCAGAGAATCCGTTATCTGTATCGAAATCATCATCCAAACCTTTGTAAGCGATTAAGTGTTTTGCATTCACAGTTCCACCAAACCACTCGAAGGAATCATCCAAACCGAATGAAGCTTGTACATAATCAATCGTCGTACCTGAGCCTACAGAACCCATCGTCAACGAGTTAACCTCTTGGTTCGGGTTGATCGGGATACCCGCATATTCTAAACGTACATATTTCAATGAACCAGAATTATCTGCTGCATCAGTACCTCCATGGAATGCACCGTAACCACCTTCTAATTGACGGTTTGTCGCATCGTTTGGTAAATTGTTTGGCGCTTGACCACAAAGTACTAATCCACCCCAGTCACCTGCTTCACGCTCACCTGGTAAACGCTCAGATGTGAATACGATAGGAGAAGAAGCCGTTCCGTTCGCGATAATTTGAGAACCACGTTGAACAATCAAAGCACCTTTAGAAGCACGATCACCAATGATCACAGTTCCTGGTTGGATTGTCAATACACTTTTCTTTGTGATTACACCGAAAGCATCTTCTTGACCTACACGAACAAATCCTACTAATTTGTAGATTTTATCAGAAGTCCAAGTAATGTTACCTGGGTCCAAGTTTCCTTTAACCAAAACGATTTCTTTTGGCGGAATAGCCGTTACATTAACAGAAATTGGCGTAATTGAACTTACCTGATTTTTAGCATCTGTTGCTTGAATACTAAATGTTACTACTGTACCAGCAGCTCCTTCAATTACATAATCCTTTGCATAGTCAGCCGTTTTTTCTGTACCCATGAATGATTTGCTATCAAATGCAACACCATTCTTCAATATGGTAATTGATTTTAAACCAGCAGGCGCACTTACAGTCGCTTTAATACTAACAGTAGCTCCAGCAATTCCTGACTGAGTTGAACCAGCAGTTACCGTTGGAACAGGAAATACTTCCTCATCTTTCTGACAAGCAGAAAAAGCAAGCGATACAACGGCCATCACCGAAAGTACCTTGAATAATCTTGTTTTTAATTGTTTCATTTTAATTGATTTAATTTAATTGTTATATGTTAAAACTAGAATCCAAAAGGAGTGAAAATTAGACCTAATGAAAATACGCGACCAGGGGAATAGGATTGAATGATTTGATCCTTCGAAGTATCAAAATTTCCATCCTGATTACCATCCTGTAATACGATGTTTTTATTATTCAATATATCGCTGATACCGCCTTTCAATTGAATATTTTTACTTACGCGTTTTGAGAATGTAAGATCTACTACATTACGAGGCATTTCATACCAATCTGGATAATTATAGCCGTAGTTATTTCCCACCGCATAAATACGTTTGCCAATCACATTAAAGGATACATTCACCTGCAATCCTTTTTTCTGATCATTATAATTGTACGAAGCATTTAAAATGTAAGGACTTTGGCCTTGCAAAGGACGATTATCTGATTGATTGGCTCCTGCGCCTGAACCCAAGGAAACCTTGCTTAAAATATAAGCTCCATTAAACACAAGACTTGATTTTCCTAAAAAACTGTTTGGGTTTTCAGCTTGTAAATTCTTTCTAATTTCTGCCTCCACACCCGCACTATAAGCGCTTTGCGCATTCGCAAAATTTAACTCTGGATTCGATCCTGATGCGAAAACCACCTCAATTGGGTTTGTAAATTGTTTGTAGAATAAGGCCAAACTCATGACCTCCGAAGGAGTTGGATATTTTTCATAGCGGAAATCAAAGTTTTGAATACTCGCATTTTTCAAATTAGGATTTCCAGAAATGTTACGATTATTCACAAAATCATAAAAGGCAAATGGGGCAACCTCTCTAAATTCTGGACGGTTGATCGTTTGACCATAACCTAAACGCAACAAAGATTTTTCAGTAAAATTGTAGGTCAAATTAAATGAAGGCAACACATTTAATTTTGTGTTATCATAATTGATTGGAATTTTACCGGTCATGTCGAAGGACTTCAATTTCTGGCTGTTATTTTCAGCACGGATACCTGCCACTAAATTGAATTTGGTACCAATCGCATAACCTCCTTGAATGTAGGCGGCCAATAAATCATTCGTTGCAGAATATGCGTCACTCGGATTGGTTTGTTCGTCCAATTTGACACCGTTAGTGCTGTTGATATTCGCTTCTGAAAAAATTTGATCGATAGGCAATCCTCCTACATTAAACATAGAACTATTTGCCTTCACATAACCTAAGTTACGTGCATCAAATTGACGTTTTTTTGATTCCGCAAATAGCCCCGTTTTGAATTCTAATTCTTTCCCTTCAGACAGAACAAATTTGTGCGAAAGGTTTAAGCCCCCTGTATATGAACTTTCAGAAAGAATGATGTTTGTCCGACCTAAGTTAAAGGTTTGAGCAGCCCCTGTCGGAACGTATAATACTTTATTAGACCCATCGATTAAATAACGGAAACGCTTATAATCTGGCTGATCGCGGAAAGAAGAGTTATACCCAGCTACCCAGTCTAACTTCGTATTGCCATCATTCCAATCATGCTTACCCGATAATTGACCCGTATAAATACCCCGATATACCTGATCAAAGGATTGAATATTCCAATTCGCCCCATTGTCAATTCCCGTACGGTCAACAAATTGGGAATTACTTAACTGATTAAACAAGTTTTTAATCTCAATCGTATGGTGATCATTTAAACGGAAAGCCCAGTTGTGAAGCACACCCACCCGAATCGCTGTTGAAAACTGTTGGTCATTAAAATTGAAAATAAATTCTGGCTTGGCCTTACTGAACTCATAATCATTACGAACCATATTATACAAAGTTCTCGTACTTGAATAATTAATGGCGGTTACATTACCAACCTTCACATTTCCAATATTAAACTTTAAACCACTCGATAAGGAAATTCTCATATCAGGATTGGCCGTGGATTTATCAGCTACCCAGTTATTTTTTAAAGAGCGGCCTACTTGGGCTAATGCATCACCTGAACTCGGAAATGTAAACTTGGAAGTTGGAAAACTTTTAGGCAAATCAAAATAACCAGTATTGAAACCAGTATAATAGTTTGCACCATGTTGAGGGGAACTAAAAGACTCTCCTGTCGTTCCATCGCGGAAAGAATTACTCACGTCGATAGTTAAAAAGTTATTTTCTGGAATCGACTTTGTAAAGATTTTAACGACCCCCCCAGCAAATTCACCTGGCAACTCCGCCGCTGGAGATTTAAACACTAAAATCCGGTCGATTTGACCTGCTGGAATAATATCAAATGAAAACGAACGCATATCCGTTTCCATGGAAGGAGCAAATGTATTATTTAATTGAACCGTATTATAGCGCTCATTCAAACCACGAATATTAATAAAACGCTCACCGAAAATCGTAACCCCTGGAACACGCTTCACCACTTCTGCGGCGGTACGGTCTAAGGTTTTGGTAATTTGAGCGGCCGAAATACCAGACACGACTAATTGGGCTGCCTTTAATTCTGATATCACAGAAACCTCGGTGTTCGTTAGGCGTTGCGCCACTACTTTCACTTCCGCTAGGGTTGCAGATTCTTCGGCTACTGTCAAATTCAATTCAGTCACCTGGTCAGCAGTCACCTTGACTCCCTCATATACCTTCGATTGATAACCTACGAATGAAATTTTTAAAGAATAGGTCCCAACTGGCAATTTGCCAAAATTGAAAAATCCATTTATATCCGTAGAAGCACCTTTGGTAGATCCTTGCAATAAGATGGTAGCGCCGATGATGTCTTCTTTCGTTTTTACATCCTTTAT
>CAIVPF010000114.1 GCA_903907745.1 uncultured Cytophagaceae bacterium | reverse complement strand
GGTTAATCAAACATTAGTTTTTCAAATCAAGTTTTGTGGTAAAAGTCCCGCCCTTCGGGTAGCCGCAAAACGTTAGGCGTCATTCTATAGCGACAATACAACAATCGGGCGACTGACCAAAAATTAACTTTTAATGCTACTTACGGCGGACAAATTAGACAGAATTGAATGAAAAATAAATATTTAAACTTCATCTCAGACGACCATTTATTGGATTGCATCGGCAACTTGCATAAAGCATATTTGAAGGCTAAAAACAACATCACGAAAAAGAACTTTTACTCAAACAAAGTTGACACCATTAAACTGACTTTTGATGCAAAGTTTAACGACATAGACGAAGAAAGCCTTATTCAATCAGAGATTTTGAGGCAAATTGACAAATCAATCAACAATTCAATCGGGACTTTTCACGAGCAAATTTTAGGCGGTATCAAAGGCTATCAAGCAGGTAATTTGAGTGGTTATGACATCAAAGCCAAAAACGATACGTTGTTTGCCGACATCAAGAACAAACACAATACAATGAACAGCAGTGCAGCAGAGGCCTTGTTTCAAAAATTAGCACGTTATGCTAACGACTACAAAAAAGCAAAATGCTATTGGGTTCAGATTTTAGCAAAAGGAAGTTTTTGTGAACTTTGGAGTGGCGACATTAACGGCAAAGAATACAGTCATAGCAGAGTTTATAAGATTTCTGGCGACCAGTTTTACGCTTTACTTTCAGGACAAGATGATGCAATGTTTCAACTTTACAAAGTGCTGCCAGTTGCTATCAAAGACTATTTAAAATCGGCTGAAAAAAGCGAGGATATTGCAGAAAATTCAGCACTGGATGAATTAAAAGCAGGAACTAAGAAAAGCAAAAGAAGCATCTTAGACCAAATAACTTTTGAAAATTACAACTACTATCTTGGCTTTGACAAGTTATAGTATTGGTTCAAAAACTTCACCATTGAATAGCCAACTTCTGTTCCTAAATTAACAGGAACTGCGTTTCCGATTTGTTTGTATTGTTGAGCCATTGAACCCTCAAATTTCCAATCATCAGGAAAAGTTTGTATTCGTGCGTACTCACGAACAGTAAACGGGCGAGTTTCATCGGGATGACATCTTTCAGTTTGTTTTTGTGCAGGACTGCAAGTTAAAGTCAAACAAGGTTCATCCCAACCTATTCGCCTTGCAATTCCAGTTTTTCCGCCACCTAAATGAAAACTACCACCCATAAATTCCTTTTGAATTTTTAATGGTAAATCACGCCAATATCCTTTTTGCGGAACTAAATCTAAAACAGCTTTTTTGCTTTGTGGATATTTTGCACCAGTTGACTTTGGAACATTTGTATCAAACAGTTCGCCTTTTTTCAAGGCGTCTTTTAAATTATATATTTTCTTGTGCGGTTTTGGATACTCATATTGTAAATCAATATCTTTTCTAATTCCAACTAAAATTAAACGTTCTCTTTTTTGCGGCACTCTGTAATTTATTGCTTTCAACACTTGGACAGGAACTACATTGTAGCCAATTTCATCTAAAATTGAAATCATTCCTTGCAAGGTTTTTCCGTTTTCGTGACTTAACAGACCACGAACATTTTCGCCAATACAAATCGGTGGGTTTACTTCTTTGACAACTCTTGCAAACTCATAAAACAAAGTTCCTCTTGCATCAGCAAGGCCTAATTTTTTTCCAGCGTAACTAAACGCTTGACAAGGAAATCCACCAGTAACAACATCAACTTTATTATGATATTCGGTAAAATCAAACGCTTTAATATCGCCCTCCAAGACTTTCCAGTTTGGACGGTTTTTTCGCAAAGTTTGACAAGCCCATTTATCAATTTCATTCAATGCGACACATTTCAAACCTGCTTTTTCCATTCCAACAGCCAAACCACCTGCACCGGCAAACAATTCCAAGACACTATAATCATTGTGCGGCTCAATGTAATTGGTTACAACATCTTCTGCATCGTGGTTGACAAACTCCGCAAACAGTGTTTCAACTTGTTCTCGTTTATAGACACGGTAGTTACTCATTGGTTCACGGACAGCAGACAGCTTGCCTTCTCTATCCCAACGTCTGAGAGTTTCTTTGCTTTTGCCTATGAGTTCAGAGGCTTCGGAGAGTGTTAAATATTCATTCATAACCAAGTAGTTTAACCTTATACAATGGTTACAAATGTACAACATAAAATGACACGGACAACAACTGACGAAAAAAAAGAACGAACGCCTAACAGCGGTTTGGCAAAAGTGGCGGTTCAGTGCTGCGTATGACAGTTTTTTGTATAATTGTAGTGCGGTTCTTCGCATGAAGTTTTGTGGTGAAAATCGCCACCTTCTGGTAGCTGCAAACCGTTATAGGCAAGCGAAAAGACCGACACTTACAGCGCGTTAATAAAGAATGCTTAATTTTGTCTTTTATAATTGAAAAAATAGGCTCAAAAGGAGACACTGCGGAGACACTTAGTAATCGTTGGTGTATATATCAAAAAAAACACCATCTATATTGAAATAGACAGTGTTTTTAATTTGAAGTGGTGATCCCGCTGGGATTCGAACCCAGGACCCATACATTAAAAGTGTATTGCTCTACCGACTGAGCTACGGAATCATCAAGCTCACGCTTGTATATCAAATGGCCCACGCTGGAGCCCTAGGGAAGTTCAGCCACTGGCCAACTTCATTTTGCAAATCAGGTAAATTTTACCTTTATTGCGGTGCAAAACTATCATAGTTTTTCGAATTATGCAAGCAAGCCATCTAAATAAAATTATATTTTACCTTATTTTCTGCTTCGGCTTTGGGCAACATGCTTATTGCCAAATAGATACAAAGGAAATCCATAAGGCCGATTTACTCTTTAAATCCAACCGCCTGCTCGAAGCAGAAAAGATATACCTCCTAAACCTCGCCTCAGCTTCCCAAGAATCAGAAAACATCAAGTATAAACTCGCTTTCATCGCCAAAGAAAAAAACGACTGGGTCACCGAATTAACCTACCTATCCAGCATTCAAGCCCAAAATGCCACCCCCGAAATCGCTAAACGCATCGCAGAAATCGGCGAAAAACAACAAGTCCAAGGCTTTCAAATTAATTTCCTAAACCAACTCCAATGGCTCTATTTCGCCTTTTTCCCCTACATCATCGGATTTTTACTGCTCCTAGCCGCCTATTCCTTCCTCATTCTACTCAATAAAAAAAGGAAAAATCGCCACATCAAACCCTCCTACATCACCTACCTCGCTCTTTTCCTGATAGGAATGTTAATCCTGACGAATTACCCCAACTTCCTGAATTTCGGAATCATCAAAAAAGACAAAGTCTTCCTCCGCGAATTCTCATCCTCCGCAGCCCCCGTTAAAATCATTTTGAAAAAAGGAAATATCATCAGCCACTGGAACGAACAAGAAGTATGGGCAAATTGCTATTTCGACGGACAATTCGGATACATCAAAACCGATGATTTCCAAGGCATCAACTAAAGATGCAAAATCTCAAAACTCAAATCCAAAATAATCTCCCGGTCCGTCTGCGCATGCCCTAATACCCCTTTGACCTTTAAATCCGCATTCTTAATGGCCTCTATCACACGAACCACCTTTCCCAAAGGATAATTACGCTTCGCGGTCATATAATCCCGCACAAAATAAGGATTAATCCCGAGCACCTTCGCCATCTCCCCATCCGACATCGCCCCCAAATCATGTGCCTGAAGGACTTTGGCAAAAAAATTAAACAACATAATCAGCATGGGAGCCACCGGATTCTGTTTCGTATGATCAGCGAAATAAAAGGCAATCTTTTGCGCCCGCTCCACATTCCGCTGCATAATCGCTTTTTGATATTCAAAATAATTATACTCCCGACTAATCCCAATGTACTTCTCCACCTCTTCTGCGCCCACCTCAGAGCCCGCTGGGACATTCACGATCAATTTATCCGCCTCATGGGCCATCCGCTGTAAATCAGCCCCCACAAACGAAACCATCATTTCCAAAGAAGTAGGCTGAATACGAATCGAATGCTGACCCAAATAATCCTTCAACCATGCACCCAACTTATCATCCGAGATCTTTTTGGACGCCACCACAACCCCATGAGCAGCGAAAGGAGCCAGTAATTTAGACTTATCTGTCAATAATGTCTTCAAGGCAAATACCAAAATCGTCGAAGGCGTAGGACGCGCACAATAGTCCTCAAAGGCCTTCATTTCCTCCTTCGACTTCAAAGCCGCCTCCAAACAAACCGCTTCCTTCACAATAATCACCTGCAATTCCGACATCATCGGATATCTCCGCGCATGCGAAACCACCGACCCAATCGTATGGTCCTTCCCAAACAACACAAACTGATTAAAACTCCGCTGATCCTCCGACAAAACCTCCGTTTCAAAGGCATGCACCAATTCATCTATAAAAAATGGCTCATCCCCATGCAATAAATAAATAGGAGCAAGGGCCTTTTTCTTAATATCCTTCCGTACTTCTAAGGTCGTTTTTATCATATTGGAGGTGCACAAAGCGCATGCACAAAGCTAAGCAAAAGGGCGGATTGGGAAAAATTATATTTAGTCAATACGCCCATTCTCAAAAAAAGGCCGTAGGTTTGCGCCAAAATAACGTATTATCATGCAAATCGCACCCAATTCAGTCGTTTCCATTAGCTACCAATTAGCCTTCCCAGATGAAAATGGACAACCCGACATCGTCGAAATCGTCGATGAAAACGAACCTATGGTCTTTATCCACGGTTTAAGTGGCCTTCCTGAAGCTTTTGAGGGACATTTATTAAATCTGTCCGTTGGCGATACCTTCGAATTTAGCATCGCAGCCGAAGATGCCTATGGCAACATCGACCCCAATGCCATCATTTCCCTTCCAAAATCCATTTTCCAAGTGGACGGACAAAATCCCGACGACATCCTCAAAGAAGGTAATTACATTCCCATGACCGACGAAGAAGGAAATCGCATGCAAGGCATGGTCGTTTCCATCGGACCCGAAAACGTCATGATGGACTTTAATCACCCTTTGGCCGAAAAAGAACTCATGTTTGCAGGAAAAATATTGACAATCAGAGAGGCGACAACCGAAGAATTAGACCATGGACACGTCCACGGCGAAGGCGGTCACCACCATTAAGATACCAAAAGGGTAGGGCGAAGGTCCTACCTTTTTTCATACATCGGTGTAAGCGAGCACCTGAACACCAAATTTACGAAGAAAATCCACCCCCTCATCCGATGCCAAACCTTTGTAGGCCGAATAGGAATGTAAATAGATCACCCGCTTAATTTTCATGCTGTAAATAATCCGTGCACAAGAAATACACGGAGACAAAGTCACATAAATCGTAGATCCTTCAATCACCGCCCCATTTTTAGAAGCGTACAGAATGGCATTTTGTTCCGCATGCAAAGCCAGCGAACATGAACCCTTTGAATCCTTAGGACAACCCCCTTCCTCCTTAAAATCTTCGTCGCAATTGTGCGTGCCCGAAGGAGGACCATTGTATCCAATCGAAATAATCCGCGTGTCTTTCGTTAAAACAGCCCCCACTTGCGCCCGCGTACAATGCGAACGCAAGGCCAAATTTTGGGCCAATTCCATGAAAATCGAATCAAATGAAGGCTTTTTCATCGCAAAAAAAAATCCCTATAAAAGGGATGTTTAGTAGCGGGGAGCAGAATCGAACTGCCGACCTTTGGGTTATGAATCCAACGCTCTAACCATCTGAGCTACCCCGCCAAATCAGGATGCAAAGTTAATCGAAAGGCTTGAGTTCACAAATTTTTTCTGAATACTTATTATATTTGAATCCCCATTTGCGAATTAGCCTAGAAAGAATACCTTTGTTTAAAGGAAAAAATTGAGCCTTTTTTAGACCATGGCAGTAACACATTTTGAGTTCGAATACGAGATAAAAGCCTCACCAAAAGTACTTTACCCGTATTTAAGCACGGCTTCGGGGCTCCAACAATGGTTTGCCGATCAAGTAACCGTCAAAAATGCCGAAAATTTTATTTTTTTCTGGGATGATGAGCATCACAATGCCCAATTAGTCCAAAACAAAACGAATAAGTCGGTTAAATTCGAGTTTGATCGGCCAGATTCAGCACCGAATTCCTCCTATATCGAGTTAATTTTGGACGTTAGTGAACTAAGCAATACCACCTATTTAAAGGTCTTCGATAGTGCATCTACCTTCAAATCTCCGGAAGATGCGACCGAATTATGGGATTATCTGACTGACAAATTAAAAGAAATCGTAGGCAGTTAATGATACGTAAATTAGACAAATTAGTTCTTAAAGCCTTCTGGGGGCCTTTTGTATTGACTCTCCTCGTAGTCATCTTTATTTTCCTCCTGCGCTTAGTCCTCTTTTATTTTGCTGATTTATTTGGTAAAGACCTCGGAGCGACCGTCTATGTGGAACTCTTTTTCTATTTTTCCTTAATCACCGTCCCGCTCGCCTTACCTTTAGCCATGTTGCTTTCTTCCCTGATGACCTTTGGGAAATTAGGGGAAAATTTCGAATTGACCGCCCTGAAAAGTGCGGGAATATCCATCATACGAATCCTAAGGCCTATTTTTGTCGTCGCTACGCTTTTAAGTGTCTTCATGTTTTGGTTCACGAATGTGGCCTTGCCCTGGGCGAACTTGAAGGGATGGAGTCTCTTATACGATATCAAAACCACAAAAACGACCCTGAACATTAAGGAGGGAATTTTTTATACGGACCTCCCGGGATATGCGATCAAAGTGGCAAAAAAATACCCCGATAATAAGACGCTGAAGTCCTTAATCATTTACGACCATAGCCACAATGATGGAAATCGACATGTGACTTTGGCCGATTCGGCACAGATGTACACTATTTTAGGGAAGAAATACTTGATTTTTGAGCTATTTAATGGCAAAGATTACCTGGAAGACGCCGATCGGGGAAATAACCTAGATGCGAGCGATATGGCTTTACATCATTTTAGTCGGAGCAAAATCGTGATGTCTTTAGACGCCTTTGACATTCATAAAACGGATGAAAACCAATTCGCGCATCATGAGATTATGCGGAATAACTGGCAGTTGGCCGATGACGTAGATTCGCTTGAACGAATCGTCAAAAGCATGAAATATGGGTTTATTCGAGCCACCTCTCCTAATTTTATGTATCATCAAAAACCAATCAACCAATCGTTATTGGTATTTAAAGGCAAAACCCCGTGGTTGAAAAGTCGCTTGGCGAAAGGATTGAAAAAATCGAAGAAGTCGCCTTATGACATTGCATTGCAACAAAGTGAAAATATGTTGGCCTACGGACATGCCAATTTAGTTTCCTTAGATGACAAAGAAAGTGTGTTGAAAAAATCAAATTTAGAATGGCATCATAAGTTTACCAATGCGCTGACCATCCTCGTTATGTTTTTAATCGGCGCGCCTTTGGGAGCGATTATTAAGAAAGGTGGCTTTGGTATTCCGGTCGTGGTGGCTGTGTCGTTTTTTATATTAATGTATATTTTAACCCAACAGGGGGATAAGATGGCCAAAGAAGGGAAGGTACTTTTACAAATGGGGGCATGGGCTTCCAACTTTATCCTAGGGGTCATTGGCCTTTATTTCATGAAAATATCCCTGAATGACTCGCGTTTATTTGAATCAGATTTTTATCGAGTGGTTTGGCAGAAATTACGTTTGCAATTCTCAAAGCTTTTCGGTACTTTTGCGAATTAATTTTTCAAAACTTTTAAAACTGGTAAAAGATGTATTTGTCACCCGAGAAAAAACAAGAGATTTTCGAAACGAAGGGGAAAGCAAAGTCAAAGATCGATACTGGTTCTTCTGAATCGCAAATTGCGTTATTCACGTACAGAATCAATTATTTGACTGAGCACCTTAAAAAGAACAAAAAAGACCATAGCACACGCTTAGGACTTTT